>NZ_CP088297.1:3753391-4054283 GCF_024666615.1 Aquabacterium sp. J223 | reverse complement strand
GACAATCATGGCAACGAATGGGTCGGTAGAGGCAAGCGCCCGCAGTGGATCAAAGACGCTCTTGCAGCAGGAAAGACGCTAGAAGAGTTCGCCGAATAGAAGAAGACCCAGTGCATTATTCGTCAGCTGCGAGCAGGCATGGACACCGGAACCGTCAAGCCGGATCAGGGTGGCCGCTTAAAGCCGTCTGCCCGCTGGCTTTTGACGCCAGCACGAAGACGGTGGCGATGCCGGGGATGTAGCGGTACAGCGCGCGGAGCCCCGGGCGTCCTGACCGATCACCAGTTCGCGCAGCCCGCTGCGTACTCTGCGCCCGATCGGTGCCCCATCCCCGGAGGGCCGCGAAGGTGACGGGAGGATATCAACAGCCGCTTCGTCACGCGCCAGCAGCAATTTTGCAGAGAGCGGTCGTTGGCGACACAGGACGGCTCGAGCCCGCTGCGAACCAGCAGCTTCCAGCGGCTGATCTCCAGGCGCAAGCCGCTTACGCGCCCGCAAAACAGTGCTGACAAGCAAGTACGAGTTGCCAGCCCCTACACCTCTCCGGCAGATCAGCAGCGCCAGATACCAAGACCCGGAGCTCCGCTCCGGGTCGGCAGGGGAGCGCTTGCGAAGGGCGTCCGCGTCCGCCTGTGGCCACTCTCGCTGGGTGCTCTGGCGCGGTTGGCCTACGAGAGCGGGAAACCTACCTCTGCCGAATTCGCCTGCCGTCGATGAGAGCCGTGCGATCAAGGAGCCTCATGACAGACTCAGTGCAAGACTCGGCAGTTGCGCTGCCGACCAAACGGTTCTTCGTCTCCATGCTCAAGCGAGACATTGACCTCAAGGACGCGATTGTCGACTTGGTGGACAACTGCCTCGATGGCGCACTTCGATCGGCTGGGGTCTACCCGGCCGACTATGCGAAACACTCCATCGAAATTGAAGTCGGCCGCGCGGCGTTACGGATCGCAGATGACTGCGGTGGCATTCCGCGCGAGATCGCAAAGAACTACGCTTTCAAGATGGGCCGCGAACGCGCCGACCCGCACGACAGCGAATCCGAAACGATCGGCATGCATGGCATTGGTATGAAGAGAGCCATCCCCAACATGGTACGAACGGGTTGTCCGCTCTTTCGATGGTCCCGACAAGTTCAAGGTTCCGATCTCGGCAAGCTGGCTCCAACAACCGAACTGGGATCCGCTTCCGATCGTTGATCGCATGGGCGAGGACGAGCTCACTACACAAGGGACGACCATCGAGGTGAGCGACCTTTACGAGAGCGTCGCGCGCCAATTTGCCAACGATGGATTTGTCGATGACTTGAATACCGCGCTCAGTGAGCTCTCCACAACCTTCATTCAGAAGGGTTTGCGTATCAGTGTGAACTCAGTCGCTGTAGAGCCCGTTCGGATTGAAGTGCTCGTATCCACTGAAGCGGCCGGTCCAGCTCCATAGGTCCATACCAAGGACATTGATGACCTCAGCGTCTCCATCATCGTCGGCATTAACGCCGCTCAAAGCAGTGACGAGGAAGACGATGAATAGACGAAGTTCAGCGGTGACAGGTCGTCAACGACGGCGCGGTGGAACATCTTCTGCAACGACCGCGCCGCCCAGGGGCCGGCCGCTGAAGGTCACACTGGTACCGCTGGCCGAGGACGTGAATGCGATTGCGCTGGAGGGCGTTTGGGATAAGGACATTGACTGTCGTCCGGCAGGCGCTGCTGCGAATTATAGACAGCCTAGCCAGCGATTCGGCGCTCTACGGGCACGCTAGCCGCTGCGCTCGAGACGTCAATGACCGTCAGATTACCGTTGCATGACAGCGTCTCTGCATGGTCCGAGTGGTTGATGTGAGCTTGCGCCGCTAAGGCTGCTGTGACGCGCTCGTGCCGCCCGCTTTCACCCGGTGCAATGAGTTGGGGAAGGCAGAATCATCTGGCCGGTCAGGCGCTGTTCCATCACGTGCGCGACCCATCCGACGCTGCGTCCAATGGCCCAAAGGGCGGAGGCGCTGCGCTTGGGAAGCTCCAGTGCCCGCGCTAGGGCGACCAACCCGAGTTCCAGTGACATCGGAATGCCTGCTTCTGACTCCATCAGCTCAGTGAGCAGTTGAAGGTCAGACAGCGTCTTTGGCTCGGCAACGTCCACGGCCAAACCTAGAAGGTGTTTGGCGCGCGGATCGCCGACGCTGCCAAACCCGGGCAGTTTCGTCTCGCCTCGCCCCGCAGCTTTAACCAATTCACGCACACGGGCCGGGGACAGGCGAGCCACAAAGAAATCTTCTGCCCGGTCGCAGCCGCCGCCAAGAACATGCCCGGAATGGCCAGCGGTGGCCGCAACGATGCAAGCGTGAAGTCCCGCGCCGGTCGACGCAACGACTCGAGCCGCCAACGTGGCGGGTGAAAATCCGTAGTCTGCGCAGCAGATGAAGAGTGCATTAACCGCTGCAACAGAGCTCGGGTTCTGCTTCCCACCGAGCGCCCGCAGCGCAAAGTCGGCAATGGATTCCGCCTCTCTCGGGCGGACGAAGCAACCTTTGGTCTTCAGATGGGCCAGGCAGCCGGTGTAGGCATACACCATCCGCCGAGCGAGTTGGGCGGTGCTGCCCGAGCGCAATTCAGCGCCCGCAGCCTCGCCCAACGCGGTGGAGACGCCGGCCATGATCCGCAGGATCGGCGCCGGCGTTTCGCCATGCTGCAGGGACGCGACCACCGCCTCCAAGTTGTCGGGAAGCGGCATTACCTCCCACACCACCGGTTCATCAATGAGGACGCCGGTCCACAACAGTTCAGCTACGTTCTCGAGCACCCCCGGGCGGAGCGCAAGCGCAAGCGCGTCGCGTCCGCGATAGCGGTGTCCCTCGGGCGTGATGTCGGTGATCGAACTGCTCACGCTTCCCGAAATCTGCACTGATGCGTCAGCCGACTGTGCCCTACCGCGCTCCCGCTTTTTGGCCAATAAACGCTCGACGTCCTCGCGCAAGTACAAGG
Source organism: Aquabacterium sp. J223 (assembly GCF_024666615.1). NCBI lineage: Bacteria > Pseudomonadati > Pseudomonadota > Betaproteobacteria > Burkholderiales > Sphaerotilaceae > Aquabacterium > Aquabacterium sp. J223. Next base: position 4,051,305 of record NZ_CP088297.1, on the reverse strand, counting down.
AGCGCTTCGAGCCCGGAAGGGAAGACCTCCTCAGCAGGCCCCGGCTTGCATAGGCGTACAGCGTCTGCTGCTTGATGCCCAGCAATTTCATCACTGTACTTGCGTCGAGCGGGGAGGGCGTCATGTCAATGGGATCAACGTTGCCGTTATAGAAAATGCCAGAGGATAATAATTGATTGATGGGATGCAAATCAACCTCTCGTAAACCCCATTGATCAATCAAGCAGATGTCATACAGTCGTGACCTGTTCGATCCTCGTAAGCGCGATGAAGCTCTGTCGATTTAACGCGGGGCGGCTCGGTCTGATGCATGGCGACGTGGTGTTCGACGTCACGCCTGCTTTAGACGTGCTGCCGGCTGTCCGCTATCCGCTGCCGCAGTGTGATTTGCTCATTGCGCACCTGTCGGCGGTGTGTGCGGCTGTGCGTCAGTTGTTGGCCACTGCCCCGCGGGTGGCGCTGTCGTCGGTCAGTCTGCTCAGCCCGGTCGCGAACCCTCCGAAGATCATCGGTGCGCCCATCAACTACAGGGCGCACATCGACGAGAGCGTCAAGGATGCGGGCATCGCGCATGGCCGGGCCGTGACTTCAATTCACGATTGGGGGCTCTTTCTGAAATCCCCTAGTTCGCTGATCGGCTTCGGCGAGGAAATCGTGTTGCGGAGGCCGGATCGCCGCAATGACCATGAGTGTGAGCTCGCCGTCGTCATCGGAAAGCGCTGCGACAGGGTGCCGCGCGCGGAGGCCCTGCAGTACGTGGCCGGCTATGCCATCGGCTTGGACATGACGTTGCGCGGGCCGGAGTTTCAATGTTGGCGCAAATCGGTCGACACCTACAGCGTGCTGGGCCCTTGGCTCGTCACCGCGGACGAGGTCCCGGATCCTGACGCTCTCGAGCTCAGCCTGCACGTAAACGGTGAACTCCGGCAACGCTCGAACACCAGACAACAGGTGGTCGACGTGGCGGGTCTGATCGAGATGGCGTCAGCCATGTACGCGCTCCTGCCCGGCGACATCATCATGACCGGAACGCCGGCGGGCGTGGGGCCGGTGAAGCCGGGCGACGTCATCCACGCCAGTGTGCAGGGCATCGGCGACGCGTCCGTCACCGTGGGGGCGCACTATGCCTGAGCTTTCCCTGGTCGATGAGCTCGCGGAGGCCGGCCTGCAGCCTCTCTGGGACCGCTACATGACGCTGCTCACCCGCGAGCCAGCGCCTATCGACAAGCCGATGCGCTGGGGCTGGCGCGAATTGCAGCCTCTGATCGAGCGCGCGGTTGCCGAGGTGTCAATGGCCGACGCTGAGCGACGGGTGATCCTGTTGTCTCATCCCGCCTTCGCACCTGATCCCTACACCACGACCAACCTGTCGGCCGGCTTGCAGATCCTGCTTCCGGGTGAGCATGCCGATTCGCACCGGCACACCGCCGCTGCACTCCGGTTCGTGCTCGAAGGCGAGGGTGCGGTGACTAAGGTTAACGGCAAGGCCTGCCGTATGGCCGAGGGCGACCTCATCCTGACGCCGGCTTGGTGCTGGCATGAGCACCAGAACGACAGCGACAACCGGCTGATCTGGTTCGATGGGCTCGACCTGCCGCTGGCGGCCCACCTGCGCTCCATCTTCCTCGAATTTGGCGGACGCGGTGCCGTGCCGCCTCAGGTAGACGATGCCGTGGCTCGAGCCGGTACCCTGCCGACCGATGTCGATCCTTCGTACCGGACGATCTCGCCGCGGTACCGATATGCCGGCACCGACATCGCTGCGGCCCTGGACGCCCTTCCTGCGCAGGCCGACGGCTCGCGTCGTCTGCGCTACGTCAATCCCGTCACCGGCGGGCCGGTGATGCCGACGCTTGACTGCTACGCCTGGCGCCTGCAGCAAGGCACCGCGACACGCGCCTACCGCACGACGGGCAATGCCGTCGCAGTCGTTGCCAAGGGCGCCGGCTGGTCGCGCGTAGGCGACCAGAAGATCGGCTGGCAGCAGGGTGACGTCTTCACGCTGCCGCACTGGCACTGGATCAGCCATTGTGGCGAGGCGGCTGACAATCAGCTGTTTCTGATGACGGACCAGGCGCTGCTGGACGTCATGGGCTATTTGCGAACGGAGCACGAAGCATGAAAACGACGCAGCAACACCCCGATCGGATCGCCTCGGAGCGGAAAGCGCGCCGCGGCGTGTGGGCGGCCGGTGTGATTGTTTGGTTGGCCGGCACGCTAGCGGGGCCAGTTCATGCCCAGTTCAGGGTCGGATTCATGGGGCCGATGTCGGGTCCGCTGGGCATCACCGGTCAAGAATTGAAGCGCGGCTTCGACTTGGCGCTTGAGCACCTTGGCGGCCGCATCGGCGGCCAGGACACTGTCGTGTCCTACGCCAACGATCAGGGCAGCCCGAGCATTGCTGTCTCGGAGTTTGCGCGTCTCATCGATAAGGACCGGATCGACGTGCTGGTGGGCATCGCCGCATCGAATGTCGCGATGGCCGTGTCCCAGCCCGCGGCGAACGCCGGCGTGACCGTGCTGCTCGCGCACGCTGGGCCGAACGACCTGGCAGGCAAGGGCTGCATGGAGAACGTCTTCGGCATCGGTCACCAGAACGAGCAATTCGGCGAGGCCATCGGCCGCTACATCAAGCAAGCCGGCGCGAAGTCGGTGTTTGCAATGGGGCTCGACTACCAGGCAGGCTGGGAGATGGTCGACGCCGTGCAGGCGGGCTTGGGTGCGCCTGTCTCCGGCAAAGCGCTGACGGCCATGTCACAGGTCGACTTTGCGCCGGAGCTGGCCCGTGTGCGAGAGGCCAAGCCCGACGCCTTGTTCGCGTTCTACCCTGGCAGCGCTGCCGTCGCCTTCGTGCGGCAGTACGCCGGCTCGGGCATCAAGAGCCAGGTTCCGCTGTACTCGGTCGGCGCGATTGCGGATTCGCTGGTGATTCGCGCACAGGGCGACGCGGCGCTCGGGGTGGTCAGCGCCAACACATGGAATGCCAACGTGCGCAATTCGCAAAACGATCGCTTCACGTCGGAGTTCAGGGCCAAGAATGCAGGACGAGACCCGACAACCTTTTCGGCCCAGGCCTACGACACGGTGATGTACCTCGATGCCGCACTGCGCCAAACGCAAGGTGCAAAGGATCCGAAAGTGCTCCGTGCCGCCCTGCGTGATAACAAGGGGTTCAAGTCCATTCGCGGCACGGTGAAGCTGAACACGAACCAGTTCATTATTCAGGACATGGTCATCCAGAGGGTCGAGAAGGACGAGAAAAACGGCTTTCAGCAAAAGCTGATTGCGACGATCCCGGCAGTGGGCGACCGGTTCGCCGCCGACTGCCGGCTGAAGTGACGACAGGGAACGCAGTGCGGAACTGTCGGCCATGAGCATCGTCTTGCTCTTCGAGCAGTTGCTGAACGGGCTGCAGTTCGGCCTCATGCTGTTCTTACTGTCGATCGGCGTGACACTGATCTTTGGCGTCATGGGACTGGTCAACATCGCGCACGGCAGCCTGTTCATGCTGGGCGCATACATCGGTTTCACGGTCGCGGACCGGTGGGGCTTCGCTATGGGCGTGTTCGCCGGACTGGCCGGGGCCGCGCTCGCCGGGTTGGCCATGGAAGCGCTGGTGATGCGCCGGCTCTACCACCGAGACCACTTGGACCAAGTGCTCGGCACGTTCGGCCTCATGCTGGTCTGCAACGAACTGGTCGTGCTGGTCTGGGGGCGCGAGCCGCTGATGGCGCCCATGCCCGGCTGGCTGTCGGGCTCGGTTCTGCTGTTCGGTGACCTGCAGTACCCGGCCTACCGCATTGCGATCTCGGCGGTCGCGGTCGTAGCCGGTCTGGGGGTGTACGCGCTCGTCGGCCGCACCCGGGTCGGCATGCTGATCCGCGCCGGCGCGGACAAGCGCACCATGGTCGAGGCCCTGGGCGTCAACATCGACGCCCTGTTCTGTGCGGTGTTCGTGCTGGGGGCGGCACTGGCAGCGCTGGCCGGCTTGATGATGGGGCCGCTCATCACCCTTGAGTCCGGAGTCGGCGAGCCGCTGCTCATCCTCGCGTTGGCGGTGATCATCGTCGGCGGTGCTGGCTCGCTGAAGGGCTGCTTGGCGGCCAGCCTGTTGATCGGGGTGATGGACACGTTGGCCCGCGCCTACATGAGCACATTGGGCGGCGGCGGCCGTGCAGCGGCCGGCATGGCGGTCTACTGGTTGATGATCGGCGTGCTGTTGTTGCGCCCCCGTGGGTTGTTCGTGCGATGAGTCCCGACTTTGTCTCGAAGGCGCTGGCGCCGGTGTCTTCCCGCCCGTCTTGTGATCGTCGCCTGGCGCTTCGCCTCCTGGGGGTGCTGACCCTCGGCCTGCTCGCGGTCGCGCTGCTAGACACCTATGCGCTCAAGCTGGTGGCTCGGGTGTACGCGGTCTGGATCTCGGTGGTGGGCCTGCAGTTGCTGGTGGCACATTCCGGCGTGATGAGCCTGGGCCATGCCGCGTTCGTCGCCATCGGCGCCTACGTCGCCGGCGTACTGTCGCTCGCCGGCGGCCATACCCTGTGGACCTTTCTCGCCGCGCTGCTCGTCGCCGGTGCCGGTGCCGGCCTGCTGATTGGCGTGGCGGTGCTGCGTACTCAGGGCCTGTACCAGCTGATGGCGACGCTCGCGTTCGGCCAGATGACCTACTACGGTCTGCAGAGCCAGCGCTCGCTGGGCGGCGACGACGGCTTCGCGCTCGTCGTGCGCCCGTCGCTGCTGCCCGGATGGTCAATTGACGTCGACCGGGCATACGGCGCCGCGGTGGTGGTGCTCGGCTGCGCCAGCGCGGCGCTGGTGGCCCGGCTGCGTGCGTCGGAACTTGGCGCTCGGATGCAGGCCGGTCGCGACGACGAGCGGCGCCTGTCCAGCCTAGGCGTCAACGCCTTCAACGTCAAGCTGGTGGCTTTCGTCGTGTCCAGCGCTCTCGCCGGGTTGAGCGGCGGGCTGCTCGCCCAGCTGTCGCGATTTGCCAGCCCGCAGTTGAGCCACTGGTTTTACTCCGGGGAACTGCTGGTGCTGGTGCTGCTGAGCGGGGGCTCGTCGCCGCTGGGCGCACTGCTGGCCTGTGCCGCGCTGGTGGTGCTGCAAGAGCTGCTCGCGCAGTACACCGAGCATTGGGCGCTGGCGTTGGGTCTACTGGTGCTGGCCCGGGTGCTGTTCTTCCAGCGCAGGGAGGGACGCCGATGAGCGCTGATCTCCAGGCGCTGCGGCTGCAGGGACTGAGCAAGCGTTTCGGCGCACTCCAGGTCACGCGCGACGTGTCCCTGGACGTCCGGGCGGACGAGATCCATGCCCTGATCGGACCGAACGGCGCCGGCAAGAGCACGCTGATGGCGCAGATCGCCGGCCAACTGGCGCCCGATGGCGGTCGCGTGTGGCTGCAGGGCGTTGACGTCACCCGCTGGACGCCGCACCGGCGCGCCCGCCATGGCCTCGCCCGCACCTTCCAGATCAGCAGCGTCTTCCGGTCCATGTCGGCTCAGGAGAACGTCGCGCTTGCGCAGAGGGCCAGACGGGGCCAGGCGTCGGCGTGGCGGCGTTTCGCCGCGTCGCTGGCCGGTGGCGCTTCCTCGGTGCTGAGCCAAATGCACTTTGCCGCCGACCCGACCGCCCGTGCCGCCACGCTGGACTACGGGGCAGTGCGCCAGATCGAACTGGCGATGGGGCTGGCGACGGCGCCGAAGGTGCTGTTGCTCGATGAGCCGCTGGCCGGCCTCAGCGCGGCCGAGGCCGAACAGGCCGTGGGCTTGCTTGCCAGCCTGCGTGGCCGCTTCGGCATGCTGCTGATCGAACACGACATAAACGCCGTCTTCTCGATCGCAGACCGCATCACGGTGCTGGTCGCCGGCGCGGTGATCGCCACCGGAACGCCTGACCAGATTCGCGCGGACGAAGGGGTCCGCAGGGCCTACCTGGGCGAACCATGAGCACGCCGATGCTGGAGATTTCCGAGGTCTGCGCGTCCTACGGCGAGGCGCAGGCGCTGTTTGGCGTAACGCTGAGCGTGATGCCCGGCGAGGCCGTCAGCCTGATGGGCCGCAACGGCATGGGCAAGTCGACCACCGTCAAGGCGGTGATGGGGATGCTGCCGCTGACGGCGGGCAGCATCCGGTTCGATGGCGAACTGCTGCGCGGCGAACCCGTCTATCGCGTCGCGCGGCGCGGCATCGGCTTGGTGCCGGAAGGCCGGCAGATCTTTTCGACGCTCTCGGTGCGGGAAAACCTCATCGCCACGGCCGGTGGAGAGGGTCCGTGGACGTTGAGCTCGGTTTACGCTCTGTTCCCACGGCTGCGCGAACGTGAGAACCACCTGGGCGCGCAGTTGTCGGGCGGGGAGCAGCAGATGCTGGCCATCGGACGGGCGCTGATGACCAACCCGCGCCTGTTGATTCTCGACGAGGCCACCGAGGGGCTGGCGCCGCTGATCCGCGAGGAAATCTGGTCGATCATCCGCCGCCTGCGAGATAGGCGGCAGGCCATCCTGATCATCGACAAGAACATCCGAGCGCTTAGCGAACTGTGTGACCGGCATGCAGTGCTAGAACGCGGACGGATCGTCTGGGAGGGGGGATTCAGGTGCCTTGGCGGAGCACAGCGACGTGGTCTCCCGGCACCTGAGCGTCTGAGGCGGCCCGGTCGGTCTCCTGCCAGGCAGGTCTGCAGGCTGGCAGGTTCATCGTCAACAGTGAATGAGTGATAGGGGATTGTGATGTCTCAAGTGGCAGCAGCGGCAACCCAAGACAACTTTCTGCGCGAAGGGTGGTACGTGGTGGCCCAAGCGGCGGACGTTGGACGCGCGCCGAAGCCGATCACGGTTTGCGGGGAACTGGTCGTGCTGTACCGGGCCGAGGACGGGCAGGTGGTCGCGTTGCAGGACCGTTGTCCGCATCGGCTCGTGCCTCTGTCAATGGGTCGGTTGATTGGTGATCGGATCCAGTGCGCCTACCATGGCGTCACCTTCGACCGCACCGGCCGCTGCGTCCACATCCCGGGCGACCCCCGCGGCGAGGAGCGGCTGCCGCGGCAGTACGACGTGCCGACATACGCCGTGCGCGAGGAGTACGGCTTCATCTGGCTGTGGCCCGGCTCCGGCGAGCAGGCGCCCACGGCGCCGCTGCCGCCGTTCACCGAGTACCTGGACCAGCCCGGCTGGACCTGTTTCCGGGGTTATCAGTACACCAAGGCCGATGCTTCGCTGATCATCGACAACCTGCTGGACCTGTCGCACGAGGCGACATTGCACCCACAGACTATCGGCAATGCGGCGGTGGGCGAGACCCCAGCCAAGACGACGATCGGCGAGCGGCGCATCGAGGTGGAACGCTTGATGGCCGACTGCCCGCCGCCGGCCATGTTCAGGGAGGCTGCCGGCTTCACCGGCAACATCGACCGCTATCAGCGGGTCGTCTTCACGCCGCCGAGCAGCTTCTGCATCGTGGTGCGGGCGACGCCAGTGGCCGGCACCACGGGCGCTTCGCTCGCATGGTACGTGCACCACCTGCTGACCCCGGAGAAGGACGGCGCGACTCACTACTTCTTTGCCCTGACGCGCAACTTCTCCATCGACGAGCCGAAGGTTACCGAGGTGCTGCGGCAGGGCGCCCACCGTACGCTTGCAGAGGACCACGTCATCCTGGAGGCGCAGCAGGTGTCGCTAGGCAGCGTTGCGTTCGAGAGCCGGCGCATCCACACCGCCTTCGACGGCGCGCCGAATGCCGGCCGAAAGATGATCGAGGCACTGCGGCGACTGGAGCGAGATAACGGTCAACGCGATCAAATGTCCGCATAATGCTGGCTGGACTCGCTGGACTCGCTGGAGTCCGCCTTCCGCGTCCTTCGTATGCAAGACAAGTTGCTCGCTTTGTATTGAGATTCCTCTAGGCAATCGACAGACAGCTTCAATCAAGGAGACATTCGATGGACTATTTGAAGCGCCGTCACCTCTTGCTGGCATCCGGCGCCGCCTTGCTGCCACCGTTGATGGCTGGCTGCGGCGGCGCAAATGCACAAGAGACACTGCCATTTCCCGACGTCGCGGACACGAAATACGCCTCGGCCGAGCTGGTTACCTTCATGAACAGCTACTTCGCCGCGAAGACCAGGCGAGACGTCAGCACGACGATGTCGTTTTTCTCGCCCGATCTGGTGACCTACATTGACGCGACCCTCGGCTGGGATGTCGCCGGCTTCTCGGCGCTTCAGGGGCTGTTCGCTCAGTACATGGCGCAATGGCCCAGCACAGCGAAGTCGTACCCCACCCGCATCGTCGGCGACATGACGGGCGCGATGATTGCCTTCACTGACACTCCTGAATTGTTCGGTGGGGAGTTGCGGCTGCAGGGCATCGTCGACTTTAAGGACGGCAGAATCGTCCGCTGGGTTGATTACTGGGACAGCCGCGGCTGGGAAAACAACTTCGGCTTGCCGAAGACGCAGTTGCTCAACCTGCGCGAGTCCCAGGTCCCCGCCCGTGCCAGCTACCGATTCAAGACGACGGGCCAGCAACTTGCTCAGACCCTGGGCATCGGCAACGCTGCCGCGGCCGTCGCCTTGTTTTCCGAAGACGCAATCTACGAAGACACGGCGCTTCGCCTGCGCCTGCAGGGTGCGCGTCAGATCAAGCGCTATTTTGATCGCGCCATCACCCAGTTGCCTCACGGGACTGGATCGACGCTGCGGCACCTTGCCGGCAACGACGCCGGCGGCGCCGTCGAGTGGGTCTCGGCCCCCGGGGCGCCGACCCGCTCCGGCATGTCGGCGCTGGTGCTGGACAGCGACGCAAAAATCATCCGCTGCAGCGTGATGTATGACGGTGGCTGGTACTCATCGCCTCAGCTCCTTGCCCTCGGCGCCTTGTCCTTTGACAACTAAGGACTTTCTGCTAAATCTGCCGACAACAGTAACCTGGCCGGCCCGCAACGCTCGCGGAGCGGGCCGGTAGTTCCTGCACCGTCTGCATCCTGCTGGCTGCAGACAGTTTTTCTTCGCATTGCAAGAAGTGGCTGTGCCGGTTCGAATCGACATGGATTCCCACTTACGAGTCGCCCTCAAAGTCAGTGCAGTGGCTGCCTCGGATACCGGAAAGGGGCCGAGTCACCTAGAAGGGAATCGACGTTACGGTGTTGGCCCTGCACATTCCGGCCACGTCTACTGACCTCCAGTGCAGCCCTGCCATCTCGTTGGTGCAAACCCCGGTGAAAAAGCGCGACTCGACCATGTTGCGCACCTGAGCTTCCGGGCATGGCAGCGATGGGCCAGGCCCTTGTCGGGCCGGCATCCCTCACGCAACTCGGTTGGGCCGGCATGGCCGGCAGTCATCACCACTTGATAGGGTGGCGTGCGGCGGGTGGTTTGCCTTGTCGATCCACGCTACCCCTTTCTTGCCGTCAAGGTCAGCTCGCTCGCGGGCGAGCGCTTTCGGCCTAAGGCCGTCTTCAAACCCTTACGGCTTCGCTGCGCCGTGGTACTCCGGTCTCGCGCAATCCCGCCCGACACCGACCGGAGTGCGTCATGTCGCATTTAATCTCTTCATCTGTGCAGCCTGCTGGCAGCAATAGCCTGCACGTTCGCGAGGCCGATGAACAGTGCCGGTCTGCTAGTGCCGACGAGGTGCTGCAGCATGCTCGCCGGGTGCTGGCGCACAGGGTTCGACGCGGCGCGACGACGAACTCGCCTCAGGCGGTCAAGGATACCTAAGACTGGAGAATGGGATGCTTGGGGGACGAGGTCTTTCGCGTGCTCTTCCTGGATGCACAGCACACGGTGATCCAACTCAAGCCGATGTCCCGCGGCACGGTGTCGCAGACCTCGGTCTGCGCGCGCGAGGTCGTCAAGGAGTCGCTGCGTTTGAACGCCGCGGCGGTGATCCTGGCCCACAGCTACCCGTCCGGGACGGCCGAGCCCAGCAGGGCCGATGAGCTCCTCACGCAGACGCTCAAGACCACGCTGGCGCTCGTCGACGAGCGGGTGCTGGATCACTTCGTCGTCACGGCCTCAGAGGTCGTCTCGTTCGCTGAACGTTGCCTGAACCGCCCCGGCTTCCGCGGAGGCCCGTTGGTTTAAGTCAGACGGTTGCGGCCTGACCGGCGCGTTGCCGATGCTAGTTGGCCTCGAACTTGGCCGGCGGCAGATGGCCCAGCGGCTCCATCAGTCGGTGGTGGTTGAACCAAGCGACCCATTCCAGCGTCGCCAGTTCCGATGGACAGGTACTGCGAGCCGCGATCCGAGTGGTGTACGAGCCCGTCCTCTTCGGTCGGCTTGCGGTCGTACAGGGCCTGCTCCAGCGCATCGAGCACGAACTCGGTGTGCATCGAACTGCTCTGGCGCCAGCCCACGATGCGCCGGCTGAAGACGTCCACCACGAACGCCACGTAGACCCAGCCCTGTCAGGTCGACACATAGGTGAAGTCCGAGACCCAGAGCTGGTTGGGCCGCTCGGCGCGGAATTGCCGGTTGACCCGATCCAGCGGGCATGCCGCCTTGGGGTCAGAGACCGTGGTGCGCACCGCCTTGCCGCGGCGCACGCCCTGCAGTCCTTCTTGGCGCATCAGCCGTTCGACAGTGCAGCGCGCCACCGCCACGCCTTCGCGGTTGAGCTGACGCCAGACCTTGTCGGCGCCATAGACCTGCATGTTGGCCTGCCAGACGCGCCGGACCTGGGGCATCAGGCACGCGTCGCGCTGCGCGCGAGGCGAGCACAGCGCCGGGTTGCGCCGGCCAGCCGCATGGCGCCAGTACGCCGACGGGGCGATCTGCACGACGCGACAGATCGACTCGACCCCGAACCGCTGGCGATGCCGGTCGACGAAAGCCTTCAGGACTTGATGCGGCGGTCGAGCTCCGCCTGGGCGAAAAACGCGCTGGCCAGCTTCAGGATCTCGTTGGCCTTGCGCGGCTCGCGCACCTCGCGTTCAAGGTCCTTCACGCGCTGGCCTCGCTCGTCGTCACGCCCTCGCGCACACCGGAATCAACCTCCGCGCGCCTGACCCATTCGTTCAGCGTCTGCGGCACGCAGCCGATCTTCGGCGCAATTGACTCGATGGCTGACCACAGCGATGGGTACTCCCCTCGGTGCTCCTGCACCATCCTCACCGCGCGCTCACGCATCTCGGGCGAAAACTTGTTCGACTTGCTCATGGCTCAATCCTCTCAGAGTGTTGAGCCTCCTCGAAATCCGGGGCGGTTCATCTCGCTGGTACGAACCCCCGTGAAAAAGCGCCACTCGATCAAATTTCGCTCCTGGCCTTCGGGCATGGCAGCGATGATTGCTTCTGCCTCCTCCCGTGTGAACGGATCGGGTGGGTCACGCTGCCATGCCGCCGACGGCACTCCGTCAACCGGATTGACGGTCAACAGTCGGTCGACGACAGCCAGCGCGCAAGCTAGACGCAGCACGCTGACGTAGTTGTTGACCGTCTTACCGGACATGTCGGGACGAGCGGCCAGGGCTGCCAGCACCTCACTGTGCTTCAGCGCCCGCAGAACGCGTGCACCTACCTGGACGCCGACCGATGGCGAGCGCATCGACCTCGAAGAGTAGGACCTCGAGGCACGGCGCAAGGCCATCAAGGAAGCGCGCCAGGTCTGGCGCGGCGACGATAAGGCGCACGCCGAGGTCATCGTCACCGTGGGTCGTGATGGGTCCGTCTAGATCATCCGCGGCCTGGTGCGCCCGGAGGATCGGCAAGCGACGAAGGCCGAGGCGCGAAGCCGGACCTCCCGGAAGCAGGGAGACGAGTCGGGCGCACTTGAAGCGGGAATGGCCGAGCCCGCCGAGGCACGCGCGCCGTTCAGCGAAACGCTGCTGCGCCGGCTTGCCGCGCATCGCACCGCGGCGCTGCAGGCCGTGCTGGCGAAGGACGCCCGTGCGCCGCTGGTGGCCTTGACGCACGCCCTGGCGCTGCAGGTGTTCGAGCGCCTCGGCCTGGACGCTCGGTCGGCGTTGCAGGTCACGGCTCGGCCGCCGCGGCATGAACTGCTGCGCGCCGCGGACGACCTGCTGGCCGGACGGGCATGGACCAGCCTGGAGGCGCGTCGCGCGGAGTGGCTCGGGCGCCTGCCGCAGGCTGAGAGCGAATGGCTGAATTGGCTTGCCGCCCTCCCTCAGCCGGAGTTGCTCGACCTGCTCGGCCTGTGCGCTGCGAGCCTGGCGCTCGTGCCGACCGGACAGGCGAGTGCGGCCAGTGCGCTCGGGCGCCTCGCCGGTCTCGACATGCGGCAATGGTGGGAGCCGACGCCGGAGGCCTTCCTGAACCACGTGTCGAAGGCGCAGATCGCGCAGGCGCTGCGGGAGGGCGGTGCCGGGTCGGAGGCGTCGGCGGCTGGCATGAAGAAGGGCGAGCTGGCCACCTTGGCGGCGACGAAGCTCACCGGCAAGGGTGGTTGCCGGAGCCGCTGAAGGCCGCCGCCTGCACGTAGCAGCTGAACGAGGGCGGGCGAGTTTCAGCGCCTGCCCGCTGAGGAGAAGGGCGATGTGGGTGATCTTTGCGCGGGCGCCATCGCCCGACGCCCAGGTCTGGCCGGGACGGCGGGTTCTCGCGTTCGTCGACGCTGTCGCCTGGCCCGCGGCGTGGGCGGCGTGGCTCCTTGGTCTGTCGATACCGCTCGGACTGGTGGGCCAGTGCGCGTTGGCGTGGTGCGGCGTCGTAGCGGTACGGCGTGCAGCACGCGCGGTGGTCGAGAACCACCGCTACCACTTCACCACCTGGCGATGGGGACGCTGGCTCGCGCTCGTGGTTCTCTTCGCCTACGGGTTGAAGCTGGTGGCGTCGCTCAGTGTGTGACGGCCGGGCGCGACTCGCTCCACTCGTCGAGATCCGACTGGCGCCACGCCACCGCGCGAGGTCCCAGGCGGACCGGGCTCGGAAACTTCCGCGCCACCACCATACGATAGATCGTCGAGCGGCCGAGGCCCGTGAGCCGCATCACGGTGGGCATACGCACGAGAAGCGGCGTCACAGCGTCCGAGTTGCGTGGCGATCGGGCGGACGGGTTGCGTTGCACGGTCGGTCTCCAATGAGAGGCATGCCGCCAACTCTAGGACCCCAGCAGCGGCAATCGCACGCCGGATTCGGCCCGAAATCCTGCAGACGCGGCCGTCTTCGTCTTCTAGCCGTCCACGGGCGCGCGCTCGCGCGCGGCCCGCTTTGCCGCAGGGCGCGATGGCTTCGAAGGCACGACGGGCACCAGGCCCCGTTCCACCTTCGCCAAGAGAGACGCCCACGCCGCCAGTGCGGCAGCTCGCTCGGAGAAGTAGTCGTGCCGGTCGTAGATGCCTTCGATATTGCCCAGCTTGTGGTTCAGCGACCGCTCGGCGACGAAGCGATCTACCCCGAGCCCTGCGAGGTGCGTCCGTGCTGTGCGTCGCATGTCGTGCACGGTGAAGTGTTCGATGTCGAGCAGCTTTAGGCGCCGCAGTGCGACGTTCAAGGTGTCAGGCCCCACATGGGCGTACCGATTCTTGCGCGCCTCGCCCATGCGCGACCGGACCAGACGGCGGGCCGGAAAGACGTAGGGCTTACCGAAGGAGAACACTCTGGCTTCCTCCAGCCAGGCGATGACGGGCTTCGCCAGCGGGATGCGGATCGACGAGCGGGTCTTCGTGTTCTCGCGTGCAAGGGTCCATACACCTGCATCGAGATCGAAAGCGTCCCATCTCGCGGACAGCAACTCCATCTTGCGAACGCAGAGCGCAAGCAGGAGCCATACCGCCAGCTCGTTCTCACGCCCGAAGTTGGGCGTAGTCCGCATGGATTGGGCGAGTTGCTGAAGCTCTTCGATGGTTAGCCAGCGGTCGCGCGAGGCCTCGTCGCCGCCTGCGTCTACGAGGTCGAAGTCGGCCGCTGGGTTGCGCTCAATCCAGTGATTGCGCACAGCCATCCGGAACATGCGACTCATGTAGCGCAAAGCGTCGTTGGCGACCGTCGGAGCACCACCGGCGACGATGCGTGTGAGCACACGGTCCACGTGAGCCGGCTGCACGTCGGGCGGGGCGACGGCCCCGATCACCGGATTGATGTGCTTGCGCAGCACGCGCGCGACGACCTCCGGATGCTTGTAGCGAGGCTGGATGTACCGCGCGAACCAAGCTTGACCGAGCCGCTCCACGGTGGGTACTTCGAGCACCAGTGCCTTCTCGGCCTGCTTGGCCGCCGCAACGTCGATGCCGCGTTCGATCCGCGCCCGGTCCTGCCTGGTTTGCTCCCGAGCATCTTTCAGCGACAACTCGGGGTAGCGGCCGAGGACCTTCTCCTTGGCCCGACCGTTCATGCGGTAGCGAAGGATCCACGAAGCCTTCCCGGCCTGTGCCGCGGCGACGCTCGCGACGAATGTCAGTCCTTCGCCGACGCCGCGATCGACGGCGCCGGCAGCAAGCCAGGCCTTGAGCTCGCGATCAGTGAGGGGTCGTTGCTGTCTGTTCATGTCCCAAAGGCTCCTGTGAGGCTGCGGGGGTTTTTGTCGGGAAGACGGGCGATGAGCGCCGCGAACCCGAAAAACCCCACAGTAAACCCCACAGGTTGCGCGCGCTTCGCTGCGACGCCCTGGGACGGCCCGGGACAAAATATCCTTATACGACAGCAGGTTAGCGTGATATCGGGGATCCCTTGGGACCCCCTGAAACCTCACTCCAAGTTCTGCACCTGCTCGCGCATTTGCTCGATGGCGACCTTCATCTCCACCGAGAGGCCGGTGAGCTCCAGCGCGGCGGACTTCGAGCCCAGGGTGTTGGCCTCGCGCTGCAGCTCCTGGATCAGGAAGTCGAGCCGCTTGCCCACCTCGCCGCCGGCCTTGAGCAGGCGCTCGATCTCGTCCAGGTGCGAGCCCAGGCGGGCGAGCTCCTCGGCGACGTCGATGCGCAGGGCGTAGGTGGCGGCTTCGCCGAGGGCGCGTTCCTGCAGCGCCTGCGGGGAGACGCTGCCGCCGGCGCCGGCGGCGCTGAGCGCCTCCTGCCAGCGTTCGAGGAAGCGCTGCTGCTGGCGCTGCACCACCTGCGGCACCAGCGGCCGGGCCTGGTCGGCCAGCTCGCGCAGTCGGACCACGCGTTCCATCAGCACGGCGACCAGCCGCTCGCCTTCGCGCCGGCGGGCGTCCTTGAGGCCGTCGATGCAGCGGCGGGCGGCCTTCAGGGCCGCGTCGTCCAGCCGCTGCGTCGGCGTCGCCTGGCGGCACCACTGCAGCGCCTCGTGGACCGACAGCGGCGCGGCCTTGGGCAGCCAGCCCTGCACGGTGCCTTCCAGCCGGGTGAGCTGGTGCAGCAGGTCGGGCGTGGGCTGCGGGCCCAGCGGGCCGTCCTCGCGGTGGCCGGCCAGGCGCAGCTCGATCTTGCCGCGGCGGAAGGACTGGTTGAGCAGCTCGCGCAGCGCCGGCTCGATGCCGCGCAGTTCGTCGGGCAGCCGGAACACCAGGTCGAGGAAGCGGCTGTTGACCGAGCGCAGTTCCACCGTCACGCCGCCCTTGGCGGCGGCCACCGGTTCGCTGTCGTCGCCGGTGGCGGGCCGAGGAGTCCCGGCCGTGGCGTCGGCGTTGGCATAACCGGTCATGCTGTAGACTGCCATCAGCCTTTGCGCTCCGAGGTCAAAGCCGCATTATGTCCAAGCCAAAGCCCGCGCCGTTGCCGGCAGGGACCGTGGTCGGCGGCTACCGCATCGTCAAGAAGCTGGCCGCCGGCGGCTTCGGGCTGGTCTACCTGGCCGAGGACGAGCACCAGCACCTGGTCGCGGTCAAGGAGTACCTGCCCTCCTCGCTGGCCGAACGCTCGCCGGGCGAACTCACCCCGCGCATCAAGCCCGAGAAGCAGCCGCTGTACCGCCTCGGCCTGAAGAGCTTCTTCGAGGAAGGCCGGTCGCTGGCGCAGATCAGCCACCCCAGCGTGGTGTCGGTGCTCAACTTCTTCCGCGAGAACGAGACCGTTTACATGGTGATGAACTACCTGCAGGGCGACACCCTGCAGGACTTCATCGTCACCGCGCGCGACCTGAAGCGCGACAAGGTGTTCCGCGAGTCCACCATCCGCAGCCTGTTCGACGAGATCCTGCGCGGCCTGCGCATCGTGCACCAGCACAAGATGCTGCACCTGGACATCAAGCCGGCCAACATCTTCGTCACCAACGACAACAAGGCGGTGCTGCTGGACTTCGGCGCGGCGCGCGAGGTGCTGAGCAAGGAGGGCAACTTCATCCGCCCGATGTACACCCCCGGCTTCGCCGCGCCCGAGATGTACCGCCGCGACGGCACGCTCGGGCCCTGGACCGACATCTACGCCATCGGCGCCTGCATCTACGCCTGCATGCAGGGCTTCCCGCCCAACGACGCGCCGCAGCGCATCGAGAAGGACCGGCTGGCGCTGTCGCTCTCGCGGCTGCGCAACATCTACTCGGACAATCTGATCGAGGTGACGGAGTGGTGCATGTCGCTCGATCCCCTGAGCCGGCCGCAGAGCGTCTTCGCGCTTCAGAAGGAACTGTCGCGCGAGACCGAGCGTCGTTACACCAAGCTCAGCTTCAGCGAGCGTCTGAAGCTGCAGCTGGAGAACCTGAAGACCGGCGCCAAGGCATGAAGCGTTCGTGCGGGTCGGTGGCGGCGGGGGTCGGGCGGCCATGAGGTTCTCGGTCTACCAGGTCAGCCGCAAGGGCGGCCGCGAGAAGAACGAGGACCGCATGGGCTACTGCTACACGCGGGACGCCGGCCTCTTCGCCCTCGCCGACGGCATGGGCGGCCACCCGCAGGGCGAGGTGGCGGCCCAGCTGGCGCTGCAGTGCATCGCGGCGATGTTCCAGCGCGACGCCCGGCCCAAGCTGAAGGACCCGCTGCGCTTCCTCAACGAGGGCGTGCTGGCGGCGCACCACCAGCTGCTGCGCTACGCCACCGACAAATCGCTGATCGACACCCCGCGCACCACCCTCGTGGCCTGCGTGCTGCAGGGCAACGCGGCCTACTGGGCGCACTGCGGCGACTCGCGCCTGTACCTGGTGCGCGGCGGCAAGCTGGTGGCGCGCACCCGCGACCATTCCTACAGCGAGCTGCAGCAGGCCCTGTCGCAGGTCGTGCCGATGGGCGAGCGCTTCAACCGCAACGTGCTCTTCACCTGCCTGGGCAGCCCGGGCAAGCCGGTGGTGGACACCGCCGGCCCGCTGGTGATGCAGTCGGGCGACCGGCTGCTGCTGTGCTCCGACGGGCTGTGGGGCACGGTGTCCGACCACGAGATCGCCGACCAGCTCTCGCGGCTGGACGTGGCCGAGGCGGTGCCCGAGCTGGTCGAGCAGGCGCTGCGCCGGGGCGGCGCCAAGGGCGACAACGTCACCGTGCTGGCGGTGGAGTGGGAGCGCGCCGAGGACGCGGCGGAGTCGCAGCCCGACGACGTGCACACCGAGGCCCTCGGCGACGAGGTCTTCGCCTCCACCATCCAGGCCAGCATGCGCGGGCAGGACGGGGACCAGGAACTGGACGAGGCGGAGATCGACCGGTCGATCCGCGAGATCAACGAGGCTATTCGCAGGTCGTCGCAGAAGAAGGGCTGAACGCCCTTCTTCTGCGCCTCTGCGAATCGCTTCGCGTTGAACGTTTCGCTCCCCCGAGCCCCCTCCAAGCGGGGGCTCCAGTCAGATGGACGAGGCCCGCTTGCGGTACGCGGGACAATCGAGCGTCGTTCACCTCTTGCATCCCATGACCATTTCCCGATCCTTTGGCCGGGCGGCCGACGCGCTGCGTCCTGTTTCGCTGACCCGTGGCTTCACCAAGCACGCCGAAGGCTCGGTGCTGGTCGCCTTCGGCGAGACGCGGGTGCTGTGCACCGCCTCGGTGGAGGAGCGGGTGCCGCCGCACAAGCGGGGGTCGGGGGAGGGTTGGGTGACCGCGGAGTACGGCATGCTGCCGCGCGCCACCCACACCCGCGGCGACCGCGAGGCCGCCCGCGGCAAGCAGAGCGGGCGCACGCAGGAGATCCAGCGGCTCATCGGCCGTTCGCTGCGGGCGGTGGTGGACCTGAAGGCACTGGGCGAGCGCACGGTGCACCTCGACTGCGACGTGCTGCAGGCCGACGGCGGCACCCGCACCGCGGCCATCACCGGCGCCTTCGTCGCGCTGCACGACGCGGTGGGCTGGCTGCTCGGCCGACAGCTGATCGCCACCTCGCCGCTGCGCGACCACGTCGCCGCGGTGTCGGTGGGGCTGGTCGACGACGTGCCGCTGCTGGACCTGGACTACACCGAGGACTCGGGCTGCGACACCGACCTGAACGTGGTCATGACCGGTGCCGGCGGCTTCGTCGAGATCCAGGGCACCGCCGAAGGCGCGCCGTTCTCGCGCGCGCAGGTCGATGCGCTGCTGTCGCTGGCGGGCCAGGGCATCGCCCAGCTGGTGCAGGCGCAGAAGCAGGCGCTGGCCACGGCATGAGCCGGCCGACATGACCCGCCTCGTCCTCGCATCCAACAACGCCAAGAAGCTGGCCGAGCTGCAGGCGCTGTTCGGTCCGTTGAAGCTCGAGTTGGTGACCCAGGGGGGCGCTCGGCATTCCCGAGGCCGAGGAGCCGCACGGCACCTTCGTCGAGAACGCGCTGGCCAAGGCACGCCATGCGGCGGCGGCCTGCGGCGGCGCGGCCATCGCCGACGATTCCGGCCTGTGCGTCGACGCGCTGGGCGGCATGCCGGGCGTGCAGTCGGCGCGCTACGCCACCCTGTTCGGCGGGCCCCGCGACGACGAGGCCAACAACCACCGCCTGCTGCAGCAGCTGCAGGGCGTGGCCGACCGGCGGGCGCGTTTCGTCTGCGCGCTGGTGGCGCTGCGGGCCGCCGACGACCCCGAGCCGCTGATCGCCTTCGGCCGCTGGCCCGGCGAGGTGCTGACCGAGCGCCGCGGCGTCGGCGGCTTCGGCTACGACCCGCTGCTGTTCATCCCGTCGCTGGGCGCCTCGGTGGCCGAGCTGGGCGCCGAGCGCAAGAACCGGGTGAGCCACCGCGCCATCGCCTCGCAGCAGATGCTGGCGCTGATGCGCGAGGTCTGGGGCCTGGGATGAACGATCCGCGGCAGACGGCCGCCGCGGCGGCGGTGCGCTTCCTGCGCCCGGGCGGCGTGCGGCTGGACGCCCTGCCGCCGCTGTCGCTGTACCTGCACCTGCCGTGGTGCCTGCGCAAGTGCCCGTACTGCGACTTCAATTCACACCAGCTGCAAGGCGAGGGCGTGCCCGAGGCCCGCTACCTCGACGCGCTGGTGGCCGACCTCGAATCCGCGCTGCCGCTGGTGTGGGGCCGCACGGTGTCGACGGTGTTCATCGGCGGCGGCACGCCCAGCCTGTTCTCGCCGGCGGCCATCGACCGCCTGCTGGCCGACGTGCGGGCGCGGATGAAGCTGGAGCCCAACGCCGAGGTCACGCTCGAAGCCAACCCCGGCACCTTCGAGCGCGAGCGCTTCCGCGGCTACCGGCAGGCGGGCGTCACCCGGCTGTCGATCGGCGTGCAGAGCTTCGACGACGCCAAGCTGGCGGTGCTCGGCCGCGTCCACGACGCCGAGCAGGCCAAGGCGGCGGTGGACGAGGCGGCCAGCGCCTTCGACACCTGGAACCTCGACCTGATGTACGCCCTGCCGGGGCAGGGGCTGGCCGACCTGGCGACGGAGCTGGACACGGCGCTCGCGTTCCGGCCGCCCCACCTGTCGGTCTACCACCTGACGCTGGAGCCGAACACCGTCTTCGCCAGCCGGCCGCCGGCCGACCTGCCCGACGACGACACCGCCAGCGAGATGCTCGACCTCATCGTCGAACGCACCGCCGCCGCGGGGCTGCAGCGCTACGAGGTGTCGGCCTTCGCGCGCGACGGCCACCGCTGCGCGCACAACCTCAACTACTGGCGCTTCGGCGACTACCTCGGCATCGGCGCCGGTGCGCACGGCAAGCTCAGCTTTCCCGAGCGCATCGTGCGCCAGGTGCGCTGGCGCGAGCCGGCGACGTACATGGACAAGGCGCTGGCCGGGCAGGCGGTGTCCAACGAGCACGAGATCGGCGCGGCGGACCTGCCGTTCGAGTTCATGCTCAATGCGCTGCGGCTGAAGGACGGGGTGGACCTGTCGCTCTTCGCCGAGCGCACCGGCCTGCCGGTGACCGCCCTGCAGCGCGGGCTGGCCGAGGGCGAGCGGCGCGGCCTGTTGGAACGCGACCTGCAGCGCATCCGGCCGACGGCGCGGGGGTTCGACTTCCTCAGCGACCTGCAGGCGCTGTTCCTGCCCGGCTAGACCCGGTTGGTCGAGACCCCGGCCGTGCTGCGCAGGTGGTCGATCAGCCGCGGGCCGATCTGCTTGAGCGGCAGCACCTCGTGCGCCGCGCCGTGGGCGATGGCCTCGCGCGGCATGCCGAAGACCACGCAGCTGGCCTCGTCCTGCGCGATGTTGAAGCTGCCGGCGTCGCGCATCTCGCGCATGGCGCGCGCGCCGTCGGCGCCCATGCCGGTGAGCATCACGCCCAGCGCGTTGGGGCCGACCACGCGGGCCGCCGAGCCGAACAGCACCTCCACCGACGGCCGGTGGCGGTTCACCGGCTCGCCGTCGCGCACGCGGGCGATGTAGTTGGCACCGGAGCGCTCCACGCTGAGGTGCAGGCCGCCGGGCGCGATGTAGGCATGGCCCGGCAGCAGGCGCTCGCCGTCGCGCGCCTCGGCCACGCGGATGCGGCACAGGCCGTCCAGCCGCTTGGCGTAGCTGGTGGTGAAGCCGGGCGGCATGTGTTGGGTGATGGCCACCGCCGGCGCGTCGGGCGGCAGGCTCATCAGCACTTCCTTCGTCGCCTCGGTGCCGCCGGTGGAGGCGCCGATGAAGATGATCTTTTCGGTGGACAGCCGGCCGATCGCGGCCACCGGTCGGGCGCTCTCGCCCGGGCCGCCCGGGGCGGCCGGCTGCGGCTCCTGGCGCGGCGCGCCGGCGCCGCCGGCCAGCGGGGTGGCGGCGCGGTGCACGGTGGCGCGCGCGGCGACGCGGATCTTGTCGGTGATGTCCGCGGCCAGCTGGCGCATGCCGTCGGCGACGCCGATCTTGGGCTTGGCGACGAAGTCCACCGCCCCCAGTTCCAGCGCCTTCAGCGTGACCTCGGCGCCGCGTTCGGTCAGCGTGGAGACCATGACCACCGGCATCGGCCGCAGCCGCATCAGCCGGGCCAGGAAGTCCAGGCCGTCCATCTTGGGCATCTCGACGTCCAGCGTGATCACGTCGGGGTCGACGTTGCGGATCAGCTCGCGCGCGGCGTAGGGGTCGCTGGCCACGCCAACGCAGGTCATGTCGGTCTGGCGGTTGATGATCTCGGACAGCAGGCTGCGCACCAGCGCCGAATCGTCGACCACGACAACGCGAGTTTTTGTCATGCCAGTCATCAAAACAGGTCGACGGAGCCGCCGCCGGTGGCCTGCGGCACCGCCTTCTGCACGGCGGCGCGGTCCTGGGCCACCAGGGCTTCGGGATGGGCGGCGGCCAGGCGCTTGACCATGGCCTTGCCGGAGGCGGGCAGGAAGCACACCTTGCGCGGGTAGATGTCGAGCACGTCCTTCGAGACGACGGGGATGTGCTCGGTCTTGAGGTAGTCCATCACGAACGCCGTGTTGCGTTCGCCGACGTTGATCGTGCTCATGCCGCTGATGACGGCGCCGCCGCCGAACACCTTGGCCTCCAGCGTCTGCCGGGTGGCGCCGCGCTTGAGCAACTCGTTGATCAGCAGTTCCATGGCGTAGGAGCCGTAGCGGCCCGAATCGCCGCTGCCCTCGGGCAGCATGAAGTGGTTCATGCCGCCCACCTTGGCATGGCGGTCCCACAGGCAGGCGGCGATGCAGGAGCCCAGCGTGGTCATCACCAGGATGTCCTCGCTGTCGACGAAGTACTCGCCGGGCAGCACCTTCACCGCGTCGTTGCGGAAGTGGGCGTCGTAGTAGAAGAACGAGGCCTCGCCGGGCTTGCGCGGCGCGCTGCGCAACCGGTCGAGCCGCGGGCTGCCGCCCATGGTGGGCAGGCGCGGCGGGCTGCCGGTCGTGGGGGCGGAAGAGGCGAGCATGGGCTGATGTCGGCTGCTGGAGGCGGGCGCTTGAGTCGGGAATTGCCGAGTGCGACGGCGCTCACAGCCGCTCGTAGATGGTCTTGCCGCGCAGGCGGAAGAGCGCCCTGGCGTCGGTGAAGTTCTCGGAGTGGCCGACGTAGAGCAGCCCGCCGGGCTTCATCGCCGCGTGCATGCGCTCCAGCACCCGGCGCTGGGTGGGGGCGTCGAAGTAGATCATCACGTTGCGGCAGAACACCACGTCGAAGGGTTCGCCCAGCGACGACCAGTCGGCGCCGATGAGGTTGAACGGCCGGAACTCGATGCGCCGCGCCAGCTCGGGCCGCACGCGCACCTGGCCGGCGTGGGCGCCCTTGCCGCGCAGGAAGTGACGGCGCAGCCGCTCGGCCGACAGGCCGCGCACCTCGGCGGCGTAGACCCCGCGCTCGGCGGTGGCCAGCACCTTGGTGTCGATGTCGCTGGCGACGATGCGCGCGCCGCTGTCGGCGCCCAGCGTCTCGGCCACCGTCATGGCGATGGAGTAGGGCTCCTCGCCGGTGGAGGCGGCGCTGCACCAGATGCGCGGCGCGCCCTGGCCGCGTGCGGCCAGCGCCTTCAGGTCGTCGACCAGCGAATGGAAGTGGTGCTCCTCGCGGAAGAAGGCGGTGAGGTTGGTGGTCAGGCAGTTGACGAACTCCTGCCACTCGGCCTCGCCGCCGGCCCCGGCGGCGCCTTCCAGACCGCGCAGGTAGTCGGCGAAGGAGCGGTGCCCCGTTTCGCGCAGGCGGCGCGACAGGCGGCTGTAGACCATGGCCTGCTTGCCGGCGTGCAGGCTGATGCCGGCGCGCTGGTGGATGAGTTGGCGCACGCGCTCGAAGTCGGCCGCCGAGAAGGCGAACTCGGCGTCCTGCCGGTCGGCATGGGTGGCGCTGGCGGTGGTGGCGGGCGGGGTGGCCAGGAGCGTCATCGTCTGGGGCGCGGGTGCGGTGCTGTGGGTGGGGCGCCGCGGTGGCGGTCGTCCTTCGTGTTGTCGGCCGGCGGCGGCGCGACTGAAGCGGTGCGCCGGAAGACCAGGGCTGCCCCGGTTTTGCCCCGCTGTTCGGGCCGCGGCGGCCGCGGGCCGGCGGCTAGACTGGTCGCGACCCACCGTCCTTGCCCCGTGCACGACCGCTTGCCCGTGACGCCCGCCAGCCCCGCCGCGCCGACCGCCACCGCCGACCTGCGGCTGGACGCGGCGCTGCTGTTGCTGGAGCAGTCGGGCCATGCGCTGCCGGCCGGCGAGCCGGGCAGCGCGCGCTGGCTGCAGGGGCTGGTCGACGCGCTGTGCGACCTGTCCAGCCGCGACGCGCTGACCGGGCTGGTCAACCGGCGCAGCTTCCTGGTCGCCCTCAACCGCGAACTCGACCGCGTGGCCCGCGCCGGCGAGCCGGCGCTGCTGCTGACGGTGGACGTCGACCACTTCAAGGCGGTCAACGACACCCATGGCCACGCCGCCGGCGACGAGGTGCTGCGGGCGGTGGCCCGGGCGCTGCAGGACAGCGTGCGGCCGATGGACACGGTGGCCCGGATCGGCGGCGAGGAGTTCGCCATCATCCTGCCCAACTGCCCGCCGGCCTTCGGCGAGACGGTGGCCGAGCGCATCCGCCGCCGCATCGCCCGCCAGGCGGTGCCCCAGCCCAACAAGGCGCCGCTGGCCGTGACCGCCAGCCTGGGGGGCGCCTATGCGCCGCCCTGGGTGCGCTCCACCGCCAGCCTGTGGACCGAACGCGCCGACCTGCAGCTCTACCGCGCGAAGGCGCAGGGCCGCAACCGCGTCTGCATCGAGCCCACCGCCGTCTCCCAGGTCAGCGCCGAGGAGAAGGGCCTGCTGTTCGGCACCTCGCAGTTTCAGGACCTCGAGCCATGACCTCCCGATCCGCCCCCCTGGCCGCCGAACCGACGCCGGCGGCGCCGCCCGCCGGCGTGGCCGCGGGCGCCGCGCGCCGCGGCCGCATCGCCGCCATCACCAGCGGCAAGGGCGGCGTGGGCAAGACCTTCACCGCCGCCAACCTGGCGGCGGCGCTGGCCCGCCAGGGCGAGCGCGTGCTGGTGCTGGACGCCGACCTCGGCCTGGCCAACCTGGACGTGGTGCTCAACCTCTTCCCCAAGATCACGCTGCACGACGTCTTCACCGGCAAGCACAGCCTGGACGAGGCCATCCTGCCGGCGCCGGGTGGCTTCTCGGTGCTGCTGGCGGGCTCGGGCATGGTGGAGTATTCGCGGCTGACGGCCGAGGTGCGCCAGCAGCTGCTGCAGGTGATCGAGCAGGTGACGCCGCGCTTCGACCGGGTGCTGCTGGACACCGGCGCCGGCATCTCCGACGTGGTGCTGTTCACCGTGTCGCTGGCCGACGAGGTGATCGTGGTCGCCACGCCGGAGCCGACCTCGCTGACCGACGCCTACGCCACCATCAAGGTGCTGGCCAACACCCAGCAGCGGCAGGACCTGAACCTCATCGTCAACCAGGTGTCGCGACCGGGCGAGGGCCGCGTCATCCGCGGCCAGCTGCAGCAGGTGGTGGACCGCTACGTCAGCCCGCCGCTGGGGCTGCCGGTGCGGCTGCACTTCCTCGGCGAGGTGCCGGTCGACCCGGCGGTGCGCGAAGCGGTGCAGCGGCGTCAGCTGCTGCTGCAGTGCTTTCCCGGCTCGCCGGCGGCGCAGGCCGTGGCGGCGGTGGCGCAGAAGGTGATCGACCGGTGAGTGCAGCGTCGGACGACGCGCCTGCCGCGACCGCCTTCGACGCGCTCGGCGGCGAAGCCGTGGTGCGCCGGCTGGTCGACCGCTTCTACGACCTGATGGACCTCGAGCCCGGCTACGCCGACCTGCGCGCGCTGCACCCGACGAGCCTGGACGGCTCGCGCGACAAGCTGTTCTGGTTCCTCTGCGGCTGGCTGGGCGGCCCCAGCCACTACACCGAGCGCTTCGGCCACCCCCGGCTGCGCGCGCGGCACCTGCCCTACGCCATCGGCATCCGCGAGCGCGACCAGTGGCTGGCCTGCATGGCCAAGGCGCTGCGCGACGAGGGCATCGACGCCGACCTGGCGCAGCGGCTGGTCGAGGCGTTCTTCAACACCGCGGACTGGATGCGCAACAAGGGCGGTTGAGGACGGTCAGCGGCTGCAGTCCTCGAGCAGCACCACCAGCGCCCCTGCGCCGCCCTCGGCGGCACGCGCCTGGGTGAAGGCCACCACCTCCTGCTTCTGCACCAGCCAGCTGCGCACCTTGCCCTTGAGCACCGGTTCGCGGCCGGGCGAACCCAGCCCCTTGCCGTGGACCACGCGCACGCAGCGGTGGCCGCGGCGCAGGGCCTCGCGCACGAAGGCGGACAGCCGTTCTCGGGCCTCCTCGCGCCGCAGCCCGTGCAGGTCGACCTGCGACTGGATGGCCCAGTCGCCGCGACGCAGGCGTTTGAGCACCTCCGGCCCGACCTGGGGGCGCCGCCAGCTCAGGCCTTCGTCCGTCTCCAGCAGCGACTCGACGTCGAACTCGTCGGACAGGGCCTCGCGCAGCGCGGCTTCCTCGTCCAGCACCCGCTGGCGGGCCACCGGCGCCGGCCGCGGCCGGTCGAGTTCGCGCCGGCCCGGGTCCTTCAGCGGATGGACCGGCCCGACCGACGCGGCGAACAGCGCCTGCTCGCGGGCCAGCCGATCGCGTTCGCGCCGGGCCTGCTCGTCCTCGAGGCGACGCCGTTCGGCGCGTTCCGCCAGGTGACGGCGCAGCGGGCCGAGGTCGGCCAGGGTGCGCAGCGACGGGGCGGGGGTCTGCTTCTTCATGGCCGCCGGTCATGGTAGCCAAGGCGGCATGCCGGCGGTGCCGGCCGGGGCTTGCGCCCCACGCCGGCCGCGCCCTCAGGCGGCGCCGTGCTCCAGGCGGAACACGCTGACCAGCTCGACCAGCTGCGACGACTGCTGCTTCAGGCTCTCGGCGGACGCCGCGCTCTGCTCGACCAGCGCCGAGTTCTGCTGCGTCACCCGGTCGAGCTCGCTGACCGCGGTGCAGACCTGGCCGATGCCGCTGCTCTGCTCGTTGGTCGCGGCGTCGATTTCGCCGAGCAGGTCGGCCACGCGGCTCACCTGGCCGACGATGTCGTCGATCGCGCTGCCGGCCGCGCCCACCAGCTGCGAGCCGGCGTCCACCTTGGCGGCGCTGTCGCCGATCAGCGCCTTGATCTGCCGCGCCGCCTCGGCCGAGCGCTGCGCCAGGGTGCGCACCTCGCCGGCGACGACCGCGAAGCCGCGGCCCTGCTCGCCGGCGCGGGCCGCTTCCACCGCGGCGTTCAAGGCCAGGATGTTGGTCTGGAAGGCGATGCCGTCGATGACGCCGATGATCTCGGCGATCTGGCGCGAGCTGCCGCTGATCTCGCCCATGGTGCTGATCACCCGCTGCATCACCTCGCCGCCCTTGTGCGCAGCCTCCCGGGTGGCGGTGGCGAAGGCCGAGGCCTGCCGGGCGGTCTCGGCGTTCTGCTTGACGGTGGCGCTCATCTCCTCCATCGAGGCCGCGGTCTGCTGCAGGCTGGACGCTTGCTCCTCCGTGCGCTGGGACAGGTCGGCGTTGCCGCCGGCGATCTCGCGGCTGGCGGTGCCGATGGCGTCGGACGCGCTGCGCACGCGGCCCACCAGGTGCGCCAGCGCGGCCTGCATGCCGGCCAGCGAGGCCATCACGCTGCCGGACGGTGCACGGTCGGTGCCGGGCAGCGCGCTCAGGTCGCCGGCGGCGACGCGCTGCGCGGCCTCGCCGAGGGCCGACGGCTCGGCGCCGAGGGCCCGCGACAGCCAGCGGGTGATGCCCAGCGCCAGCGCCAGCGCCAGGGCCACCGCCATGCCGCTGGCCAGCAGCAGCAGGTTGCGGTTGAAGACGAAACCGGCCTCCGCCGCGTTCACCTCCGCCACGCCCTGTGCCGCGGCGGTGTCGATGTAGCGGTTGGTGGCCTGGACCAGCGCGGCCAGCAGCGGCCGGCAGTCGTTGTTCATGCGGCTGATCGCCTCCGGCTGCTGCTGCTTGAGCGCCAGGTCGACGATGTTCAGCGCCACCGGGCCGTAGCGCGCCTCGATCTGCTCGATCTGCTCGAAGGGCGCGGTCTCGCGCTGCTGCGCGGTCGGGTCCTCCGCGATCTCGCGCTTGAGTTCGGTCATCGCCCGGCCGAGCTGCTCGTGCGCGGCCACCACCGCCTTGTGCTCCGGCGCCTGCTCGCCGGCACCGCTGACGAGCACCAGGTTGCGCGCCGCGATGGCCCGTGCGTTCGCGGCGTTCAGCACCTCGTTGGCCAGCGTCATGCGGCGGCCGATCTGTTCGACGTAGCGGGCATGGTCACGGTGGCCGCGGTCCAGCGCCAACAGGCTCAGGGCGGACACGCCGAGCACGAGCGCGGCGAGGGCGCCGAAGGACAGGCCCAGGCGGCTGCGGACGGTGAGTTTGGACAGGGGCATGGCGGGTTGCGGTCGTCGAAGGAGGCCGGCGTACAACTCAACGCCGAAGGGCCGGGCCGGGCGCTGTGGGCGTACACGGTCCGTCTACTTGCTTCGGGTGGTTCTACGGCCGCTTGAGCCGGCCGCTGTAGGGCTTTCTCCAACGCGGGTTCGTCCCGGGTCACATGAGACCGCGTTCCGCGAACGACGTCACACATCCGGCCCCGACGACGAGGTGATCGAGCACCTTCACATCGACCAGGTGCAGCGCCTGGCGCAGCGCCTGTGTCAGCAGCTCGTCGCTGCGCGACGGTTCGGCCACGCCGGACGGATGGTTGTGGGCCAGGATCACCGCCCCCCGCGTTGCGCGCCAGCGCCCGCTTGACCACCTCCCGCGGGTAGACGCTCGTCTGCGTCAGCGTGCCGCGGAACAGTTCTTCGACGGCGATCAGCCGGTGCTGCGCATCGAGGAAGAGCACGGCGAACACCTCGTGCTCCAGCCCGCCCAACCGCAGTTGCGCGAACGCCTTGACCTGCTGCGGCGACTCGAAGACCGGACGGTCGTGCAGCGGCTGCGCCGCGGTGCGGCGAGCGATTTCCAGCACCGCCAGCAGCTCGGCCCGCTTGGCCGGCCCCAGCCCCTTCAGGCCCTGGCCGCGCAGCGTCAGGCTGTCGGCCTGCATCAGCCCGCCCAGCCCGCCGAAGCGGTCGAGCAGCGCCTGCGCCAGCGCCAGCACCGGCTGGCCCGGGGTGCCGGTGCGCAGCAGCAGCGCCAGCAGTTCGGCGTCGCCGAGCGCGGCGGGACCGCGCGCGAGCAGCTTCTCGCGCGGCCGGGCGTCGGCCGGCAGTTGCCTCAGGTCCATGGCGGTCACCCCGGGGTCCGTAAAATCGCGGGCAGTCTAGGCTTCCCCCTGCCGCGCCGGCGACCGGTCCGGCTCCCTACCTTGAACGCCGTCCAACCGGGGTCCTTCCTGACCCTGCACTACCGACTCACCGGCCCCGGCGGCGAGGACGTGATCAACACCTTCGGCGGCAAGCCGGCCACGCTGTCGCTGGGCACCGGCGAGCTGAGCGAAGCCATCGAGTCGCGCCTGCTCGGCCTGGAGGAGGGCGCGCACACCCGATTCGAGCTGCCCGCCGGCGAGGCCTTCGGCCCGCGCAACCCGGCGCTGCTGCAGCGGGTGAAGCTGGCGCTGCTGCGCCAGTTGGGCGACCCCGACGCCAGCTACGCCGTCGGCGAGGTGGTGCAGTTCCCGACGCCGGACGGCCGCGGCCGGTACGCCGGGGTGGTGCGCGAGGTGGGCGACGACTGGCTGCTGTTCGACTTCAACCACCCGTTGGCCGGCCTGCCGGTCGGCTTCGAGGTGCAACTCATAGGCGTGCTCTGATGGACAACGTGCAGGAAGTGCTGCTGGCCGAACCGCGCGGCTTCTGCGCCGGCGTGGACCGCGCCATCGAGATCGTCGAGCGGGCGCTCAAGAAGTTCGGCGCGCCGGTCTACGTGCGCCACGAGATCGTGCACAACACCTACGTCGTCAACGACCTGAAGTCGAAGGGCGCCGTCTTCATCGAGGACCTGGCCGAGGTGCCGCCCGGGGCGGTGCTGGTGTTCAGCGCCCACGGCGTCAGCAAGGCGGTGCGGCTGGAGGCGGCGCAGCGCGGCTTCGAGGTCTACGACGCCACCTGCCCGCTGGTGACCAAGGTGCACGTCGAGGTGGCCAAGCTGGCCCGCGAGGGCTATGAATTCATCATGATCGGCCACAAGGGGCACCCGGAGGTCGAGGGCACGATGGGCCAGTTGAGCGACGGCATCCACCTCGTGGAGGACGTGGCCGACGTCGACCGGGTGCCGGTGCGCAACCCCGGGCGGCTGGCGGTGGTGACGCAGACCACGCTGTCGGTGGACGACGCCGCCGAGATCCTGTCCGCCGTCAAGCGCCGCTTTCCCGCGGTGCGCGAGCCGAAGCAGCAGGACATCTGCTACGCCACGCAGAACCGGCAGGACGCGGTCAAGGTGCTGGCGCCGCAGGTGGACGTCGTGATCGTGGTCGGCAGCCCGACCAGCTCCAACTCCAACCGACTGCGCGAACTGGCCGAACGGCTGGGCACGCCATCGCACATGGTCGATTCGGCCGAGCAGCTGCAGCCGGCGTGGTTCGACGGCCGGCCCCGCGTCGGCCTGACCGCCGGCGCGTCCGCGCCCGAGCTGTTGGTGCAGCAGGTGGTCGACCGGCTGAAGGCGCTGGGGGCGGTGTCGGTGCGCCGGCTGCAGGGCGTGGAAGAGACGATCCAGTTCCCCCTGCCGCGCGGCCTCGGCGACAAGGCGATGGCGGAAGCCGGCCTGGCGCCCTGAACGACCCCAGCGCCCCGGGCGCCCCGGCCCGCGCTGCCTAGAATCCCCGGCCGCCCCTGCGGGCGGCCTTTGTCTTCCTCGACTGCTCGCCCCCATGCTGGACATCAACCTGCTGCGCAAGGACCTCGACTCGGTGATCGAGCGCCTGTCGCGGCGCAAGCGGCCGCAGCCCTTCCTCGACGTGCCGCGCTTCCAGGCGCTGGAGGCCGAACGCAAGCGGCTGCAGACGCGCACCGAGGAGCTGCAGGCGCGGCGCAATGCGCTGTCCAAGCAGATCGGCCAGAAGAAGGGCAAGGGCGAGGACGCCGCCGACCTGATGGCCGAGGTGGCCGGCATCGCGGACGAGCTGAAGGCCGGCGCCGAGCGGCTGGAGGTGCTTCAGGCCGAGTTGCAGGCGCTGTTGATGCAGCTGCCGAACCTGCCGCAGGACGACGTGCCGGTCGGGGCCGACGACAGCGCCAACGTCGAGGTCCGCCGTTGGGGCGCACCGCGCGCCTTCGACTTCCCGGTCAAGGACCACGTCGACCTCGGCCAGCCGCTGGGGCTGGACTTCGAGACCGGCGCCAAGCTGGCCGGCTCGCGCTTTTCCTTCCTCAAGGGGCCGGTGGCGCGGCTGCACCGGGCGCTCGCGCAGTTCATGCTCGACGTGCAGACGAGCGAGCACGGCTACACCGAGTGTTATGTGCCCTACATCGTCAACCGCGAGGTGCTGGAGGGCACCGGGCAGCTGCCCAAGTTCAAGGAGGACATGTTCTGGGTCAGCCGAGGCGGAGATGAGCAACAGGCCGAGCAGTACCTCATCTCCACGTCGGAGATCCCGCTGACCAACAGCGTGCGCGAGCAGATCGTCGACGGCGCGACGCTGCCGATCAAGCTCACCGCCCACAGCCCCTGCTTCCGCTCGGAAGCCGGCAGCGCCGGCCGCGACACCCGCGGCATGATCCGCCAGCACCAGTTCGACAAGGTCGAGATGGTGCAGATCGTCGAGCCCGCGCAGAGCCATGGCGCGCTGGAGCAGATGGTCGGCCATGCCGAGGCCGTCCTGCAGAAGCTGGAGCTGCCCTACCGCGTGGTGCTGCTGTGCACCGGCGACATGGGCTTCGGCGCGGCCAAGACCTACGACCTGGAGGCGTGGCTGCCGGCGCAGGACACCTACCGCGAGATCAGCAGCTGCTCCAACTGCGAGGCCTTCCAGGCGCGGCGCATGCAGGCCCGCTTCCGCAACGCGCAGGGCAAGCCGGAGCTGCTGCACACGCTCAACGGCTCCGGCCTCGCGGTGGGCCGGGCGCTGGTGGCGGTGCTGGAGAACCACCAGAACGCCGACGGCAGCATCAACGTCCCGGCGGCGCTGCGGCCCTACCTGGGCGGCCTCGAGGTGCTGCGCCCCGCCTGAGCGGCGCCGCAGCGGGCCGCCAGCCGGCCCGTCAGCCGAGCAGCGCGCGGACCCGCGGCAGCAGGTCGTCGAACAGCCGCTCCTTGCCGATCAGGCCGCAGGCGCCGCATTGCGCCGCCTGCTCGCGCAGCGTCTCGGTGATGTAGCCCGAGGTCAGCAGCACCGGCGGCGCATCGGCGCGGCCCTTCAAGCGGTCGGCCAGGTCGAACCCGGTGACCTTGGGCATGTTGAGGTCGGTGATGACCAGGTCGAACCGGTCCACCGCAGCCTCGCCGTCCAGCAGCGCCAGCGCCTGCTCGCCGCTGTGGGCGGTGGTGACGCGCAGGCCGTCGCGCTCCAGCAGGCGGTGCATGACGGCGACCATCAACTCGTCGTCGTCGACGTAGAGCACCCGCTTGCCCTCGCCCTGCAGGCCGTCGAAGCCGCTGTCCTCCTCCGGCGGCACCGCCAGCGGGTCGCCATCCACCCAGGGCAGCAGCACGTCGAAGGTGGTGCCCTGTCCCTGCAGGCTGTTCACCAGCACCGCGCCGCCGTGGGCCTTGACGATGCCGTGGGTCACCGACAGGCCGAGCCCGGTGCCCTGGCCCGTGGGTCGGGTGGTGAAGAAGGGTTCGAAGATCCGCGCCAGCGTCTGCGGCGTCATGCCGCAGCCGTTGTCCGCCACCGTGATGCGCGAGTACCGGCCGGCGGGCAGCGGCGCCGGGTCGCCCTCGGCCGGCGGCGCCACCTCCGTGCTGTCCAACCCCACGTCGATGCGACCGGTGCCCGCGCTCACCGCATGGACGGCGTTGGTGCACAGGTTCATCAGCACCTGCTCCAGCTGGGTCGGGTCCACCGCCGCCCAGGGCTCGGGCGTGTCGACCTTGACCGACAGGGCCACCCCCGGCGGCAGCGCCGGCCGCAGCAGCTCCACCGTCGCGTCGACCAGAGGCCGCAGCGGCTGCGCGGTCAGCGCCGCCTTCTGCGGCCGGCTGAAGGCGAGCAGCTGGTTGACCAGGTTGCGCGCGCGCTTGGCGGCCTGCTGGATGTGCCGGAGCCCGGCGTGCGCCGGATGGTCGGCCGCGGTGTCGAGCAGGCTCAGCCGGGCGTTGCCGAGGATGGCCGCGAGCACGTTGTTGAAGTCGTGCGCGATGCCGCCGGTCAGCGTGCCGATCGATTCCAGCCGCTGCGACTGCCGCAACTGCTCCTCCAGCGCCAGTCGGGCCGTCTCGGCCTGCTTGCGCTGGGAGATGTCGCGCATGAAGCCGGCGAACACGTGCGCGCCCTCGTGGCTGATGTGGCTGAACGACACGTCGAGCGGGAACTCGTGCCCGTCGCGGTGCAGGCCCGCCGCCTCGGCCGCGCGCCAGTTCATCCGTTTGGTCCCGTGGGCCAGGTAGCGGGCCATGCCGCGCCGGTGCGCCTCGCGCAGGCGCGGCGGCTGCAGCATCTCGATGTTGCGGCCGACCACGTCCTCCGGCCGGTGGCCGAAGGTGGTGGTCAGCGACGAGTTGGCGTACAGCACGGTGCCCGACTGGTCCATCATGACCACCGCATCGGGTGCGGTTTCCCACAGCAGGCGAAAGCGCTGCTCGCTGGCCTCCAGCGCCTGGCGGGCCTGCAGTTCCGCCTCGCGCTGTCGCGCCTGGCTGGAGACGTCGCGGGTGATGCCGACCATGCACAGGTCGTCGCCGTGGCCGCTGAACAGGCCGGTCACCTCCAGGTGGCGCACCTCGTCGGCCAGCACCACCCGGTAGCGGCACTTGAAGAGCTGCCGAGAGTCCATCGCGCGCTGCAGTTCCTCCCGCACCCGTTCCCGGTCCTCGGGGTGGTGCCGTTCGCGCAGCGGCTCGCGCGGCATCGGCCGCTTCACCTGCGACGGTGAAAAGCCGTACAGCTCGCAACCACGGGCGTCGAGGATGAACACATCGGCGCCCACCTTCCATTCGAAGATCGCCAGCGAGTCGCTCGCGGTGGCAAGGGCCAGCCGTTGCTCGGTGGCCTGCAGGGCGGCGAGGGCGGACGCCGCGCGCTGCTCGGCGAGCCGCAGCCGGCGCAGCGGGAAGGCGGCCAGCGCCAGGGCCAGCAGTGCCATCGGGACGGTGACCGCCGGCGCGGTGACCCCGGCGCCGGCCATCGCCGCCAGGGCCAGGCCGGACAGCGCGGCCAGCGGCAGCACGGTGGTGCGCAGCGGCAGCGATGGGCGAGGAGGCGACTTCAAGGCGGACGACGGTTCGGCAAGGCGGGCCACCACGACATCGTTGATCCGCCTGCCACCTGTTCGGCACAAGCCGCCCGCTTCTTGAGCGCCGGCCCGGGGCATGTCGCACACGTTGGCGGCGGGACGATCGGCGGGACCTCCTTCCCGGGCGTTCTGCACGGTGCCTCGCACCGCACGCCACCGCAGACGCCGGCGCCCGTTGGTCTAGAATGCCGGGCTTCGCCGCCCCACCACTCGCGGCGCGATGTCCCTCTGGAGAGGTGGCAGAGTGGTCGAATGCACCGGATTCGAAATCCGGCGTACTGGTTCTCCAGTACCGAGGGTTCGAATCCCTCCCTCTCCGCCAAAGGAAGCCGCTGCCCGCCCGTCGGGCAGTTTTCAAGAATGGCCCGCACCGGCCGGGCTTTTCCGAGGTGCAGGGCCTCTGCTGCGCCTCGTGGCGCTCAACCTCGACCGGAAGCGGTCCGTCTTCTTTGCGCGCCGCTCCCGTCGCCTGCGTCAGCGCGTCGGCGTGACGCGCCAGACGGTGTTGGACAGGTCGTCGGCGACGATGACGGCGCCCTTGCCGTCCACCGACACGCCCACCGGGCGGCCCATCGTCTTGCCGTCGGCCTGGAAGCCGGTCACGAAGTCGACCGCCGGCCCCGCGGGCCGACCGTCCCGGAACGGCACGAAGATCACCTTGTAGCCCACCGGCTCGGACCGGTTCCAGCTGCCGTGGAGCCCGACGAAGGCGCCTTCGGCAAAGGCACCCGCGCCGCGCTGCCGGGTGAACGCCAGCCCGAGCGGCGCGCTGTGCGACTGCAGGGCGAAGTCGGGCTTGACGGTGGCGCTGACCTTCTGCGGATCGGCCGGCTTGACCCTCGTGTCCACGTTCTGGCCCCAGTACGCATAAGGCCAGCCGTAGAAGGCGCCCTCGCGCACCGAGGTCAGGTAGTCCGGCACGAGTTCCGGACCCAGTTCGTCGCGCTCGTTGACCACCGCCCAGAGCTGGCGGCTGCTCGGCTCGAAGGCCAGTGCGGTGGGGTTCCGCAGCCCGGTCGCGAAGGGCCGGGTGGCGCCGGTCTGGGCGTCGATCTGCCACACCATGGCGCGGTTCTCCTCGATCGCCATGCCGCGCTCGCCGACGTTGCTGTTCGAGCCGATGCCGACGTAGAGGAAGCGTCCTTCCGCGTCGGCGGCCAGTGCCTTCGTCCAGTGGTGGTTGATCGCGGACGGCAGCTTCGCCACCTGCACCGGCGCCTCGTCCGCCTGGGTCTGGCCGGTGCGGTAGTTGAACCGCACCAGCGCGTCCTGGTTCGCGACGTAGAGCCGGTTGCCCACCAGGGCCAACCCATAGGGTGCGTTCAGCTTCTCGGCGAAGACCCAGCGGCCTTCGTAGGTGCCGTCGCCGTCGGCATCGCGCAGCAGCGTCAGCCGGTCGCCGCCCTTGACCGACGTGGTGCCCTTGGATTTGATGATGCCGGCGATGTAGTCCTTCGGCGTCAACACCGGCGCGCTCTTGCCCTTGCCCTCGGCGACGAGGATGTCGCCGTTGGGCAGCGCCAGCGTCTGGCGCGGGATCCGCAGGTCGGCGGCGATGGCGCGGACGGTCCAGCCCTCCGGCACGGTCGGGCTGCGGTCGCCCCACGAGGCGGGCTTCGCGATCGCCATCTCCGGCAGCAGTCCGCGCTGCGGCGGCGGCAGGTCGACCACCTCGTCGCCGGGACGGCCGGCGCTGCCCGGTTGGGCCACGGCGAGCACCGCGCCGGCGCTGACCCCCACGGCGGCGGCGGCGAACCAGGACATCCTGCGCGTCATGCCGTCCTCCGCTGCAGGCGCTGGAGGCCCATCACGCTGGCGAGCGCCACCAGCAGCACGACGGCGACGGACAGGATCAGACCGCTGGGCATCGCGGCCCAGCCGTCCCTCGCATGGACCAGGGCGTTGATGAAGCCGACGACCACGCCCAGCAGCAGCAGAAGCAGCGCCACCCAGCCGCGCCCATGGCGGGCCGCGCGGGCACGCAGGTGGTCGACCAGGCCCCACAGCAACGCCGGTCCGGCGAGCAGCAGCCCGCCGGCGTTCAGCCAGGAGGCGAAGTTGGTCCACTGCACTTCGTAGGACTGGGCGTAGGCCCAGTCGCTGAGCAGGGCACCGAGGAACAGCGGGAGCGCTGCGAACGCGAGGGTGGCGTGCATGGCCGCGGTGGGGCAATGCGGATGCCAGGCGGTCCGTCAGGGCAGGAAGACCAGCGACGGCAGCGCGCCGAACACGACGGCCGCCGCCGCGATGGCAATCGCGCCGGTGCCGATCCGCCGGTTCCAGCCGGCGAAGTCCCCGGCTGCTGACATGCCGTGGCGCACGCGCTTCCATTCGAACGCCAGTGCGGCCAACGCCAGCGGCGTCAGCGCCCAGGCCAGCGCATTGGCAGGCCACTGCCGCGGCCACCACAGCTCGGCCGCCACCCAGCAGCCCATGAAGTGCGCGAACCAGATGGAGAAGGCGCCGACCAGCGGTCGCCAGCTGGCCGTGCGGATGGCGTTCATCCGGCGCCCCACGGGGCCACGCGCGGCAGCAGAAGGCCGGCCGCGCCCTCCATGGCCGCATAGATGAACAGCAGGCGAAGGG
The DNA here is from genome assembly GCF_024666615.1 of Aquabacterium sp. J223. Lineage (NCBI taxonomy): Bacteria > Pseudomonadati > Pseudomonadota > Betaproteobacteria > Burkholderiales > Sphaerotilaceae > Aquabacterium > Aquabacterium sp. J223. The sequence continues at coordinate 4,015,283 of NZ_CP088297.1, read as the reverse complement.
CTTCCAGCGTCTTGTTCGCCGGGCCGGGCGCCAGCCCACGCACCCAGCGCAGGAGGTAGAAGACCGTCGACAGCACCACCGCCGTGACGACCGAGGCGTGCCACGCCAGCATGGCGTAAACGGTGGCGCCCTGGCCGCTGGCGTCCCCGCGCAGCCCGGCGTTCCGCCAGTCGAGCCCGTCGAGCACCAGCGCGGCGGCCAGGCAGACCGTGCTCGCCGTCATCAGCAGTGCGCTCATCCCGCTGCCGCGTTCGAAGCGGGCCATCGCCGGCCGCGCCGCGTAGGCGAACCCCGCGGCGGCCGCGAGCAAGGTCAACCCCGGCCACAGCGTCTGTCGAGGCGCCGGCACCGTCCACGCGTGCGGTTGCGAGCCGAGCAGGTAGAGGTAGGCGAACATCGCCATCAGGAAGATCATGCCCAGCACGATGTCGAGCAGCACGGCCGCCCACCAGGCGTGCGAACGGGGGCCGGCGACGTAGGTCGGCAACATCACCCCGCCGCCGGCGTCGACCTCCTTCTGCGGCAGATGGTGGTCGTTGGTCCAGAGCCAGCGCATCAGGCTGACGATGGTCAGCACGCCGCACACACCGGCCAGTGCCAGCGCCTTGACGGTCAGCAGCAGGAAGAAGCCGGCCGTGAACAGCGCGGACAGCAGCGGCCACCACGACGGCCCGGGCATGACCTGGACGTACTGGGGTTCGGCCTGGAGGGGACTGGTCACCAGCGTCTCCCGGTGGCCGGTTGCCGTGCCGGGCAGGAAGTAGCGCCCGGCCTCGACGTCCTGGCGCAGGCGAGCGTCGCTCCACAGCGGCTCCAGGTCGCGCACCACCGGGATCGACCGCACCGCGTAGTTGCCGGTGGCCAGCCATTCGAGGGTGCCGCCGTTGAAGACGTTGCGCGCGTCACCGGAGGACGGGCGGCGGTAGCAGCGGATCGCATCGACGAGGAACAGCAGCACGCCGGCGGCCATGACGAAGGCGCCGATGGTCGAGATCGTGTTCGGGATCTCCCACGACCGGCCGGGCAGGTAGGTGTCGACCCGCCGCGGCATGCCCATCAGCCCGGTCAGGTGCATCGGCAGGAAGGTGACGTGCACGCCGATGAACATCAGCCAGAACACCCAGCGGCCCAGCCGCTCGGACAGCGCGCGGCCGATGACCATCGGCGTCCAGTAGTAGAAGCCGGCGAACAGCGGGAAGACCATGCCGCCGATGAGCACGTAGTGGAAGTGCGCCACGACGAAGTAGGTGTCGTGGGCCTGTCCGTCGAAGGCGACCATGCCGACCATCACGCCGGTCAGACCGCCCATGACGAAGATCAGGATGCCGCCGACGAGGAACAGCGCCGGCGTGTTGCGCTGCACCCGGCCGGAGGCCAGCGTGGCGATCCAGGCGAACACCTGCGCCCCCGCGGGAATCGCCACCGCCATCGACGCCGCCGAGAAGTAGCCGGCCGCCAGCTCCGGCAGGCCGACGGTGAACATGTGGTGGGCCCAGACGCCGAAGCTGATGAAGCCGGTGGCGATCATCGCGAGCACCACCAGCTCATGCCCGACCAGCCGCTTCTGCGCCACGGTGACGACCATCGTCGACACCATCGCCGAGGCGGGGATGAAGATGATGTAGACGTCGGGATGGCCGAAGAACCAGAACAGGTGCTGGTACAGCAGCGGGTCGCCGCCCCCGGGTGGCGTCGAACAGCGGCCAGTTGAAGGCGCGTTCCAGCTCGAGCAGGAAGGTCACCATGATCATCGCCGGGAAGGCCAGGATGATCATCACGCCGAAGATCAGCACCCCCCAGGCGTAGAGCGGCATGCGCGTCAGCGACATGCCCGGCGCGCGGGTGCGCAGCACGCCGACGATCAGCTCGATCGCGCCCGCGATGGCGCTGATCTCGATGAAGCCGATGCCGAGCAGCCAGAAGTCCGCGTTGATGCCCTTGGAGTAGGCGTCCGAGCTCAGCGGCGGGTACATGAACCAGCCTTCGGACGGCGCCAGGCTGAAGAACACCGAGCTGAAGAACACCGTGCCGCCGATCGCGTAGGCCCAGTACGAATAGGCCGACAGCCGCGGGAACGGAAGGTCGCGCGCCGCCAGCATCTGCGGCAGCAGCATCACGGCGATGGCCTCCACCGCCGGCACGGCGAAGAGGAACATCATCACCGAGCCGTGCATGGTGAACAGCTGGTTGTAGGTCTCCTGCGGCACGATGCCGGCGAGCGGCGCCGCCAGCTGCACCCGCATCACCAGCGACAGGACGCCGGCCGCGAGGAAGAAGGCGAACGCGGTGACGATGAAGAAGAAGCCGATGACGTTGTTGTTGACCGCGCTCAGGCGGCTCGCGCCGGACGGCGTCTGCCAGACCTTCTCCAGCGCCTGCAGCTCGCCGGCCGGCCGGCCGCCCGCGGTGGGGAAGCGCCGATAGAGCGCCGGGTCGAAGCCGGTCTCGGACGGCAGGGCCGCGGCGTCCTGCACCGCCGCCGGACCGGCCGCTGCCGCCGTCGTGCTCATCGCAGGGACTCCATGTACGCCGCAAGGGCCCGGAGCTCGTCGGCCCCCAGCGAGCGGTACGAGGGCATGCGGTTGTTCGGCTTGATGGACTGGCTGTCGCCGATCCAGCCGATCAGCGTGGCCCGGGTGTTCGGCAGGATGCCGGCGCCGAGCGACAGCCGTGAACCGACGTGGGTCAGGTCGGGCCCCGACAGCCCCTGCGCCGGCGTGCCGGCGATGCGGTGGCAGGCGGCGCATCCCGCGTCGCCGAAGAGCCGGCGGCCGCGTTGCACGTCGACGTCGCCCGTCGAGGGCACCGACGTCGGCACGGCGGCGGCCGAGGCGGCCCGGCGCCCCGCAAGCCAGCGCTCCCAGTCGGCCGCCTCGTGCGCGACCACCACGAAGCCCATGAGCGAGTGCGCCCCGCCGCAGAACTCCGCGCATTGACCCCCGTAGACGCCGGCCCGGTCGGCGTGGAGCTTCAGCCGGTTGACGCGGCCGGGGATCATGTCCATCTTGCCGCCGAGTTTGGGCACCCAGAAGCTGTGGATCACGTCCTCGGAGACCATCTCGACGACGACCGGCCGGCCGGCGGGGATGTGCAGCTCGTTGGCGTCCGCGGCGACCTCCCGGCCGGCGTCGTCGAGGTAGCTCACCCGCCACCAGTAGATGTTGCCGGCCACCCGCATCCGCGGCTCATCGCCACGCAACGTGGTCATGCCCGCCACCATCGTCGTGCCCCAGGCCAGCAGCAGGAACAGGATGCCGGCCGGGATGATCAGCCCGAACCAGCGCACCACCTTCTCGCCGCCGAGCCGCTCGCGCAGCGTGTCGCTGCCGTACAGCGCCACCCACATCGACGCGCAGACGAGCAGGAAGATCGCCGTCATCAGCGCGATCAGCACCCAGGCCAGCGTGGTGACGGTGTTCGACAGCGGCCCCTGCGGATCGAGCACCGGCGGCGGCCAGCCGCTCAGGGCGTCAGCGAGACTTGAGCTGGAGGAGATAGGCTGTGACATCCCGCGCTTCCTGGTCTGAGAGGGCGATCGCCGGCATGGCCGTTCCCGGCACGAGGGCGGGTGCGTTGCGGATGAACTGCATGAGGACGCCGGGCTGGTTCGGCAGTTGCCCTGCGATCAGGCCCTGGCGGCCGAACGCCTGCAGGTCCGGACCGAGGCCGCCGCGCGGCCACCGCACGTCGGGGAAGGCGTGGCACGCGGCGCAACCCTTCTCGACGACCAGCTGGCGGCCGCGCGCCAGGTCGACGTCGCCGACCGACGGGGCGCGGTCGGGCGGGCCGTCGCAGGCCACCAGCCCCAGGCACGCCGTCACCAGCCACCGTGGCCACCAGCCCAGCGCGGAGTCATCGACCATGTCGGACCGTCAGCACATCCATCGTCCGCGTCGGCCGGCCGTCCGGTCGCGCCCCGCCTTCACGGCGGCATTGCATGGCGCCGGCTGGCGCGCCGCCGCGCTGCTGTCGGCCGCGCTGGCGGCGGGCTGCACCGACCGCCTGGCGGCCAGCGACGACCGCTGGGGCGCCAGCGGCGCGTTGATCGCGGTCAGCGGCGGCGAAGGCGGCGCGCGGTACGCGTGCGCCACCTGCCACGGGGCGCGCGGCGAAGGCAACGGCTTCGACGCGCCGCGGCTCGCGGGGCTTCCCGCCGGCTACCTGCAGAAGCAGATGGAGGACTACGCCGCCGGCCTGCGGCCGCACGCCGTGATGCGCGACGTGGCCGGCTTCCTCGACAGCCATGAGCGGGTGCGGGTGGCCAACCACTATGCAGCGCTGGCGCCCGCGGGCATGCCGGCCGCGACCGAGGAGCGGCCCGCCGCAGCGACGGCCGGTCTGTACGCCCGGGCCTGCGCGACCTGCCACGGCGCGGACGCCACCGGCACGGTGCACGGGCCGCCGCTGAACGCGCAGCCGGCCCTCTACCTCGCCCAGCAGCTGCAGGACTGGCAGAAGTCGAAGCGACGGAACGACGGCAACCATGCGATGTTGAAGGTGGCGCGGCAACTGGGCTCCGAGGACGTCAGGCAGCTGAGCCTGTACCTGGCCCGGATCCCAGCACGCCCGGCTGATCCGGCCCGTTGAGGTCCAGCATCGACGGCAGCACGCGGTCGCGCTTGACGACGTAGTGCAGCACCGCGGCCCCTGCATGGCCGGGAATGGCCAGCGCCGTCATCCACACCACCCAAAAGTGAACCAGCTCGGCGCCCCGCATCAGGCGGTGCTGCAGCGTCTCGGACAGCTGGTCGAACGGCAGGTTCGGAAACGGGACGACGCCCGCGATCGACAGCGGCAGGTCGCCCGGCAGCGTCGACCACATCACCCAGCCGCTCAGCGGCAGCGCGAAGAAGCTGACGTAGAACCAGGCCTGCAGCACGGCGCTCGCGCGGCCCGAGAACGAGCGCTCGTCGACGTTGTCCGGGCCGCCGATCTGGTTGCTCCACAGGAATCGCAGCGAACCCACCAGCATGATCGCGAGGCCGACCTCGGCGTGGGTCTGGTAGCCGAGGTGCTTGTCGCCGCCGGCGGGCAGCCAGCCGAGGTACCACCCGTAGCCGAGCTGGAAGACCATCAGCGCCGCCATCACCCAGTGGAAGGCGACGCCGATGGGCGAGTACACGCCGCGGCGGTTGTAGCCCTCGGCCCACTCGATCAGCGCGACGAGGTTCATGCCGGCCGCGCCAGCGGGTGGCGGTCGCGCTCGGCGCGCATCCAGCGCCAGCCGATCCACAGGGCGGCGCCGAGGTACCCCAGGCTGCCGGGCGCCCACATGACGATGCCGGCGAGTTGCTGGTCTTCCAGGGGCGTGACGCCCCAGGCGATCGTGGACGCGAAATGGGGCGCGTACAGCGGTCGCGTGGCGAAGGCGATCAGCGCCCCGAGCAGGCCCATCAGCACCGTCGAGGCGAGGATGGCCGTCAGCGAGACCGCGGGGCCCGCGCGGCGGAGGGCCGCCCAGAACGCCGTCGCGGTGGCCAGCAGCGACAGCTGCATCAGCCAGTAGACGGGGGTGGAGGACAGCGCCGCCGCGTAGGCGCCGGGGCCGTGCCAGAACCAGAACGTGCCGGCCGCCACGAGCGTGCAGGACGCGGTCGGCAACGCCAGCGAGCGCAGCGACCGTCCCAGGCCCAGGACCAGCAGGGGCGCCAGCACGAAGACGAGCGCCATGTGGTGGACCACCCGGACGGTGAAGAAGGTCGAGCTCAGGGCGCACAGGGGCGACACGTAGAGCAGGACCACGGCGATCCAGCCGGCACGCAGCGCGCGCTGCTGCCGCGTGTCCATCCCGACCGGCCGCAGGCGGGGCACCCACAGCGCGATCGCGCCGATGAGCAGCGCCAGCGCCAGCACCGGGTCGGTGTTCCAGCGCCAGAGCCACTCCTGCGGACCTGGGGCGGCGCCGCAATATGGCATCCACTGATGAGCTTGTTCCATGTTGCGAGCGCCGTGTTTGCCTTGGCCGGCCACCGGCGACGTGAAAGGGTCTGCTCGGGCACCGCCTGTGCGCGAGGCCCCAGCAATCGCTGTTCCGGAACAAGGCTGATCAGGACGGGCACGCGCTCGGGCGGCGCCTCCGCCGGCTGCCCGTGCCCGACGACGCGGCGCGCCCGGCCGCGGGCCCGTCAGGCTCGGTGGTCTCGCGCTGGGACCGGGCGCCGAAGCGCCGTCGACCGGCACGCCGCCCTTGCTTCCGATGCACTGGTACTTCTTGCAGGTCTCGCGTCAGGGCTCATCGGCCATTGGCGGTCTTTGGGTCAGCCGAATGAGGTGTCGCGTCAGGCGCTCCCGCACCCCCGCCACCTGTTCCGGCGTCCAGTCGCGCAGGCCCCGGCCGGCCGCCATCCCGCCGTGCCCGGCGTCGAGCAGGCGGTCGAGCAGCGGCGAAGGTGCCGTGGCGCGGCTCAGTTCGGGAAAGAGCAGGCCGTGCACGTCCCGCGTCAGCTCCAGCCCGACCAGGTCGGCGTTTTCCATGGGGCCCAGCACCGACAGGCGCATGCCGAAGCTGTTCTTCACCACGAGGTCGATGCTGGCGGCGTCGCACACGCCGTTCTCGATGAGGCTGATCGCCTCGCGCCAGAGGGCGTGCTGGAGGCGGTTGCCGATGAATCCGGCCACGTCACGCTTCACTTCCACGGGCCGCTTGCCCACCGACTCGAGCCAGCCGAACGCCTGCCTGAACACCGTGTCGAGGGTGTGGTCGGTGCGCACGACCTCGACAAGGGGCACGAGGTGCGGCGGGTTCCACCAGTGGGTGCCGACCAGGCGCGCCCTCGCATCCAGGGGCAACGCCTCTCCGATGCGGGTGATGGGAATCACCGACGTGTTGCTGGCCAGCACCGCATGCGCCGGCGCAGCGGCGGCGATCTGCGCGAAGAGCCGCTGCTTCAGCGCCAGCTTCTCCGGGACGGCCTCGATCACGAGGTCGGCGTTGGCCACCGCCGCGTCCAAGGCGGCTTCGAGGACGATGTTGCACAACACCCGTTCAGGGTCGGCGCCTTCGGCCGCGAGGTTGTGCCCGATCCGCGCCAGGGCTGCGTCGAGCACCTCGCGGCTCGGGTCGCTGATCACCACCGCATGCCCGGCACGCGCGAACACCTGGGCGATGCCGTGGCCCATCATGCCGCCGCCGACCACGGTCACGGTGAGGGCCTTCATCCGCCGCTCCGGCCGCGGGCGACAGGGCCCGACGCGTCTCGTCCCTTCAGACCCAGCATCGCGCGCGCCTCGTCCGGTGTCGCCACCTCCAGCGACAGCTCGTCGAGGATGCGGCGGATCTTGCGCACCTGCTCGGCGCAGGAGCGGGCGAGCTCGCCCTTGCCGAGGTAGAGGCTGTCCTCCAGGCCCACGCGCACGTTGCCGCCCATCACCGCGGCCATGGTCAGCAGCGGCATCTGGTGGCGCCCGGCGCCCAGCACCGAGAAGCGGTAGCCGTCGCGGCCGAACAGCCGGTCGGCGGTCTGCCGCATGGTCACCAGGTTCTCCGGGTCGGGCCCGAGGCCGCCGAGGATGCCGAAGATGCTCTGGATGAACAGCGGCCCGCGCACCAGGCCCTCGTCGACGAAGTGCGCCAGGTTGTACAGGTGGCCCACGTCGTAGCACTCGAACTCGAAGCGGGTGCCGGCCTCCTCGCCCAGCACCTTCAGGATGTGCTTGATGTCGGCGAAGGTGTTGCGGAAGATCAGGTCCTCCATGCCTTCCACGTAGGGCCGCTCCCAGTCGTGCTGCCAGGCGGTGATCTTGCGCGCCACCGGGTGGATGGAGAAGTTCATCGAGCCCATGTTGAGCGAGCACATCTCGGGCTTGAGCTTGAGCGGGTAGGCCAGCCGCTCGGCCAGCGTCATGCGGGTGCTGCCGCCGGTGGTGATGTTGATCACCGCGTCGCAGGCCGCGCGGATGCGCGGCACGAACTGCTCGAAGACCGCCGGGTCGGGGGTGGGCCGGCCGTCCGCCGGGTCGCGGGCGTGCAGGTGCAGGATGGCCGCGCCGGCCTCGGCCGCCTCGATGGCCTGCTCGGCGATCTGCTCGGGCGTCAGCGGCAGGTACGGCGACATGGTGGGCGTGTGCACCGAGCCGGTGACGGCGCAGCTGATGATCACTTTGTCGGCCACGCCGACCTCCTTCCAAGGAACCATGAGCCCCCCGCGGGGGGCGGGCCGGGCGAAGCGCGGACCGGGGGCGGTCATACGGCCAGCCACTGCGCCAGCAGCTGCGGGTCGGATTCCAGCTGCTGCGGGCTGCCGTCGAAGACGATGCGCCCGTGCCCCATCACGCACACGCGCTGCGACACCTTCATCGCGATGGCCAGCTTCTGCTCGACCAGCACCACCGAGACGCCCTGGCGGTGCATGTCCTCGATGCACTCGCCGACCTGGGCGACGATCTTGGGCGCCAGGCCCTCGGTGGGCTCGTCGATCAGGATGACGCGCGGGTTGCCCAGCAGCGAGCGGCAGATGGTGAGCATCTGCTGCTCGCCGCCGGACAGGCTGCCGGCCTTGGTGTGGCGGCGCTCCTTCAGGCGCGGGAAGTAGTCGAACATCTGCTGCACCGTCCAGCGCGGCGCGCCGGGCACCGGCGGCTGCTCGCCCATGCGCAGGTTCTCGTCGACGGTGAGGTTGGCGAAGACCTCGCGCTCCTCGGGCACGTAGGACAGGCCCGAGCGGCAGATGGCGTGCGGCCGCAGGCCGGCCAGCGACCGCCCGGCCAGCGCGATGCGCCCGCCGCTGGGCGGCAGCAGCCCCATCAGCGCCTTCAGCGTGGTCGAGCGGCCCGAGCCGTTGCGCCCGAGCAGGCTCAAGACCTCGCGCTCGCCGACGCTGAAGCTCACGCCGCGCAGGATGTGGCTCTTGCCGTAATGCGCGTGCAGGTCTACGACCTCCAGCAATGACGACCCCTCGTCCGGCGGGTACGCCGGCCGATCCCCCGAGGGGATGCGGGCCGGCTTGGGAGCGGCCCGGCGCTCGGCCCGCTCGCCTTGGCTCGCGGTGTTACTCATGCCGCCGCCTCCTCGCCCAGGTAGGCCTCGCGCACGGCGGGGTCGGCGCGCACCTCGGCCGGCGTGCCGGTGGCGATGACCTGGCCGTAGACCAGCACGCTGATGCGGTCGGCCAGCGCGAAGACCACGTCCATGTCGTGCTCCACGATGAGCAGCGCGCGCCCGGCCGTCACCTCGCGGATGAGCGCCAGCGTGTAGTCGGTCTCCTCGGCCGACATGCCGGCCATCGGCTCGTCGAGCAGGATCACCTGGGGGTCGCTGGCCAGCGTCATCGCCAGCTCCAGCGAGCGCTGGCCGGAGTAGCTCAGCTCGCCGGCCAGGGCGTCGGCGTGGGCCTGCAGGCGCACGCGCTCCATCAGCCGCTCGGCCGCCTCGCGCACCGGGCGCAGGCCGTCCAGCCGGCGCCAGAAGCTGTACTGCAGCCCGGCGCGCTGCATCACCGCGATGCGGATGTTCTCGAACACCGTCAGGCGGGGAAAGATGTTGGTGATCTGGAACGAGCGCGCCAGCCCCAGCCGGTTGATGCGCTGCGGCGAGCGGCCGTCGATGCGCTGGCCGTCGAACAGCACCTCGCCGGCGCTGGGCCGCAGCTGCCCCGAGACCAGGTGGAACAGCGTCGACTTGCCCGCGCCGTTGGGGCCGATGAGCGCGCGCCGCTCGCCGGCGGCCAGGTCGAGGTCGATGCCGCGGATGATCTCGGTGGCGCCGAAGGACTTGCGCAGGCCGCGCACGGTGAGGATGGGATCGGTCACGACAGCACCTCCTTGCCTGGCGTGACCGCGGGCGCGGCGGGCTTTGGCTCGCGCAGCGTCCCCAGCGCCGCGGTGCGCCCGCGCGCGGCCCAGGCCACCGCCGCCCCGGCGCCCAGCAGCAGCAGCGGCACGCCCCAGGTCGCCACCGCTGCCGGCGGCCAGGGCCGGCCGAACAGCACGATCGGCGGCGCCGCCCCGGCCATGCGCGCCAGCGAGCGGTAGTCCTGCGAGAACAGCCGCTGCAGCAGCTCCACCGTGAACACCACGCCCGCGGCCAGCAGCAGCGCGGCCAGCGCCCACAGCAGCGCCGAGGGCAGCACCGCGGCCAAGCCGTGGCGCTGCACGCCGCGCGCCGCGCCGCTGACCAGCCCGGTCAGCCCCGCGGGCATGAACATCATCACCAGCACGAACAGCACGCCCTGGTAGAGCAGCCACGACTGCGTGGCGTCCGACACCGCGTAGCCGAAGAAGGTCATGATCGCCGCGCCCAGCGCCGGCCCCAGGAAGCTGCCGACGCCGCCGATGTAGCTGTTGAGCACCACCGAGGCCGACACGTGGGCGTCGAACACCACGTAGTTCACCGCCTCCTGGTTGACCACCTGCAGCGCGCCGGCCACGCCGGAGAACATCGCCGAGATGGCGAAGGCCGACACGCCCAGCCCGTGCACGTCGTAGCCGAGGAACCTCAGCCGGTGCGCGTTCTCGCGCAGCGCCAGCGTCAGCCGCCCCATCGGCGTCAGCGCATGCCAGTACAGCGCCGCCAGCGACACCAGCACCCAGGCCAGCGTCAGGTAGTAGACCTCGGTGGTCGAGCCGAAGGTGAAGCCCCAGGCCGGCATGCGCATGCTGCTGATGCCCGACTCGCCGCCGAACCAGCCCTTGAGCTGCGGCGCCAGCGCGTGCAGCAGCTCGGCGATCGCCAGCGTGATCATGGCGAAGGTGGTGCCGCTGCGCTGGGTGGCGAACCAGCCCGCCACCAGCCCCACGCCCAGGCCGACCACCGCGCCCACCAGCGGCAGCAGCGGCGTGGGCAGCAGGCCGGCACCGCCGAGGGCGTTCATCGCGTGCACGGTGGCGAAGGCGCCGGCGCCGAAGTAGGCGGCATGGCCGAAGGACAGCATGCCGGCACGCCCGCTGAGCAGGCTGTAGGCACAGGCGAACAGCGCCGCGATCAGCATCTGGATGCTGGCGTTGAGCAGCCCCGCGGGCAGCAGCGCGGGCAGCGCCGCCAGCACCGCGACACCGCCGGCGGTCCACAGCAGGAGGGGTTTCATCGCGTCAGGCCTTCTCGCCCATCAGCCCCGAAGGGCGCACCAGCAGCACCAGCAGCATCAGCGCGAAGGGCAGCGTGGCCGCCAGGCTGGACAGCTTCAGCGTCAGCAGCCCGCCCACGCCCTCGGCCCAGTCGTGCGCGCCCAGCGGCCGCAACAGGTCGGCCAGGCTGGCGTCCACCGACACCGCCAGCGACGTCATGACGCCGATCAGCAGCGAGGCCAGCATCGCCCCGCCGAGTGAGCCCAGCCCGCCGACGACCACGATGACGAAGACCATGACGCCGATCTCCAGCGCCATGTTGGGGCTGGTGGTGTAGAAGGCGCCGGCCACCGCCCCGGCCAGCCCGGCGAGTGCCGCGCCGACGCCGAACACCGCCATGAACACCCGCTGCACGTTGTGGCCCAGCGCCTCGGCCATGCGCGGGCGGTAGATGGCCGAGCGCACCACGATGCCGACCCGGGTGCGCGTCAGCAGCAGGTAGACGAGGGCGAACATGACGATCGCCACGCCGCCCATCAGCAGCCGGTAGGCCGGGTACTGCTGACCGCCCAGCGTGAAGGCCGCGACGTCCATCGCCTTGGGGATGCGGTAGTCGACCGGGTAGTTGCCGAAGACCAGCTTGATGGCCTCGGCGATGATGAACGACAGGCCGAAGGTGAGCAGCAGCTCGTGCGCGTGGCCGTGGCGGTGCACCCGGCGCAGGAACCAGCGCTCCACCGCCACGCCGACGGCGCCGGCCAGCACCGTGGCCAGCACCACCGCCGCGGCGAAGCCCACCAGCCCCTGCAGCGTGTAGGCGAAGTACGCGCCCAGCATGTAGAACGAGGCGTGCGCGAAGTTGAGCACGCCCATCATCCCGAAGATGAGCGTCAGCCCGGCCGACACCATGAACAGCAGCAGGCCGTAGACGACCCCGTTGAGCAGCGAGAAGACCAGCGTGTCCATCGTCGCGGCAGCGGGGTCAGTTCGGGCGCTGCATCTTGCAGCTGGCCTGCGCCGGCACCGCCGCCTCCTCGGCGCTGAACACCTTCACCGGCTTGAAACCCATGTCGGTGTCGTCGACCTTGTACTTGGCGTCCTTGGCGACCATGGAGACGACCATGGGCATCTGAACCTGGTGGTCCGCCGCCCGCATGCTCATTTCGCCCATCGGGGTCTGGAGGCGCGTCGTCTCGAGGTTCCGGGCGAAGGCGTTGACCGGCAGTTGGCCGTTGCTCGGCGGCGGTGTCCGCTTCAGCGCCTCCATCACCATCAACATGCCGAAGGTGGCCTGCGGCTCGATGAACACCGGCGCCCGGCCCATCTTGGCGCTGTAGTCCTTGACGAACCGCTCGCCCTCGGCACCGGCCGCCTCCGCGTTGAAGGTGTGCGCGACGAAGTGACCGACCGCCGTGTCGCCGGCGTTGGCGATGTTGCCCGGCTGGTCGAGGAAGACGGTGGCGAAGCGCGCCTTCAGCCCCGCGGCCTTGGACGCCTTCATCAGCAGCAGCAGGTCGTTCGACCAGTTGCCGGTGATCACGGTGTCGGCGCCGGAGCTGGCGATCTTCGCCACATAGGGTGCGAAGTCCTGGATCTTGTTGACGTCGTGCAGCGCCTTGTCGACCACCTGGTAGCCGCCGAGGCCGGCGGTGTCGACCGCCGCGCGCTCCATGTCCTGGCCCCAGGAGTAGTTCTGGTTGAAGGCATAGACCTTGGTGCCCAGCGCGCCGGTCTGCTTCATCGCCTGCACCAGCGACTTCACCCGCACCTGCGCGTTGCCGGCCATGCGGAAGTGGTGGAAGTGGCACTTCTCGCCGGTGAGCTCCAGCGCCTCGCCACCGACGTTGATGTAGACCAGCTCCTTGCCCGGGTTGCGCAGGTTGTGCTTGCGAACGTCCTCCGTGATCTGCCCGGCGATGGCGGACGAGGCGCCCTGCACGACGATGTGGACACCGTCGGCGATGGCCGCCCTGAGCTTGTCGGAGGCGCCGGCGGGCCCGCCCTGGTTGTCGTACTCCAGCAGCTGCACCGGCTCGCCGTTCCAACCCCCGGTGGCGTTGATGCGGTCCACGGTGTAGCGCACGGCCGCGCGGTAGGCGAGGCCGGTGGACGCCTGCGGACCCGACAGCGTGTCGACCAGCCCGATCTTGACCGGGGCGCCCTGGGCGGCGGCCGACAGCAGGCACACCGCGGGGAAGAAGCACAGCCGTGATACGTGGCGCATGGGAGGTCTCCTGTCGTGGGTTATCGGACGGTGATGCTATGAACCGACCCGCAGGAGGCACAGGTTCATCCCGGCTAACGGCAGGTTCGAAACGGACAGCTTCGATCATCGTTAACCCCGAGTGCCGAGGAGACGAGCCTTCAAGACCATCGCGCCCTGTACGGTCCTTGCGGGACAGAAGGAAGTGGTGGTTCGATGGTGTTCAAGCCCTGGCTCAACGACAAGATCTACGCGCCCTACAAGGTCAGCGCGCTCGTCGAGACGCTGCTCGGCCTCGGCGTGCCGGCGGTGGAGACACTCAAGGGCACCGGCCTGTCGGCCCAGGATCTGGAGGACGCGCAGACGCTCACCTCGGTGGGCCAGTACCTGACGGCCTGCCGCAACGCGGTGCGGCTGGTGCCCGACCCGATCACGCCGTTCCTGCTCGGCCGCAAGATGCACCTGTCGGCCTACGGCATGTACGGCTATGCGCTGATGTGCAGCGTGACCCTTCGCAACTTCTTCGACGACGGGGTCAAGTACCACCACCTCGCCACGCCCACGGTGGTGATCGAGTGGCGCGAAGAGGCCGGTGCCGCCATCTGGAGCTTCCCGCGGTTGACGTCGCCGGAGCTCAGCGCCGACCTGCACCGCTTCCTCATCGAACTGCAGCTGATGCTGCACGCGGTGCACCTGAAGGACGTGGCCGGGCCCGCCTGCACGCCGCTGAAGGCCACGTTGTCGTACCCGCAGCCGCCCCATGCCGACCACTACGCCCGGTTCCTGGAGTGCCCGGTGAGCTTCAACGCGCCGGCGTGCGAGCTGCACTTCGACGCCGCCATCCTCGACAAGCCGACGCAGCTGGCGCACAAGCTCACCTCCACGCTGATGCAGGCCACCTGCGAGCGGCTCATCGGGCAGGCCAAGATCTCGGCGGGCGCCTCGGGCGAGGTCTACCAGATCCTGATGGCCACGCCCGGCCGGCTGCCGGCGCTCGGCGAGGTGGCGGCGATGGTGCACATGCACGAGCGCACGCTGCGGCGCAAGCTGGAGAGCGAGGGCACCTCCTTCGGCGAGATCGTCGACGACGTCCGGGCCTCGCTCGCCATCGAGTACCTGCGCACCACCAAGATGAAGACCGACGACATCGCCGCGCTGGTGGGCTTCAGCGACGCCGCCAACTTCCGCCGCGCGTTCAAGCGCTGGACCGGCAAGGCGCCCAGCGACTTCAAGCGCTGAACACCGCCGAGCCAGGGGTCAGTTGACGCAGGCGAAGGAGGCCGCGGCGTTGACGTCGCCGCTTCCCTTGTACTGAGGCCACTTCGGGTACTCGCACATCGGTCGGGTGCGGCCCGGCACGCCGACCGTGTCACGGGTGATCTGCTCGCCCGGCACCGTCGCCTTCTCGACCCAGTTCTCCAGGGTCGTCAGCGAGTCCCAGGTGGCGTTGAACACGCTGCTGGCGGCGTGGTTGTAGCCGGGAACCTCGTAATAGCGGGCGAAGCCGCGCAGCCCTTGCAGGCCCATCTGGCTGACCAGCGTGTTGTAGTAGGCCCGCGTCGACCGGCTGCTGACCAGCACGTCGTTCAGGCCATGGGCCATCAGCAGGCGGCCACCGCGTGCCGCAAAGCCGGAGAGGTCGGTCTTCGCGTCCAGCGTGGTGCTCAGGAAGCTGATCCGCGACGCCCAGGCGCCGGGGTTCTCGGGGTCCAGCGACAGCGAGTTGTAGCCCGGGTCGCGGGTCACGTGGTACTTGATCCACTGGTCGGTGTAGATGCTGATGTACGGCGCGTCGGCCGGCATCGGAAGCACCGGCGCCGAGCGGTTGAAGGCGAGGAAGTTGACCGTCGGCTGCACGGGCGTGTTCCAGGTGTAGATGCCGGTGTCCGCGCCCCAGATGTTGTAGCCGGGATGCTGAGTCTCGCCGCTGGCGAGGTAGTTCAGGTTGGTCGGCGTGTTGATCACCTTCATCGCGGTGATCTGGGCGTCCGACAGGCAGGTGTCGCCCGTGTCCGCACCGCCCGGGCAGCGCAGGGGCGCCCCATCGACCAGCGCCGTCGACGGGTCGAAGACGGCGTTGCAGCGATCCTGGTGGCCGATGATGCCGTCGCTGACGCCGTCGAAGGCGTCGCAGGTCTGCACCGCGGACTTGAACAGCGCCTCGCGCTTGGCCGCGTTCGGGTAGGCGCCAGGCTGCGCCAGGGCCCGGCTCATCCGGTGGCCCCCGAGGATGCTGACCATGCCGGCGCGCGCGGGATACCACGCGATGGCGCCGTCCCAGTCGGCCGGCCACCGCTGGATGGCGGTGAGCGCCTCGCGCCCACCGGTCGATCCACCCGAGAAGTACGAGCGCACCGGTTTCTGCCCGTACCGCGCCTGGATGAGCAGCATGGCGACGTCGCGCGTCTTCTTCAGCGCGTCGCCCGAGTTGTAGTTGTGCAGCGCCTCGTCGTTCAAGCCGAACGAGGCGTCGAGGCTGGCCAACGGACCCGCCTGGTGACCGGAGTCGCTGCCGAAGACGGCGTAGCCGCGCCCGATCGGCAGCGGCTGGTCCGTCGGCCCGGCCGACACGTTGCCGACCACGTTCGGCACCGTGCCGTCCAGGCCACCGCCGCCCAGCATCAGCGCCTTCTGGTTCCACACGGTCGGCAGCGCCAGGTTGAACCGGATGCTGGGGGCGGTCGGGTCCACCGGCGCGATCTCGCCGGACACCAGGCAGTGCTCCGGCCGTGCGGCCGCCCCTGAACCGGAAGGCGCCACGGTGACCGCGGCGGTCACCCTGGCGCCGGTGGTGGGCAGGCCGATCTGGTCCGCCGGCACGGTGCGGCCCGCCATCTCGGCGCACGACAACGGCACGGCGACGACGGCCGACGGCGGGGCATCGTCGGAGCCGCCGCAGGCGGTGACGAGCAGGAGCAGCGAGATCAGAGAGGGCGTGGCGGGAGCCGTCCGATTGGGCATGGCGGAGTCATCTCCAATGTGGTGTGTTGGGTGTGCCGCCCGGCCACGGGGTGGTGTGGGGCGGCGGGCGGCTCGCATCATTCGGCCTCGTCGGGGATCACAGAAGGTCCGCACAGGACAGATCCGATCCATGCCGGACAGGCTCGGGAAAACCACCACGGTGGCGGTCGCATCGGCCCGTCCGCCGCCGACCTGGGATCAGCCGGATCGGACCTGTGCTCCATCGGCCACCGCGCCTAGCATGGCGCGCTCCGCCCATGAAGAAGGAACCATGCCGCTCGCCGATTCACTTCGCCCTCGACCCGGCCTTCGCGTGCTCGTGACGGCCGGCGCCAACGGCATCGGCCAGGCCATCTGCCGAGCGTTCCACGAGGTGGGCGCGAAGGTGCACGTCTGCGACATCGATCGGCGCGGGCTGGAGCGGCTGGCGTCGTCGCTCCACGGCGTCGAATACACCGTGGCCGATGCGGCGCTGCCCGCGGACGTGGACCGCGTGTTCGATGCGCTGGAAGGCTCGCTGGGCGGCCTCGACGTGCTGGTCAACAACGCGGGCGTAGCCGGGCCGACGGGTGCCATCGACACCATCGACCTGCAGGCATGGGAGCACACCATCGCCGTCAACCTGAACAGCCAGTACTACTTCGCGCGGCGCGCAGTGCCGCTGCTCAAGCGGTCCGAGGCCGATCCCGTCCTGCTGACGATGGGGTCGGTGGCCAGCCGTCTGGGCTATCCCTTGCGCTCGGCCTACGCGTCGAGCAAGTGGGCCATCGTCGGCCTGATGAAGTCGCTGGCCATCGAGCTGGGCTCGCACGGCGTGCGGGTCAACGCCATCCTGCCGGGGGCCGTGGAGGGGGCCCGCATGAACGCCGTCATCGCCGCACGAGCCGTGGCCCTCGGCATCGACGAGGAGGAGATGCGTGAGCGGTACGTCAGCCGCATCTCCCTGCGCCGGATGGTGAGCATCGACGACGTCGCGGCCATGGCCCTGTTCCTCTGCTCACCGGCCGCTCGCAACGTCTCGGGTCAGGCCATCAGCGTGGACGCGAACCTCGAGTACCTGTGAGCCGCGCTGGCGGCCCGTGCCTCAGCGCGACACCGTCGGCAAGACGACGGTGTCGCGCAGCGGCTCGCCGTTGATCCGCCGGCGGCAGTTCTCGACGACCCCGGCGGCGATGCGCTCGGCGGTGGCCCGGCTTCCACCGCCGGCGAAGTGAGGGGTCAGCAGCAGGCGGGGGCAACGCCAGAGGGGGTGCCCTTCGGGCAACGGCTCGGGGTCGGTCACGTCCAGCGCCGCGCCTCCCAGCCGCCCCGAGGTCAAGGCGGCCAGCAGCGCGTCCTGCTCGACCAGGCCGCCGCGCCCCACGTTGACCAGCAGCGCGTGGGGGCGGCAGGCCTCCAACACGCCGGCATCGATGATCCGCGTCGTCTGTGGTGTCAACGCGAGCGCGACCACCAGCACGTCGGCGTCGGCCGCCCTGTCACGCAGGCGTTCCAGCGGATGGACCGCGTGCAGGCTCGGATCGGGCTGCGGCCGCCGGGTCACGGCCTCCACCGTCATGCCGAAGGCGAGGGCGCGTGGGGCGAGGGCACGCCCGATGTGGCCCATGCCGACGATGAGCAACCGCGCGCCCTCGACGCTGCGGGCCTGTGCGGACAGGCTGCTGTCCCAGCGTCCGGTGTCCTGCGCTCGAACCGCCGCCGGGAGTTGGCGGCCGAGCGCCAGCACCAGCGCCATGGCGTGCTCGGCGACGGTGGCGGCATTGGCGCCGGCGGCGGCGCTCACCACGGTCCCCGGCGGCAGGCCGGCCGCCTCGAATCCTTCGCGTCCGGCGCTGATCAGGTGCAGCCAGCGCTGGCCACCGAGGCCGTGCAGCGCCGCGCTGATCTGCCGGGCCATCGGAAGCGGTGCGTCCGGCAGCACGAGACCATCGGCGCCGGGCAACTGGGCGATGAAGCTGTCCAGGGACTCCGCCACGGTCAACTGCACCCCGGGCAGGGCGGTCAGCCCCGCGATGATCTGCTCGCGGGCAAGGGGAAAGCGGGGCCAGTAAACGAGCCGCATGGTCAGGCTGCCTCCAGGTGTCGCGCTCGGCGATAGTGCGTATGCTGACACGCCTGCCGCCGGCGGGCGCTGGCCCGGCGTTCGATCGGTGCGCGGGACGACACGACAAGCAAGGAGACTTCATGACCTCGACCCGCCGCCGCGCCGCCTGGCTGGCGCTGCTCTGCGTCCCCTGGCTTGCGGCCGCGCCCGCCCAGGCACAGGAAAGCTACCCGTCCCGTCCCATCCGGTTGGTGCTGCCCTACGCCGTGGGTGGCAGTGCCGACACCCTGGCCCGCGCGCTGGCCGAGCAGATGCGCGCCAGCCTCGGCCAGCCGGTGGTGGTCGACAGCCGGCCGGGCGCCAACTCCATGCTCGGCGCGGAACTGGTGGCGCAGGCGCCGAAGGACGGCTACACGCTGCTGTACCTCGGCTGGCCGACCATCTCGACGAACCTGGTCACCTACAAGGACGTGCGCTACAGGCTGGAGGACTTCCAGCCCATCACCACGTTCTACCGCTCGCCGGTGTCCCTGACGGTGCGCAAGGACCTCCCGGTCAACAACCTCAAGGAGCTGGTCGAGCACGCCCGGCGCCAAGGCGGGCTCAACTTCGGCACGTCCGGCGCCGGCAGTTCGCCGCACCTGCTGATGGAGCGGCTCAAGCAGGCGACCGGCGTCGCCTTCCAGCACGTGCCGTACAAGGGCGAGGGCCCGGCGGTGCAGGACGTGCTGGGCGGCCACCTGCCGGTGTTCGCCGGCAGCATCGCCACACCGTTCCAGCATGTGCGCGCCGGCGCCCTCAAGGTCATCGCCACCTCGCTGCCCGATCGGCTGCCGGCCTTCCCCGAGGTTGGCACGTTCCGTGAGGCGGGGTTCGCCGAGCATGTGTTCACCTACTGGCACGGCATCGCGGCGCCGGCCGGCACGCCGCGGCCCGTGATCGACAAGGTGCATGCCGCGGTGGTCGCCGCCATGGCGTCGCCGGCCGTGCGCAACGTGCTCGGCCCCGACCAGATCCCGACCCTGCTCAGCCCCGAGGCCTTCACCGCGCTCATCCGCAGGGACATCGAGACCTGGGCTCCGGTGATCCGCGCCAACAACCTCGTCGAGTAGCGCCGTGCGCATCACCGATCTCACCCTGACGATGTTCACCGTCCCGGGCGTGCCGCCCACGCGCTATGCGGCCCACCTGGCCAACCTGTCCGGCACGTTGGAACTGGGACTGTTGACCCTGGACACCGATGAGGGCGTGCAAGGCCATGCGTTCCTCGGCTCGGCGATGAGGCCGGCGGGGCTGGACGCCGCAGCGCTGATGCAGGGGTTGAAGCCCCTGCTGATGGGCGAGGACCCGCTCGAGCGCGAGCGCCTGCACGAGCTGATGCGTCGCTGGTCTCGAACGTCCACGCTGCGTCCCATGGGGACGGTGGACGTGGCCCTCTGGGACATCGCGGGCAAGGTGGCCGGGCTGCCCATCCACCGCCTGCTCGGCGGGTACCGGCAGGCGCTGCCCGCCTACGCCAGCTCCCAGAAGCTGTCCGGCACCGACGCCTACGTCGAGCAGGCGCTGCACTTCAAGTCGCTGGGCTGGACCGCCTACAAGATCCACCCGGTGGGCGAGGCGTCACAGGACATCGCCATCTGCGAGGCCGTGCGGCGCGCGGTGGGCGACGGCTACACGCTGATGCTCGACGCCTCCTTCGCCTACCGATTCGACGAGGCCGTGCGCGTCGGCCGCGCCATCGAGCAGCTCGGCTTCAGGTGGTACGAGGATCCGCTGACGGAGAACGACGTCTACAACTGCCGCAAGCTGCGCGACAAGCTGGACATCCCGCTGATGGCCACCGAGCTGCCGATCGGCGGCCTGGACACCTATGCCGTGTGGCTCACCGAGCGCGCCACCGACTACCTGCGCGGCGACGTGCCGCTCAAGGGCGGCATCACGACGATGGTGAAGACGGCCCACCTGGCCGAGGCCTTCAACCTGCAGTACGAGGTGCACCATGGCGGAAACTCGCTGAACAACCTGGCCGGCCTGCACGTCGCCCTGGCCATCCGCAACACCGAGTTCTTCGAGGTGCTGCTGCCGGTGGAATCGCACCGCCATGGCCTTGTGCAGGACATCGAGGTCGACGCGAAGGGCCTGGTGCAGGCGCCGGCCCAGCCGGGACTCGGACTGGACATCGACTTCGACCTCGTTCGCCGGGGGACGAACGCGGTGTTGCGCTGACCGCCGCACCGCTGCGTCGGGCGCTGCCCTGCCGCCATACTTCGCGCAGTGGAAGACCTCGAGCAGATCCTGGCCCTGTTCGGTGCCGCGGTGGTGCTGGCGGCCCTTGCGCGCCGCGCCGGCGCGCCGTATCCGGTGTTCCTGGCGGTCGGCGGCGCGCTGCTCGCGCTGGTGCCTGGGGCGCCGAGCCTGGTCCTGCCGCCGGAGCTCGTGCTGGCGCTGTTCGTGGCCCCCCATCCTCGTCGACGCCGGCTACGACGCCTCGTTGCGCGATCTGCGCGACAACTGGGCGCCGCTGTTGAGCCTGACGGTGGTGGCGGTGGGCCTCACCACCGCGGCGGTGGCCGTCGTCGCACACGCCCTGGTGCCCGGCCTGCCCTGGGCCGCGGCCGTCGCGTTGGGCGCCGTCGTGGCACCGCCCGACGCCGTGGCCGCCACCGCCGTGCTGCGCCCGCTGCGCCCACCGCAGCGCATCCTCGGCATCCTGGAAGGCGAGAGCCTGCTCAACGACGCCACGGCGCTGCTGATCTACCGCCTGGCCGTGGGCGCCGTC
Organism: Aquabacterium sp. J223; assembly: GCF_024666615.1. Lineage (NCBI taxonomy): Bacteria > Pseudomonadati > Pseudomonadota > Betaproteobacteria > Burkholderiales > Sphaerotilaceae > Aquabacterium > Aquabacterium sp. J223. The sequence goes on along the minus strand of NZ_CP088297.1, from coordinate 3,994,295 downwards.
GCCGCCGGCGGGTTCACCGTGCAGGAGGTGGCGCCGACCTTCCTGCTCGGCGTGCTGGGCAGCCTGGTGGCCGGGCCCGCGATGGGCTGGCTGGTGGAGCGGATGCTCGAACGCGTTCAGCACATTCCCACGGCCATCATCCTGCAGTTCGTGAGCACCTTCACCGTGTGGCTGTTGGCCGAGCACATCGGCCTGTCCGGGGTGCTGACGACCGTGTGCTTCGCGATGACCCTGGGGCGCCTCGCGCCGGCGCGGGTGCCGGGCCGCATCCGCATTCCGACCAACGCGGTGTGGGCCACGGTGGTCTTCGCGCTGAACATCTTCGCGTTCATCTTCATCGGCCTGCAGATCCGTCCGATCCTGGTGGAGCTGGCGCCGCAGGCGCGCGACCAGTACCTGCTCGTCGCCGTGGCGGTGCTGGCGACGGTCATCGTCGTGCGCGTGGCCTGGCACATGTCCTTCAACGCGGCCGTCCGCTGGCGCAACGAGCGGCACGGGTTCCATCCGCCGCGGCCGATGCTGCGTCCGACGGTGGGCAGCGGGTTGGTGATCTCGTGGGCCGGCATGCGCGGCATCGTGACGCTGGCGGCGGCGCTGGCCCTGCCGCCGGCCTTCCCCATGCGGGACCTGATCGTGTTGACCGCCTTCCTCGTCGTGCTGGGCACGCTGCTGATCCAGGGGCTGACGCTCAAGCCGCTGCTGCGCGCCCTCGACCTGCGGGACGGCGATCCGGTGGCGCGCGAGGAGGAGGCCGCCCGGCGGCACCTGCTGGACACCGCCCGGAGCCGTGTGCCGGAAGGGTCACCGGCCGCCGAGGCCGTGCGCAAGGCGCTGAAGATCCGGCTCGGCCGGCTGCAGCACGCCGACGGGCCCCATGCCGCGTTCGCCGCCGACTACGAGGTCAGCTACCGCGCCGCCGTGCAGGCGGCGCGGAGGCGCTGCTGTCGCTGCGCGATCGGGGCGAGATCGGCGACGACGCCTTCCACACGCTGGAGAACGAACTGGATTGGATGGAGGTGTCCGATCCGTTGCGCGCCGCCAATGCGGACGCCACGGAGTAGCACGGCGTCAGAAGACGTTCTCGAATCGCACCATGCCGAGCCCGGGCTCACGCACCACACCGCGCGGATCGCGTCCCGACTGGACGTCGTCGATGGCGGTGAAGAAGGTCCGCCGAAGCAGTGCCACGCCGGCGTCCGTGCCGCCGAGGTTCTCGAGGGAGCGGTCCGCCACCTCGCCCTGGCTGTAGCAGGCGAACTTGTCCTGCGCGTTCACCTTCGTCGCCGCGGTCAGCGGGTCCCGCTGGTCCAGCTCGTAGACGAAGGCCTCGAGCTGCTCCCGGCAGCGGGCGCGCTCGGCGTCGTCGATGTCCTCCGGCAGGGGCATGAAGTAGGTGTGGAAGGAGGCGGTCAGCGTGTCGGACACGGGCACGACCCAGAAGGCAAGCGCCAGCGGTCGCTTCATCGGCACGCCCAGCCGGACCCCGCCCGGCATGAGGAACTCCACCTCGCGCTCGTAGCCGGGCCGACCGGCGACCGTCTTCAGGCCCCAGCGTGTCGTTTCGACCCGCAGCGTCGGCATCGCGCGGAAGCGGTCCTGGTCGAAGTCGGTCTCGAGGTGCAGCACGGACACGTGGACCGGGTCGACCATGTTCTCCAGCACCTGGAAGTAGTTGCACGGCCAAGTGCCGAGGGCGTTGATGCGCAGCCCGTCCTGCCGGGCGAGCACATCCCAGTCCGGCAGCTCGGGCGCATCGCCCGGGCCCATGTAGGCCCAGACAAAGCCGTGTCGCTCCATCACCGGGTAGGCCTTGATGCGGATGCGCTGCGAGAAGTCTCGCCCAGGCGCTTCCCCCGGCTGTTGACGGCACTGGCCGGTGCGGTCGTACAGCCAGCCGTGGTACGGGCAGCGCACGCCGTCGTCGTCCACGCGGCCGCTGGTCTTGAGGTGCTCGTCGCCGGCCGACAGCGAGGTGCCCCGGTGGGCGCACCGGTCGTCCACGAGCCCGAGCTGGCCGCTGCGGTCGCGGAACAGCGCGAGTCGCTCGCCGAGCACTTGGACGGGCATCGGATTGCGCCGGGCGAGTTGTTCCGGCATCGCGATGGGCAGCCAGTAGCTTCGGAACACCCGTCCGGCCGGCGAGCCGGGCATGGCGTCGGTGAGCAGTCGGTTCTTGTCCGGGGTCAGCATGGCTAGGCGGTTGCCTTGAGGTTGTAGCGGTCGACGATGGCTTTGAGCTGAGGCAGCACCTCCACGACGTAGCGCCGGTACTCCTCGCCGCTCATGTACAGCGGCTCCTGCGCAAGACTCGCCAGCAGCTGCACGAAGTCCGGCGACTCCATCGACGCCTTGAACGCATCGTGCAGGGTTCGCACCACGGTCGGCTCCATGCCCGCCGGGCCGACGATGCCCCAGGGGGAGTGGTCCGACGCGTCGATGCCCGACTCGATCAGCGTGGGCACCTGGGGGTACTTGCGCAGCCGGCGCCGCCCCACCACCGCCAGGAGCCTGAGCCGCCCGGCGTCCACGTGCGGCACCCATCCGGTGCTCTCGATGGCGGCCGTCACGTGACCGCCGAGCAACTGCTGCATGCTTTCGGCTGTTCCCTTGAACGGCACGACCGTCCAGTCGATCTTGCGTTGGGCGGCGATCTGGTCGCCTACCAGGTGCCCCGGCGATGCCTTACCAGGGACGGCCAGCGATACCGTGTTTGGTTGACGGCGGGCATGCTCGATGAAGTCCTCGACCGTGCGCCATGGCGCGTCGGCTCGGACGACGATGCCAAACGGGTTGTCCGACACGCCCAGGAGGTAGGTGAAGTCCTTGACCGGGTCGTACGGCGTCGGCGCGATGAAGGGCTGTCGCAGGACGGCGTTGTGGGACTGCGACAGCGTGTAGCCGTCGGCCCGCACCTTCATCAATGCCGCCGCGCCGAACGACCCGGCCGCGCCGGGGCGGTTCTCGACGAGCACGGGCTGGCCCAGGAGGCCTCCCGCGATGCGTGCCAGGCCGCGCAGCTGGGCGTCGGCCCCGCCACCGGCGGGCCAGGGGCAGTACAGCGTGATCGGCGCGCTCGGGAAGCGGGGCTGTGCGAGCAGGTGAGGGCCGGCCAGGGTGGCCCCAGCCCCGGCCAGGAGGTGCCGTCTCGTCAACATGGAGGTTCCTTGCGAGGGTGGGGAGTTGAAGCGCCTCGGCTAAGGCATGCCGTGGGCAAGCGCGGGCCAAAGCGCTCGAAGCTGCGCCGGGCTCTTCAGCGCACGCCTCAACGTGCGTCGACCGATGCGCGCGTGCTCCTCGGCGATGGCCTGGGCCCGCGTGCCTTCGCGCCCTTCGATTGCTTCGACGAGTGCCTGGTGCTGCGAATGAGACGTGCGCAGCCAGAAGAGCTGGTCCGGCGCGCTGGCGTCGACAGGCAGCATCGCGCTCGGTCCGGCGAAGGGCAGGCGGTTGTTGTTCTCGATCGCCCGGCGCAGCGCTTCGCTGCCACTGGCCTGCACGATGAGCGCATGGAACGCCTCGTTCAGCGCCGCGTACGCGCGCTGATGCTCGGGCGCTGGCGGTTCGGAAGACAACAACCCGAGGCCATCGCGCAGCAAGCCCCGCATCTTGAGCAGTGCCGTGCTCTCGACGCCCCTCTCCGCGGCCAATCGCGCGGCAAGGCCCTCGAGGCTGCCGCGAAGCGTCATCGCGTCCTCCACGTCCTGCGGCGTGAAGGACCGGGCCACGAAGCCGCCGGTGGGACCGGTGTCCACCAGACCGGTGTGCTCCAGCTCCATGAGAGCCCATCGGATCGGGGTACGCGACATGCCGAGCCGCTCCGCCAACCGGACCTCGCTGAGCCGGTCTCCGGGCGCCAACTCCCCGCGCAAGAGCAGATCACGAAGCTCGATGTAGGCCCGTTGTTCGTGCGGGATGGCGGCGTCCATTGGGACAGTCTGTATGCAGCCTGCCGCAACGAATATGGTGTTAACCCTCTTTCCTGGGCCTACGCATCGTTGCGCAGGCCATCGGCTGCATGCAGCGCTTCAGGTGCTCGGGCCGGCTTGTCGCAGTGCGACGGCCTCGATCTCCAACGCGCAGCCGTAGTGCAGCGCCGGCACCGGCACCACGGCGCGGGCCGGCCGGGCCGGGCCGGCCCAGGCCTCGTAGAGCTGGTTGAACGCCGGCCACTGGCCGAGATCGACCAGGTAGACCCGGACCTGCAGCAGCTGGCCGATGCCGCTCTGGGCGCCGGCCAGGGCCGCGGCGACGTTGGCCAAGACGCGTCGGGCCTGTACCTCGAACGCCGCTTCGTTGAGCACCGTGCCGTCCTCGGCGATCGGCAACTGGCCCGAGACGAACACCAGGCCGGCCCCGACCGCCGCATGGCTGTAGTGCCCCCTGGGGGCGCCATCCCGGCGGGCGAGAAGATGAGTTGCGGCGCGTTCATGCGGTCTCCTGTGGGTGGCCTTGGGCCGCGGTGCCCCGGACGCGGGGACCGCCGCGGCGGCTGGAAGCTGTCATGCCAAAGGCGCCACGACGGCGCCCGAAATGCCATGGCGGGCCAGGGCGCGGGCGACGAACCCGTCCGCCTTCATGTCCTCGAGGAACTGCCGCACCACCGCGACCGCGGCGTCGCTGCGGCTCGCCGGCAGGGCCATGGCCTGCTGGATGGTCATGAAGCAACCGGCGAGCAGGCGAAGGCCCGTGACCCGCCGGCAGTCCGCCTCCAACTGCTGGCGGACGCCCGCGACGACATGCGCGCCGGTGTCGAGAAACTCGTCCAGGGCCGCCGACGTCGTGGCGGTCCGCACCAGGGTCGCGTGGCGCAGCGTGCGCGTCAGGTGCAGGTCGTAGGCGGTGCCCTTGACCACGACCACCCGATGGCCGACCTGGTCCACCTCGTCGGCGCTGAGCAGCGCATCGGGCTGGCGCACCAGGTACGCGCCCTCGATCAGCACGTAGGGCGCCGTGAACGTCAGCTGCGCGGCCCGCGCAGGGTCGAGGGCGAAGAAGCCGATGTCGGCGTCCCCGGCCGCCACCGCTTCGACGGACCGCCCCGCGCCGTCGAAGGTGATCGGCTGCAGCGCCAGCCCCAGGCGCCCGGCGAGCGCCCGCGCGAGGTCGACGGACACCCCGCGGGGGTCGCCGCCCGCCTCGCCCGGCGAGGCCAGCACACGGTTGCTGAGGTTGATGGAGGCGCGCAGCACGCCCTTCGGCGCGATCTGCCGCACAAGGTCGGCGTCCATGTCGGTCCTCATTCGTTCGGCCGTCGCCCCGGCACTACAGTCCGCGCATGCGAAGAGCCTTGCCACCTCTCAGCGCGCTGCTGGCCTTCGAGGCCACGGCACGCCTTCAAAGCTTCACCCGGGCCGCCGGCGAGCTCAAGCTCACCCAGACGGCGGTGAGCCACCGCATCAAGGAGCTGGAGACCATCCTGTCGGTGCAGCTCTTCACGCGCAAGCAGAGCGCCACCCGCCTCACCGACGAGGGCCGCACCTACCTGGAGTGCATCCGGCCGGCCCTGGCCCAGATCGCGGCGGCCACCGAAAGCGTGTCCTCGGTACACGACAACCGCCTGACGATCGCGGCGCTGTTCGCCTTCTCCGCCAAGTGCCTGTCGCCGGCGCTGCACGAGTTCCGGCGCCAGCACCCGCACATCGAGCTGCGCCTCACGCCCCTGTCGCCGACGGACCGGCTGGAGCAGCGCGACTTCGACGTCGCCATCTGGCATGGCGCCGACGAGTGGCGCGACTTCGACGCGCAACGCATCGTCGACGAGGAGATCTTTCCCGTCTGCACGCCCGGGCTGCTGAGCGGCGGCCCGCCGCTGCGCACGCCGCAGGACCTGTGCCACTACCCCATCGTGCGGACCGTGTCGCCGATCATCACGGACGACTGGACGGTGTGGCTGGATCAGGCGGGTGCGCGCGTGGACCGGTTCGCCAGCGAGATCTATTGCGAGACGGTCTCCTTCTCGCTGAACTCGATCCTGGACGGGCTGGGCGTCGGCATCGGGCGCTCGGTGCTGGTCCACGACGACCTGGCCCGCGGCCGGCTCGTGGCGCCGTTCGCGCTGCGCTGCGCCTCCCCGGCCGCCTACCAGCTGCTCAGTCGGCCCGAGCGGTCGGCACTGCCCAAGGTGCAGCTGTTCAAGCGTTGGCTGCTGGCGCACTTTTCCAAGACCTCCGCACGCTGAGTCAATCGATGCGGATGCCGCCCTTGGTGACGACTTCCTTGTAGCGCGCCACGTCCCGGCGGATGCGGTCGGCGAACGCCGTCGAGGACATGCCGCCGACCTCCGCGCCGGCCTCGGCGAAGCGCTTGCGGACCTCCGGGTCCTGCAGCGTCCGGGCCACCTCGGCGTGCAGCTTGGCCAGCACCTCGGCGGGCACGCCCTTCGGCGCGAACAGGCCCACCCAGTTCGAGGCGTCCACGTTGCGCACGCCCGCCTCGTTGGCGGTGACCCAGCTGCCGTTGTACGCGGCGCGCCGGGCGGTGGTGAGGCCGAGCACCTTCACGCGGTTGGACTGCAGGTGGGGGGATGACGGCGGGCACCGCGACGACGCCCAGCTGGACCTCGCCCGACGCCACCGCCGCCACCGCCGGCGCGCCGCCCTTGTAGGGGATGTGCGTCAGCTTCGCGCCGGACTCGAGCGAGAACCACTCCCCCGCCAGGTGGTTCACGCTGCCGTTGCCGGGCGACGAGAAGGACAGCTTGCCGGGGTCCTTCTTGGCCGCCGCAATCAGTTCGGGGAGGGTGTTGTACGGCTCCTTCGCGTTGGCGACGATCAGCATCGGCGTGTCGCTGATCATGGTGATCGGCGCGAAGTCGCGGTCGAGGTCGTAGGTGATGTTGGGCATCAGCGCCGGGTTGACCGCGAACTCGCCGGTGTGGGCGGTCAGCAGCGTGTAGCCGTCCGGCGTGGCCTTGGCCGCCTGCGACACCGCGATCGTGCCCCCGGCGCCGGGCCGGTTGTCGACGACGAAGGTCCAGCCCAGCCGCTCGGTGAGCTTCTGCGTCAGCAGCCGGGCCGTGACGTCCACCACCCCGCCCGGCGCGAAGGGCACCAGCACCCGGATCGGCCGGTTGGGGTAGTCGTCCGCGGTGGCGGCCGCCACGAAGGCCGGTGCGGCCAGCCATGCCGTGCCGGCGATCAGGGCGATGCGCCGGCGGGGGATCGAAACGGTACTCATCGGTCGGCTCCTCGCGCTCTGTGATCCGGCCCGCCAAGGGGCAGGCGCGGCGATGCTGTGCGATGCGCCAGCGAGGGTCAAACGAGATATTTCTCTGCCTCACATCAATCCCGCTCATGCGTTGTTGGGTGCACCCCTGGGCGCCCCGGTGGACATGAGCAAACTTCATCGGCCACCTGCAAATTTCTCGTTGGACGGTGCGCGGCGGGCGACCGAAGAATCCGCGCCCTATGAACATGCATGGTGTCGCCACGGGACGGGTGCCTTCCGGCGACGGCGTTCCCATCGCCTACGAGGCGCGTGACCTGGGCCGTGGCCTGCCCGTGGTGGCGCTGGTGCATTCGCTGGCGATGAACCGCCGCTTCTGGGACCCCGTGGCCGAGCGCCTGGCCGGCCGTGCCGCGTTGCTGGCGATCGACGCCCGTGGCCATGGCGAGTCGGGGCGCGGCGATCCGCCCTACACCGTCCAGCGCATGGCGGACGACCTTCGCGACGTGATGGACCACCTGGGCGTCGAGCGGGCGGTGGTCGGTGGGGCCTCGATGGGCGGCTGCGTCGCCCTCGGGTTCGCCGGCACGCACCCCGGCCGCGCCAGCGGGCTGGCCCTGGTCGACACCACCGCCTGGTACGGCCCCGCGGCGCCGCGGGAGTGGGAAGACCGCGCGGCCAAGGCGCTGGCCCAGGGCCTGCCCTCGCTCGTGGACTTCCAGACCACGCGCTGGTTCAGCGACGGCTTCCGGGCCCGCGAGCCCGAGGTGGTCCGGGCGTGCATCGACGTCTTCGTGGCCAACGACCCGCAGGCCTACGTCGCCAGCTGCCGCATGCTGGGTGCCTTCGACGGCCGCCCGCTGATGGCCGGCCTGCGGCTGCCCACCCGGGTGCTGGTGGGGGGACGAGGACTACGCGGCGCCGGTGGCCATGGCGCAGGCGCTGCAGGAGGGCATCGCCGGGGCACGGCTGCAGGTCATCCCCGGGGCGCGCCACCTCACGCCGCTGGAGGTGCCCGACGTCGTCGCGGCGGCCGTGCTCGAACTGTGCGAGGAGGCCGGCCGATGACCCCGTTCGAATTCCTGCTGCCCTACTCGCTGGAGGAGGCGCTGTCGTGGCTGGACCCGGAGGACCCGGGTGTCCGACCGGTGAGCGGCGGCACCGGCGTGATGCTGATGATGAAGGCCGGCGTGCTGCGGCCCACCCGCCTGGTCAGCCTGCACCGCATCGGCCGGCAGCACGCGGCGGTGGCGGTGAACCGCGACGGCGAGCTGACGATCGGCGGCATGGCCCGCCTGGCCGACATCGAGCGCGAGCCGTCGGTGCGCGAACGCTGGCCGCTGATCGCCCACGCGCTGCGGGGCGTCGCCAACCCGAGGGTGCGTGCGGTCGCCACGCTCGGCGGCAACCTGGCCCACGGGGACCCGCACCTCGACATGCCGCCGGTGTTGTCGGCGCTGGGGGCCCGGGTGGTGCTGCGCGGGCCGCAAGGGGCGCGCATGGTGGACGTCGAGGACCTCTACACCGGCTACTACGAGACCGTGATCCGCCGTGACGAGCTGATCACCGAGGTGATCGTGCCGCCGCAGGCCGGCCCGGCGGCCTACCTGAAGATGACCACGCGCGCCGCGCACGACTGGCCGGCCCTGGGCCTGGCCGTCGTGCTGCGCATGGACGGCGACGCGGTGCGGCGCGCCACCGTCGTCGCCGCCGCCGCCACGGACCTGCCGACACGCCTGAGCGGTGCGGAGGCGGTCCTGCAGCAAGGGGGCCTGGCCGACACCGTGGTCCGCGCCGCGGCCGACGCCGCCGCCGCCGAGGCGAGGCTGGTGGGCGACGCCCACGGATCCGCCGCCTACAAGACCGAGCTGCTGAAGGTCGCGTTCCGCCGCGTCATCCAGACCGCCATGGCCCGCCACGGGAGCCGCGCATGAACGACACGTCCGTCTCCTCGCGCCAGGTGGGCCGCAGCGTGGACCGCATCGAGTCGCGCGACAAGGTGACCGGTGCCGCGCGGTACACCCACAACGTCGTGCTGCCGCGCATGCTGCACGCGAAGATCGTGCGCAGCGTGCACGCGCATGCGCGCATCCTGTCCATCGACACGCAGGCCGCCGCGGCCCTGCCCGGTGTCTTCGCGGTGGTCACCGCGCAGGACGTCCTGAAGGTCATCCCCGACCCGCACTTCGGGCCGGCCTTCCACGACCAGCCCATCCTGGCGATCGAGAAGGTGCGCCACATCGGCGAGCCGGTGGCGGTGGTGCTGGCCGCCGACCCGCACGTGGCCGAGGCGGCGGTGGGGCTGGTCGCGGTCGCGTACGAGGTGCTGCCGGCGGTCTTCGACGAGGTCGACGCCGCGGCCCGCAGCGACGTCCTGGTGCACGACGTGCTGCGTCCCGCCGGCACCTTCCCGGACCTGAAGCACCTGGCCGGCCGCAAGGGCACCAACGTCGCGCTGGACTACCGGCTTCGACACGGGGACGTCGAAGGCGCGTTCGCCCGCGCCCACCGGGTGTTCGACCACACCTTCCGCACGCAGCAGGTCATGCACGTGCCGCTGGAGCCGATGATCTCCATCGCCGAGCTGCAGGGCCCGCGCATCGTGGTCCACACCGCGTCGCAGAGCCCGTCGTTCGTGCGGCTGGAGATCGCCCGCCTGCTCGGCTGGCCGGAGAACCGGGTGCAGGTCCAGACCCGGCTCTTGGGCGGCGGCTTCGGCGCGAAGCTGTACATCAAGCTCGAGGCCCTGGCCGTCGCGTTGGCGCTGATCGCGCGGCGGCCGGTGCGCGTGGCGCTGACCATGGAGGAGCAGTTCTTCCACACCACCAAGCACGCGACGACCTTCCGCCTGCGCAGCGCGGTCGACGCCGGCGGGCGCATCACGGCCCGCCGCTGCGAGGTCTACTGGAACGGCGGCGCCTACGCCGACATCGGGCCGCGCGTCACCCAGAAGTCGGGCTTCACCGCCGCAGGGCCCTACGACATCGAGAACGTCGACATCGACTCGTACCAGGTCTACACCAACCTGCCGCCGGCCGGCGCCTTCCGCGGCTTCGGCATCACGCAGGTGGTCTGGGGGTACGAGTCGCAAGCGGACCTCATCGCGCGCGAGCTGGGCCTGGACCCGGTGGAGTTCCGGCGCATGAACCTGCTGGTCGATGGCCGGCCGCACGGCACCGGCACGGTGATGAAGGACGCGGCGCTGCGCCTGGTGCTCGACCGCGTCGCCGAGCGCTTGGGCTGGCAGCAACCGTTCGACCGCGGGAGCGGCACGCTGCGCCGGGGCCGCGGCATCGGCCTGGGCTTCAAGGCCATGGTCGCGCCGACGGCGTCGGTGGCGACGATCACCGCCGGTGGCGACGGCAGCTGCACGCTGCTGGTGAGCACGGTCGACATGGGGCAGGGCTCGGACACCGTGATGGCCATCGTGGCGGCCGAGGTGCTCGGGCTGCAGGCCGAGCAGATCCACGTGGTGCACCCGGACACCGACGTCACGCCCTACGACATGGCGACGCTGGGCTCGCGCTCGACCTTCTCGATGGGCAACGCGGTCAAGCTGGCGGCCGAGGACCTGCTGCGCCAGGCCCGTTCGCTGGCGGAGGAGGTGGGGCGGCCGTTCGAGGGCATGGCGTCGCTGCCCGCGCTGTTGAAGGCCCGCTTCGGCATGCAGGCCGGCACGGTCGTCGGCACGGGCAGCTTCGTGCCCTCGTACACCTCGCCGGACGGCAGCGGCCGCTCGGACGACATCACGCCCAACTGGATGATCGGCGGCAGCGGCATCGAGGTGGAGGTCGACACCGAGACCGGCCAGTTCCGGATCGTCCGCATGGAGAACGTGGTGGACTGCGGGACCGCGCTCAACCCCCGGGTGGTGGCCACGCAGATCTCGGGCGCGGCCATCATGCAGCTCGGCGCCACCTTCCTGGAGAACATGGCGTTCGACGCCGACGGGCAGCTGCAGAACGGCTCGCTGTCCGAGTACAAGATCCCCGGCATGCTGGACGTGCCGGCGCACCTCACCGCCGAGGCGGTGGCGTCGCAGCAGAACACGGGGCCGTTCGGCGCGAAGGGCCTCGGCGAGAGCGGCTGCTTCGGCGTCGCCTCGGCCATCGCCGAGGCCATCCACGATGCCGTCGGCGTGCGCGTCATGTCGCTGCCGATCACCCCCGAGGCGGTGTTCCGCGCGCTGCGGGCACAGCGCGGCGAACCGCTCGTCGACCGACCCGAAGGCACGATCACGCCATGAGCAGCACCAGCACCCTCATCCAGTTCCGACTCAACGGCGAGCCCGTCGCCCTGCAGGTCGAGGCGTACACCACCCTGGTCGAGGTCGTGCGCGGCTGCGGCCTGCACGGGGCGCGCGAAAGCTGCGGGCAGGGCCTGTGCGGCTGCTGCACCGTCGTCGTCGACGGCCAGGCCGTCACCGGCTGCATCCACCCCGCCATGCACGTGGACGGCTGCGACGTGGCCACGGTGGAGTCGCTGGAACAGGACGGCCAGCTGGACCCCGTGCAGCAGGCGTTCATCGATGCCGGCGCGTTCCAGTGCGGCTTCTGCACGCCCGGCTTCATCCTGATGTCGCGGCAGCTGCTGCGCGACAACCCCGACCCGTCGGAACACGAGATCCGGCACCACCTGGCCGGCAACCTGTGCCGGTGCGGCGCCTACCCGGAGATCGTGCGGGCGGTGACGCTGGCCGCCGAGCGCCTGCGGGCGCCGACGAAGACCTGAGCGACACGCACGACCATGGACATCCAAGGCGAAACCCTCCTCGCGGTGCCGCGCCCTGCCGTCTGGCAGGGGCTGAACGACCCCGCGGTGCTGCAACGCTGCCTTCCCGGCTGCGACACCTTCGAGGCCGACGGCCCCGACCGCTACCGCGTCGCGTTGCAGGCCACGGTGGGTCCCATCCGGGCCCGCTTCGCCGGCACGCTGCGGCTGCACGACATCCGGCCCGGCACCGGCTATTCGCTGACGTTCGACGGTTCGGGCGGCGTCGCGGGGTTCGGCAAGGGCAGCGCCCAGGTGACGCTGGAAGACGTCGGCGAGTCCACGCGGCTGCGCTACGTGTCGAAGGCCCAGGTCGGCGGCCGGCTGGCACAGGTGGGAGGCCGGCTCATCGACGGCGTCACGAAGCGCATGACCGATGACTTCTTCGCGCGCTTCGCGCGCGAGCTCGAAGGGCCGGGGCGAGCCGCCGGCGTGGCGGCGTCGGCAGCGGGCGCGGCCCACGCGACGTCCTCGGAGACGACGGCCACCGTCGCGCCGGCGCCGGTGCCCGTCCAGCCCTCCGACGGGCCGGCGCAGGGACCGGCAAGGCCCATGGCCGCCTCCGGCAACGCAGTCGCCGTCATCGCCGCCGCGGTCTCGGCCACCGCGGCGTCGGTGGCGGTGCTGGCGGCATTGCTGGCCTTCCAGTTCGGCCGCGGTTGACAAGGGGAACGCGGACGGGACCACCTCACGGACACGGGCGACGCGCGGGCGTCGGCCGAGCAGGGATGTCGAAGGGGCTGCACCGCAAGGTCGCAGCCCTTTTCTGCATGGGCCACACGCGGGTGCACACGCTGGGGCGGCCCCATCCAAATAGCTGATCCGCAAGATTGGCGCAGGTCGATTGACACACCAATGGCCGCGTCCGATGCTCCATCGGACCCGCCCGCGTTCGCTGGGCGAGGACCACAACAATCCAGGAGACGAGCATGAAGCGGCGAGCAGTGGTGCAGGCCTCCGTCGGCGTGGCGCTGGCGGCGGTGGGGGCGGCAGGCGTGCGGGCGCAGTCCCGTCCGTTCCGCATCGGGTGGGTGCTGCCGATGACCGGCGCCTTCGCGTCGACCGGTCGGCAACAGGAAGCGGGCGCGCGCCTGTACCAGGCGCTCCACGGCGACACGGTGGAGGGCCGCAAGGTCGAGCTCCTGCTGCGGGACGACGCGGGCGTCGCCGACACCGGACGGCGCATGGTGTCGGAGCTGGTGGTGAACGAGAAGGTCGACGTGGTGGCGGGCTGCGGCCTCACGCCGATCGCCCTCGCCGCGGCGCCGATCGCGACGCAGAGCAAGACGCCGCTGGTGGTGACGGCCGCTGCCACGTCCAGCATCACGGAGGCCTCGCCCTTCGTCGTGCGCACGAGCTACTCGCTGCCCCAGTCCTCGATCGCGATGGCGCAATGGGCCATCCGCAACAAGATGCGGCGCTTCGTGTCGCTGGTGCCGGACTACGGTCCCGGGCTGGACGCCGAGAAGTACTTCAACGGCTACGTGCGCGAGAACGGCGGCACCGTGCTGGGCGAGATCCGCGTGCCGATGCGCAACCCGGACTACGCGCCCTTCCTGCAGCGGGTGCGGGACATCAAGCCGGAGGCGCTGTTCGTCTTCCTGCCGTCGGGACCGGGCGCCATCTTCATGCGCCAGTTCGTCGAGCGCGGTCTGGCCAACGCCGGCATCACCATCATCGGCGACGGCACGCTCACCGACGACGACGTCATCGGCGACATCGGCGATGCGGGGCTCGGCGTGATCACCGCGCAGCACTACTCGGCGGCGCATCCGTCGGCCCTCAACCGGCGCTTCGTCGCCGCCTTCGAGACGGCCAACAAGGGCATGCGGCCGAACTTCATGGCCGTCGGCGCCTGGGACGGCATGCGGGTCATCCACGAGGCGCTGCGCGCCACCGGCGGCAACGGCGACGGCCCCGCGCTGCTGGCGGCGATGAAGGGCCAGACGTTCGAAAGCCCGCGCGGCATGATGACCATCGATCCGGAAACCCGCGACGTCATCCACGACATCTACATGCGCAAGGTGGAGAAGGTCAACGGCAAGCTCTACAACGTGGAGTTCGACGCCATCAAGCAGATGAAGGACCCGGCCAAGGGGAGGCCCGCGTGAGGGCGTCGGACGGCGCCGCCACCGCGGGGACCGCGGTGAACTGGATGCGCAACGTCTGGTACGTCGCCGGCTTCGAGCACGAGCTGGACGGCGTGCCGTGGGTCGCCCGCCGCTTCCTCGGGGTGTCGGCGATCATGCTGAAGACGGCGGCCGGCGAGGTGTCGGCGCTGGAGGACGTCTGCCCGCACCGGCTGCTGCCGCTGTCCGCCGGCCGCCGCCATGGCGACGAACTGCAGTGCGGCTACCACGGCCTGCGCTTCGCCGCGGACGGCACCTGCCTGGAAGCCCCCGGCCAGCCGTCGCCCCCGGCGCGGGCCCACGTGCGTCGCCTGCCCCTGCTGGCGCGCCACGGCCTGCTCTGGATCTGGCTGGGCGATCCGGCGCTGGCGCGGCCTGAACTGGTGCCGGACATGCGGTGGAACCGCGACCCGCAGTGGACGCCCTCCCGCGGCTACCACCACGTGCAGGCCGACTACCGGCTGTGCATGGACAACCTGATGGACCTGGGCCACGAGAGCTGGGTGCACCGCAGGACCATCGGCCAGGGCGACGAGGAGTGCATTCCCAGGTACCCGGTGACGGTGTCGGTGGCGGGGGAGGGGCTGGTGCGGGCGCACCGCGAGATGCCGAACATCGAGCCGCCGCCCTTCTTCGCCATGGTGCTGGACCACCATGGGCGCATCAACCGCTGGCAGACCGCCATCGCCATGGCGCCGTCGCTGTGCATGACCGACTTCGGTGTCTACCCGGTGCAGGCGTCGCCCGACGACGCCTTCCGCAGCCACGTGCTGCACCTGTTGACGCCCGAGACCGAGCACACCACCCACTACTTCTGGGCGGTGGCGCGCAACCGCAAGCTCGACGATGCCGACCTGACCGAGGCGATGCGCCGCGCCACCGAGCACACCTTCGACGAGGACGCGGCGGTGCTGAGCCTGCAGCAGCAGCAGCTGCAGCGCTACGGCGGCGCGGTGCCCGGGGTGGCGCTGCGGGTGGACGAGGCGCCGATCCGCACGCGGCGCGCGCTCGAGGCGCTCATCCGGCGCGAGGCGCAGGAGCCCGGCTTCTGCTTCGTGCCGCCCCCGATGGTGGACGACGCGACGCCCACGCTGGCCATGGCGGCCTGAGCCGGCCGGACCCCGGCGGGTCCGGCCCGCCCTCAGCGGGCGATGGTCATCGTCAGTTCGCCGAGGCCCTGCACACGGGCCACCATGCGATCGCCCGGGCTGACCGGGCTGACGCCGGCCGGCGTGCCGGTCATGATGACGTCGCCCGGCATCAGCGTGTACATCGCCGAGGCGTACTCGATCAGGTGCTGCACGTTGAAGATCAGGTGCCGGGTGTTCGACCGCTGCCGCGTCTCGCCGTTGATGGTGATGTCGAGGTCCAGCGCGTTCGGGTCGGCCACCTCGTCGGCGGTGGTGATCCACGGTCCGATGACGCCGAAGGTGTCGGGCGACTTGCGGAAGCCGGGGAACTCGGGGCCGCGCACCGTCATGTCCAGCGCGACGCAGTAGCCGAACACATGGTCGAGGGCCCGCTCGCGCGGCACCCGGCGCGCCTGGCGGCCGATGACCACCCCCAGCTCCACCTCGTGGTCGGTGCGGCGGTCGGGAAAGGGGATCTGCACCGCGCCGTCGGGCCCGAGCAGCGAGGTCGGCGCCTTGATGAACAGGCCCAGCTTGTCCAGCGAGACGAAGTGCTTGCCGTGGTTGATCTGCCGGTCGGCGTTGGCTTCGGCGATGTGGTCGTCGTAGTTGATCGGGGCGCCGATGATCTTGCCCGGGTTGGCCACCGGCGCGCGCAACGTCACCTCGGCCAGCGGCGTGCGCTGGGCACCGGGCAGGAAGCCGTCGATCTCCGGCCGCACCTGGTCGAAGTGGCCGACGATCCAGTCGTAGGCCGGGTAGGGCCAGCCCGGGCGGCCGAAGCGCTCGAACAGCGGCGTGATGTCGTGCACCTGGTCGTCACGGACCACGCCGATGCGGTTGTCGTTGAAGCGGCAGAGTTTCATGGTCGAAGGTCCTCGTTCTTCGTGGAGGGTCAGCCGCGCTGCTCGCGGTACAGCCCCAGTTTCTGGTGCACCGGACGGTCGGAATAGGCGAACAGCACGGCGTCGCCCGACGTGCCGGCACCGGCGCGCCAGCGCCGCCAGCCCGGCACGACGAAGACGTCGTTGGGCGCCAGCGTCGTCGGCGCCTCGCCGTCGATCTCGATGGTGGGCGCGCCGTCGACCACCACCAGCACCACGCTGTCAGTGGTCCGCAGGTGTCGGGCCGTCCAGCCGCGCGGCAGCAGCTGCATCCACGCGCCGATGGTCGGGATGGCCCAGTCGCCGTTGAGCGGGTTGGCGTAGCGCACCACCGCGCCGAGGCAGTCGTCGATCTGGCCGCCGTGCGCCAGGCCGTGCAGCGCCTCGCGGGTGCGTTCGTAGGGGTAGCTGAAGACCGGCGACGTCGGCCCCGCGGCCTGCCGCTCCAGCGGCAGCAAGGCATTGCCGTAGCGGTGGAACACCTGCTCGGCGTCGCCCCGCGTCGGGAAACGCTCGGCCTCGTGCTCCTCGCGGAAGCCGGCCTGCAGGAAGCCGACCAGCGGCACGTCCAGCCCGTCCAGCCACATCACCGGACCGTCGCCGTCGTTGCCGTGGTCGTGCCAGGTCCAGGCCGGCGTGACGATGAAGTCGCCGCGTCGCATCGGTGCGCGCAGGCCGTCCACGGCGGTGTAGCCGCCGCTGCCCTCGAGCACGAAGCGCAGGGCCGACTGGCTGTGGCGGTGGGCGCGCGCGGTCTCGCCGGGCAGGATGAGCTGGAGGCCGGCGTAGATGGTGTCCGTCACCTGCGGCCGGCCCGGCAGACCGGGGTTGCGCAGCATCAGCACGCGGCGTTCGGCCTGCGCCGCGGTGATGATGTGGCCGGCCTCCAGCAGCTGCTCCCGCATCTCGCGCCAGCGCCAGGCGACCGGCAGCGCCTGGCTGCGCGGCTCGGGCGGCACCATGCCCTGCATCACCTCCCACAGCGGCGACACGTTCAGGGCCGACATGCGCCCTCGCACGTCGGGGTCGAGGTCGGCGGTCGGCGTCGGGCCGTTCATCGCGCGGCCTCCGCCGCCGGCCGGCTCGAACGTGTCGTCGACCCCGGCTGCGGCGACGCGTCGCCGTTCCAGATCCAGTCCAGGCAGCGGTAGAAGTCCGCCTCGGTGCGCTCGGCCAGGGCCGCGTCGCGGGCCTCGCGGGCGATGCCCTCGGCGTGATAGAACTCCCACAGCTCCCGCGAGCCGAGCTGGATGCGCGCGCAGCGCACCAGGCGGCGGCGGGCGTAGTCGGCGAAGGCGCGCTCGAAGTCGCCCCCGCTGTCGCGCACCTGGTCGGCCAGGCACACCGCGTCCTCGAGCGCCATGCCGGCGCCCTGCGCATAGGACTGCAGGGTGGGGTGGGCGGCGTCGCCGAGCAGGGCCACCCGGCCGCGGTGCCAGGGACGGAAGGGGTCGCGGTCGGTCAGCGGCCAGCGCTTCTCCAGGTCCATCAGCGCCAGCACGTTCTTCAGCGCCGGGTGCACGTTGGCGTAGATCGCCTTGACCTGCGCCTCGTACCGGGCGGGGTCGTCCACGCCGGGGGCCGGGTTGCGGAACACCGCGACGACGTTGAACAGCTCGCCGTGCTGAAGCGGGTAGTGCACGACGTGGTAGCCGGGGCCCGACCACAACGCCACCTCGTCGAGGTGGCGCAGGTCGCGCGGCGCGGCGGCCATCGGCAGGATGGTGCGGTGGGCCACGTAGCCGGTGTCCCGTGCCGGCCCGTCGGGACCGATGAGGTTGCGGATGCGGCTCTTGACGCCGTCGGCACCGACCAGCGCGCAGCCCTCGTGCTGCACGCCGTCGGCGGTGACGGCCCGCACGCCGGAGGGCCCGCCGTCGTGCACGTCCACGACGGCGGCGTTGACCGTCAGGCGGATGCCCGGCTGGCGCCGGCAGGCGTCGAGCAGGATGTCGTGGATGGTCGAGCGGTGAATGACCACGTACGGGGCCTTGAAGCGCTGCCGGTACGCCTCGGTGGCCAGCGGGATGCGCATCAGCACCTCGCCGGTGGTCACGTCGGGCATCACCAGCGCCGCGGGGTAGTCGCAGGCCGCCCGCACCGCCGGCGTGACGCCCAGGCGGTCGAAGACCTTGAACACGTTGGGCCCCAGCTGGATGCCGTAGCCGATGGGCGAGATCTCGCGCGCCTGCTCGAGCACGTGGACCGGCAGGCCCGCCTGCGCGAGCGCCAGCGCCGTGCCGAGCCCGCCGAGCCCGCCGCCCACGATGAGCACCGGTTTGTCGTGGCCGTTCATCGAATGCATGTCTCCGTTCTGGTGGCGTCGCCGGCTCCTGGCAACTACGCCTGTCGACGGGATGATTGCGGCCGCAAAATCATCGGTCAATCACATGCGCTGGATGGCTGGGATCAGAAAATTGGATGTCCGGCAAGTCGACCTCAACCTGCTCGTCTTCTTCGAGGCCATGCTGCGCCACCGCAGCGTGACGGCCGCCGGCCGCGAGCTGGGCATGAGCCAGCCGTCCGCCAGCTACGCGCTGCTGCGCATGCGCAACGCGTTCGAGGACCCGCTGTTCATCCGCGTCAGTTCCGGCATGGAGCCGACGCCGCGGGCGATCGCCATGCAGGACACGGTGCGCGACGTGCTCATGCGCATCCGCACGGACCTGCTCAGCCCGGCCAGTTTCGACCCGCAGGCGTCCAGCAGGGAGTTCCGCATCGCCACCAGCGACGTCGGTGAGAGCTTCTTCGTGCCGCGCATCGACGGCGTGCTGCGATCGCAGGGACGGCGGCTGCGGCTTCGGGTGGTGTCGTCGACGCCGGCGGAACTGGAGCAGCAGCTGGCGTCGGGCGAGATCGACCTGGCGATGGGCCACTACCCCGACCTGGTCGGGGCCGACTTCTTCCAGCAGGCGCTGTTCACCAGCCATTTCGTCGTCATCGCCAAGCCCGGCAACCCCCATGTGGGCGACGAACTGACGATGGAGCGCTTCCTGGCCGCGCCGCACATCGACGTGTCGACGCCCGGGCGCAGCCAGGAGATCATCCTGCGCCACATGGCCGAGCAGAAGATCGTGCGTCACGTGCCGCTGCGGGTGTCGCGATTCCTCAGCCTGCTGGAGATCGTCTCGCAGTCCGACCTGATCGCCGTGGTGCCGAGGGAAGTCGCCCAGTTCTTCAGGAGTTCGCGCGACATCGAGGTCCACCCTCTGCCCTTCGAATCGCCGCACTTCCGGCTGCGCCAGCATTGGCACAAGCGCTTCCATGGCGATGGGGCCGTCGGCTGGTTGCGCGAGCAGATGCACGCGCTGTTCAAGGACACGCCGGCCACCTGATTCCTCAGGCCGCCACGGCGCGGCGCCACCGACGGTGTCGGAGCGGGCCAGCGGGCCCGTCCCGGCGTCGACGCCGTCGGGCATGGTCATTGCCCATGGGGGCGCCATGGCTTTAGTCCAACCACATCCCCGGGTCAAGACCGGCATTCCGGAGCTTGACGTCGTCCTGAAAGGCGGCCTTCCTGCAGGGCGGGTGCACCTGGTCGAAGGGCGTCCGGGGACCGGCAAGACCACGCTGGCCCTGCGCTTCCTGGTCGACGGCGCCGCGCAGGGCGACGCCTGCCTCTACGTCACGTTGTCCGAGACGGCGGCGGAATTGCGAGCCACCGCGGCCAGTCATGGCTGGGACCTGACGGGCGTCGAGGTGGTGGAGATCCGCCTCACCGAGGAGCGGCTGGAGCGGCAGCAGAGCATCTTCGCCAGCGGCGAGTTCGGCCTGGGCAGCACGGTGGCCGAGATCGTGGAGCGCATCCAGGCGGCGCGGCCGAGGCGCGTCGTGGTGGACAGCATGGCCGAGATGCGGCTGATGGCCGAAGACGCCATGCGCTACCGGCGCCAGGTGATGGCGCTGCGCCACCACCTGCAGTCGTCCGGCGCCACGGCGCTGCTGCTGAGCGACACCTCGGACCCGGACGAATACGACCTGCAGGCCTTGGTCCACGGCGTGGTGTCGCTCGAGATGATCGAGCGCCAGTACGGCGCGGCGCGGCGGCGGCTGCGCGTCGTCAAGCTGCGCGGTGCGGATTTCCAGAGCGGCTGGCATGACTTCGTCATCCAGCGCGGTGAACTGCTGGTGTTCCCCAGCCTCATCGCCGACGAGCACCGCCGCGATTTCGAGCCCTCCGACGAGACGACGGGGGTGGAGGCGCTCGACCACCTCCTGGGCGGTGGCCTCGGTCGGGGCAGCACGACGATGCTCATCGGTCCCTCGGGCGTCGGCAAGTCGTCGCTGGCCATGCACTGCCTCGTCGCGGCCACCCGGCGCGGGCATCACGCGGCCTGCTTCTCCTTCGACGAGTCCGACGAGAGCGTGCTGCAGCGGGCGCGTGCGCTGGGGCTGGACTTCGACAACCAGGTGCACGCCGGCAAGCTGCACTGGGAACGGGCCAACCCGTCGCGCATCTCGCCTGGCGAGTTCGTCTGGAAGGTGCGCCGCCAGGTGGAGGACCACGATGCCCGGGTGGTGGTCATCGACAGCATGAACTCCTACCTGGAGACGATGCCCGAGGAGCGCGCGCTCATGCTGCAGATGCACGAGCTGCTGACCTACCTGTCGAACCAGGGCGTGGTGGTGCTGCTGATCCTGGCGCAGAAGGGCGTGGTCGGCAGCGTGGAGAACCCGATCGACCTCTCGTTCCTGAGCGACACGCTGGTGCTCATGCGGTTCTTCGAGTCCGAGGGCCAGATCGGCAAGGCCATCACGGTCGTCAAGAAGCGCAACGGCAGCCATCAAGTGGGCGTCCACCGGTTCGCCTTCGCCGACGGTGGTGTGCGCATCGAGCTGAACCGGCTGCAGCACGGCGCCCTGGCACCCGTCGGCCACGAGGTGGCGCGCCATGACCATGCTGGAGCACCCTAAGGAGTCGGGCGGCACCGTCCTCGTGTGGACGCGGCAGGAGGTCGATGCGAGCGTCATCGGCCTGGTCTGCCGCGCAGCCACGTTCGACTGGCGCGTGGTGGCCGACACGGTCTCCTTCTGCCGGGACATCGAGGCGGCGGCCGTCACCGCCGTGGTGGTCAGCGAGGAGGCGCTGCACGAGCGCATGGACGCGATGGCGCGTTGCCTGCGCGAGCAGCCACGGTGGTCCGACATCCCGGTGATCGTGCTCACGTTCGCGAACGCGTCCCAGCGGCTGGCGGAGCGCTGGCAGGCGCTGCGGCCGCTGGGCAACGTGACCCTGCTGGAGCGCCCGCTGCGGGTGGAGACGATGCGCGCCGCGCTGTTCGCCTCCAGGCGGACGCGCGAACGCCAGTACCTGCTGCGTGACCACATGGCAGCGCTCGAGCAGTCGGCCCAGAAGCTCGAGGAGGCGGTTCGCCAGCGCACGGCCGAACTGGAGGCGGCCCTGCGCGACCTGCAGGTCGCCGAGAAGGCACTGGTGCAGTCCCAGCGCCTGGAGGCGGTGGGCCAGCTCACCGGGGGCGTGGCGCACGACTTCAACAACCTGCTGCAGGTCATCTCGTCGAGCACCGCGCTCCTGGAGCGGCAACGCCACCAGCCCGAGCTGGCGCAACGGCCGCTCGAACTCATTCGGCGCACCACCGAGCGTGGCGCCCGGCTGACGCAGCAGCTGCTCGCCTTCGCCAGCCGCCAGCCGCTCGTCGCCCAGCGGCTGGACGTGAGCCATGTGCTGCTCGCGCTCAAGCCGTTGCTGGAGCGCTCGCTGCGCGACGACATCGTGGTGCACCTCAGGATGCCGCACGACGTGTGGCCGGTGCGTGCCGACGCCACCCAGTTGGAGGTGGCGCTGCTCAACCTGGCCATCAATGCGCGCGACGCGATGCCGCACGGCGGCGAACTCACCATCGAGGTGAGCAACGTGCCGGGCAGTGAGGCGAACGGCCGGGTCGACGCCGTCAGCATCGCGGTGACGGACACCGGCCACGGCATGACCGAACAGGTCGCGGCCCGGGTGTTCGAGCCGTTTTTCTCCACCAAGGCGGCCCAGGGCAAGGGCACGGGTCTGGGCCTGAGCCAGGTCTATGGCTTCGTCCGGCAGTCCGGCGGCGAGGTGTGGCTGCGGCACTCCAGTCCCTCGGGGACCTGCTTCGTGCTGACGCTGCCGCGGGACCACGTCGAGGGCCCGGTGGCCTCCGTCGGTGCGGTGGCGGCGGCGGTCGGAGACGACGGTGACCTGCGAACGTTGCGGCCGACCGTGCTGGTGGTCGACGACGATGTCGAGGTGGCCTCCGCCACGTGTGCGCTGCTGGGCGCGCTGGGCTGTCGCTGCCACACCGCCCGCAGCGGCGACGAAGCGTTGACCAGGGCGAAGGCCGATGACGACATCGACGTGGTGCTGTCCGACGTCCTGATGCCCGGCGCGCTGGACGGCCTGCAGCTGCGCGACGCCCTCAAGGCCTGGCGACCCTCGCTGCCGGTGCTGCTGACGTCGGGCTACGTCGGTGCCCCCCGAACGACTGGCCCGAACCGACGCGAAGCTGCTGATGAAGCCGCACACGGCCGATCAGCTGCGCGGGGCCTTGACCGAAGCGCTTCGAAGTCGGCGCTGATCGGTCGCCCACCGGCCCACCCACGCCTGAGCCGACGACCGTGCGGATCGCGACCTGGAACCTCAACAACGTCACCAAGCGGCTGGACCTGCTGCTGGACTGGCTGGCACGGAAGCGGCCGGACGTCGTCGCGCTGCAGGAGCTGAAGACGCCGACGGCCGGCTTCCCGGCCGCGGCCTTGAAGGAGGCGGGCTACGACGCCGTGGTCGTCGGCCAGCGGTTGTGGAACGGCGTCGCGCTGCTGAGCCGGGGGCACCCGCCGCTGCCGGTGGTCACCGCGCTGCCGGGCGACCCGAAGGACAAGGAGGCCCGGTACGTCGAGGCCGCGATCCATGGGGTGCTGTTCGGCTGCCTCTACCTGCCCAACGGCAACCCGCAGCCGGGCCCCAAGTTCGATCACAAGCTGCGCTGGTTCGAGCGCCTGCGGCAGCGCGCCGAGGAACTGTGGGCGTCGGGCCAGCCGGTGGTCCTGCTGGGCGACTGGAACGTCGTGCCGACCGACGCCGACATCTACAAGCCCGACACGTGGCGCGACAACGCGCTGCTGCAGCCCGAGGCGCGGCAGGCCTTCGGCCGCCTCCTGTCCCAGGGCTGGACCGACGCGCTGAAGGCGGTGCACCCGACGTCGACCCCGTACACCTTCTGGGACTACCGGCGCCAGCGCTGGGAGCGCGACGCCGGCCTGCGCATCGACCACATCCTCGTCAGCCCGGCGCTGGAGGTCGTCGACGCCGGCGTCGACCGCGAGGAGCGCGGCCGCGAGAACGCCAGCGACCACGCGCCCGTGTGGGCCGAGGTGACGCTGCGGACCACCGGCGGCCGCCCGGCGGGCAGGGCGGCGACCCGGAAGACCGCCAAGACCACCAAGCCCGCCACGCCGGTGCCGGCCCCACCGGAGGACAAGCCGCTGTCGCGCTACAACCAGAAGCGCGACTTCAAGAAGACCGCCGAGCCGGTCGGCACCGTGCCGCCGGCGGCCGGCGACGGGCCGCGGCCGCTGCAGTTCGTCATCCAGAAGCACTGGGCCTCGCGGCTGCACTACGACGTCCGGCTGGAACTGGACGGGGTGATGCTCAGCTGGGCGGTGCCCAAGGGGCCGTCGTTCGACCCGGCGCTCAAGCAGATGGCCATCCACGTCGAGGACCACCCGCTCGGCTACAACACCTTCGAAGGCACGATCCCGAAGGGCGAGTACGGCGGCGGCACGGTCATCGTCTGGGACCGCGGCACCTGGTCGCCGGTGGGGGACCCGCGCGACGGCCTGGCCAAGGGCAAGCTGATCTTCCACCTGCACGGCCAGAAGCTGGCGGGCCTGTGGGAGCTGGTGCGCATCTCCAAGCCGGGCGAGAAGAAGCAGGACCAGTGGCTGCTCTTCAAGAAGCGGGGCGACGCCTGGGCGCGGCCGACGGCCGAGTACGACGTCATCACGGCCCTGCCCGACAGCGTGGTCGAGAAGCCGCTGGGACTCGTCGAGCAGCGGGAGCCGCGCGGCAGTCCGCCGACCGAGGGCCGCGCCTCGGCCGACACCGCGCCCGACCTGCGCCGGGCCAAGAAGGCGCCGCTGCCGCCGACGCTGGCGCCGCAGCTCGCCACGCTGGTCACCGCCGTGCCGCCGGGCGACTGGGTGGTGGAGACCAAGTTCGACGGCTACCGCCTGCTGGCCCGCATCGACCGCGGCCAGGTGCGGCTCTTCACCCGCAACGGCAACGACTGGACGGACAAGCTGCGGCCGATCGCCGAGGCCGTCGCGGCGCTTGGCGTGAAGAGCGGCTGGCTGGACGGCGAGATCGTGGTGCTGAACGACGCCGGCGTGCCCGACTTCAACCGGCTGCAGAACGCCATCGACAACACGAACACGAAGGACATCGAGCTGTTCCTGTTCGATGCGCCCTTCCTCGACGGACAGGACCTGCGCGCCGTGCCGCTGGCCAGCCGCCGGTCCCTGCTGCAGGCGGTGTTCAAGGACCGCACCTTCGACAAGGTGCGTTTCAGCCAGGCGTTCGACGCGCCGCCGGACGAGATGCTGAGCGCCGCCTGCCAGATGGGCCTCGAGGGCGTGATGGTCAAGCGGGCCGACGCGCCCTACGTCGCGGGCCGCACCGAGAGCTGGCTCAAGCTCAAGTGCCAGCACCGGCAGGAGTTCGTCGTCATCGGCTTCACCGACCGCACGGGCACGAAGGACGAGGTGGGCGCGCTGCTGCTCGGCTACCACGAGGGCGGGCGGCTGCGCCATGGCGGGTCGGTCGGCACCGGCTGGGACACCGCCACGGGCCGCCGGCTGCACGCGCTGCTCGCCCCCTGGAAGTCGACACGCCGCCGGTGGACCCGCAGACCGTGAAGCCCGGCCGGTGGTCGCGGCGGGCCAGGGGCGCGCAGCGGTGGGTGCGGCCGACCACCGTGGTGGAGGTGGCGTTCTCGGAATGGACATCCGAGGGGCACGTCCGGCATGCGGTGTTCCGCGGCGTGCGCGACGACAAGCCGGCCGGCCTCATCGTCCGGGAGCGCGCCGGCGCCGCCCCCGGCGCCATGCCCGGCGCGGTCCCCGAGCGGCCCTCGGTCAAGGTCACCCACCCCGAGCGGGTCATCGACCCATCCACCGGCTTCCGCAAGGTGGACCTGGTGCGCTACTACGAGGGCATCGCCGACTGGATGCTGCCGCACCTGAAGGACCGGCCGGTGTCGCTGGTGCGCGCGCCGACCGGCATTACCGGCGAGCTGTTCTTCCAGAAGCACCCCGAGACCAGGATGCCGGGCCTGAAGGAACTGGACCCGGCGCTCTGGCCGGGCCACTCGGCCCTGCTGGCGGTCGACTCGGCCGAGTCGCTGGTGGCGGCGGCACAGATGAACACGGTGGAGTTCCACACCTGGAACTCGGTCGTCCGGCGCATCGACCAGCCCGACCGGTTCATCCTCGACCTCGACCCCGGCGAGGGCGTCACCTGGCCGATGCTGCAGGAGGCGGCGCTGCTGACGCGCACGATGCTGACCGAACTCGGCCTGCAGAGCTGGCTCAAGACCAGCGGCGGCAAGGGGCTGCACGTCGTCGTGCCGCTGACCCCGAAGCTGGACTACGACGCGGTCAAGGCGTTCACCCAGTCGGTGGTGCAGCACATGGCCCGCGTCATCCCGCAGCGTTTCGTGGCCAAGAGCGGCGGCACCAACCGGGTGGGCAGGATCTTCATCGACTACCTGCGCAACGGCCATGGGCAGACCACGGCGGCCGCCTTCTCGGCCCGCGCACGCCCCGGCATGGGCGTGTCCATGCCCATCGCCTGGGAGCAGCTGCACGAGGTCAAGGGCGGCTCGCAGTGGACGATCGCCACCGCGCGCGAGTACCTGTCCTTCCGGAAGGACGATCCCTGGCAGGGCTACTGGCATTGCCGGCAGACGCTCACCAAGGCCCTCCGCGCGCTGGCAGCTTGAGGCGCCTTCACCCGCTCATGACACAGGAACGACCCCTTCCCGTCGCCCTGGAGGACGGTTCGTCCGTCTCCGCGCTGTTGACGCTGCCGCGGGCCTCGAAGGCCTGCTACGTCATGGCACACGGCGCCGGCGCCGGCATGCACCACCCCTTCCTGCACGACATGGCACAGCGGCTGGCCGAGCGCCGGGTCGCCACGCTGCGCTTCCAGTTCCCATCCATGGAGCGGGGCTCGAAGCGGCCCGATGCACCGGCCACCGCGCAGGCCGCGGTGCGGGCCGCGTGTGCCGCGGCCGCGGCCGCCACCGGGCTGCCGCTGGTCGCCGGCGGCAAGTCCTTCGGCGGCCGCATGACCTCGCAGGCCCAGGCGGTGTCGCCGCTGCCGCAGGTGGCCGGCCTGGCCTTCCTCGGCTTCCCGCTGCACCCCGCCGGGCAGCCCGCCACCGCACGCGGCGACCACCTGGCCCGGGTGACGGTGCCGATGCTGTTCGTGCAGGGCACGCGGGACAAGCTGGCGGACCCCGCCCTGATCTCCGGCCTGCTCGCATCCCTCGGGCCGAAGGCCGGCCTGTTGGCGGTGGCCGACGCGGACCATGGCTTCCAGGTGCCCGTGCGGTCCGGCCGCACCGCGTCGGACGTGACGGCGGAAGTGGCGGACGGGCTGGCGGCCTGGGTCGAGCGCCTGCTCGCCTGAGCGCCGCGGTCCTCAGGCCTTCTTGCGGGCCGGCTTGCCGGTCTTGCGAGGGGCCGGCGACGCCTTCGCCTCAGCCGCCGTGCTGCCCCGCTTGCCGCCCAGGCTGCGCTTGAGCAGTTCCGCCAGGTCGACGACGTTGTCCCCGGTGGGCGGACCTTCTTCCAGCGGCTCGACGGTCTGGGTCTCGCCGGCCTCGGCCTTCTTGGCGACGAGCGCCCGGATCGCCTCCGAGAAGCGGTCCTGGTAGCGGCCGGCATCGAACGCCACGGTCATCTCGTCGATGAGCTGGCGGGCCATCTTCAGTTCGGCGTCCTTGAGCCCGTTCGCGTCCTTGCCCTCGGGCGGGAGCTTCAGTTCTTCGGGCGACCGGATCTCGTCCGCCCAGCGCAGCGTGCCGAGCATGAGCGCGGGGCCCGCCGGCAGCAGCGCCGCCAGGTGCTCCTTGTTGTGCATCACCACCCGCGCGATGCCGATCAGCGACGCATCGGCCATCGCCTCGCGCAGCAGCGAGTACACCTTCTCCGCCTTCGGCGCGGGCTCCAGGTAGTACGGCTTCTCCAGGTAGACGAACGACACGTCCTGCGCCTGCACGAAGGCCTCGATGGCGATGGTCTGCGTGGTCTTCGGGTAGGCGTTGCGGATCTCGTCGTCGCTCAGCACCACGTAGCCGTCGTCGTGCTTGACGCCCTTGACGATGTGCGCCTTGTCGATCTCCTTGCCGGTGCGCTTGTTCACCCGCTTGTAGCCGACGGGGTCGAGCGTGCGCTGGTCGAGCCAGTCGAAGTCGATGTCGTTCTCGTGCGAGGCCGGGTACAGCGACACCGGCAGGTGCACGAGGCCGAAGCTGATGGCGCCTTTCCAGATGGCACGGGGCATGTCGGGTCTCAGGTTCCTCGCGTCAGGCGACGGTAGGCGTTCAAATGGCGGATGAGCCGCTGGCCTTCGCCCAGCCGCTCATAGAGCAGCGCGGCGTTGTGGTGCGCATCGGCGAAGGTCGGGTCGGTTTCCAGGCAACGCTCGTACTGTTCCGCGGCTTCCGTCAGCCGGCCCAGGTCTTCCAGCACGAGGGCGAGGTTGAAGTGCAGCGTTCCCTTGTCGGCGCACCGTCGCAGGCCATCCTGGTAGAGCGCCACCGCCGCTTCGTCCCGATCGGTTTCGCTCAGCAGCGTGCCGAGGCCGAGGTAGGCGTCGGTGCAGCAGCGGTCGAGCTGCAGCGCCTGGCGGTAGGCGGCCTCCGCCGCCACCGGATCCCGGTGCTCCAGCTCGGCGCCTCGGACGACCAGGTCACGCGGGTCGGCCGCGGGTGCCGGCGGGGACGGCCCCCGGCCATCGGTGTCGGGTGACGACAAGGCCACCACCTGGGCGGCCGCCCCGTCCCGCGCCTCCACCTCGAAGTCGAGCAGCAGCTGACCCGAGACGACGCTGCGCGGGCTGGCCGCGTCACGAACGGCGATGTCGCCGCCGACGGCGGTCACGCGCAGCCCGCTCAAGGGGAGGTCGGACGGGAGCTGTTCACGCAGCCTGGCCAGTGCCTGCACCACCCGCGACGCCGGCACTCCGGCCCGGAGCAGCCCATGGGCGGAACGCAGCAGCACCAGGTCCTGGAACGAGAACAGGTACTGTCCGCGGCGGCCCTTCGCGGGCACGACGTAGCCGCGGCTGATGAGGCGCAGCACCATGGCCCGCGGGATGCCGACCGCGCCTTCGACGCTCTTGAGGGTGTGAACGGTGGCCGCCGCCGCGGTGCTCATGGGCAAGGAAGGGAGGGCGCTTTCGGCGAGCGCACGCGCTCAGCGGGTGGCTCGTTTGCGGGACGGCGCCGGCGCGGCTGCCACGGCTTCCGGCGCGGCGGCAGACCGGCGCGCTGGCCGCCGCGGCTTGTCGGCGGTCGCTTCTTCGGCCGGGGCGGCCGACTTCGCCGGGCCGGCCCCCTTGCCGCGGCCGAGGCTCGCTCGCAGGGCGTCCATCAGGTCGATGACTTGCGCCCCCGTGCCGGCTTCGGCCGGCGCGGACGTCACCACCTGCTGCCCGGAGATCTTCTGGTCGATGGCGGCGAGGATGCGCTTCTTCTCCTCGTCCTCGTACTGCGCAGGGTCGTAGGTGTCCTGCGCGATCTGGTCGATGAGCTGGGTGGCGAGCTTGAGTTCGGCGTCGGACACCGTTGTCTGCTCGATGTCGAGGTCGGCCATCCGGCGCACCTCGTCGGCGTAGAGCAGCTGCTGCAGCACGACACCCTGCTCGGTGGGGCGCAGCTGGACCACGTACTGCTTGCCCTTCCAGGCCCACTTGGCTAGCGCATGTCGGTCGGTGCGCCGCATCGCCTCCCTCAGCAGGTTGTACGGCTTGGCGCCGCGCTTGTCGGGCGCGAGGAAGTAGGCCTTGTCGTAGTAGAGCGGGTCGACCTGGTCGGCCGGGATGAAGGCCACGATGTCGATGCTGTGGCTCGACGCGTCTTCCAGCGCCTTCAGTTCCTCGGACGTGAACGTCACATAGCGGTCCGGCTCGAACTCATAGCCCTTGACCATCTCGGCGCGCGGGACGACCTGCCCGCTCTTCTCGGAGACGTATTGCTGCTTCAGCCGCGACCCGTCCTGAGCCAACAGGTTGAAGCGCACCGCCGAGGACGACTCGGTGGCGGAGTACAGCTTCACCGGGATGGAGACCAAGCCGAAGCTGAGCGTGAGGGAAGCGATCGAACGAGCTGCCATGGCGGCCTCCTGGCAGGCGAAAGCGCCGCCAGCGGAGGGGCAAGAAGCGTGCGCAACGACCAGGATGGGGTCGGCGGCGCGGCGGCGCGGCGGCGCGGCGGCGCCCCGGCCGCGCCACGCCCTCACCGCGTCGACAGCGGCAGGGCGGTCTTGTAGCGCACCTGCTTGAGCGCGAAGCTGGAGCGGATCTTCTCGATCTCGGGCATCGGCGACAGCCGCTCCAGGATGAAGCGCTCCAGCGCGGCCATGTCGGGCACCGCCACGCGGATCAGGTAGTCCGCGTCGCCCGTCATCAGGTAGCACTCCATCACCTCCTCGCGGCTGCAGATGCGGGCCTCGAAGGCCTCCAGCGCCGCTTGGGTCTGCCGCCGCAGGCTGATGGAGATGAAGACGTTCAGGTGCAGCCCCAGCCGCTTGGCGTCCAGCAGCGCGACGTACTGCCGGATCACGCCGCCGGTCTGCAGCGCCTTGACCCGCGCCAGGCAGGGCGACGGCGAGAGGTGAACGCGCCGCGCCAGCTCGACGTTGGACAGGCTGGCGTCGGCCTGCAGCTCGCGCAGGATGTTCAGGTCGATGGCGTCCAGATCCATGATCGAGGCTGTTTCGGCGGTTCTGCAGCATTCTGTGCTGCGGATACGCCGGACGACCAGCGTGATCAGCCACAACTGCGGCGCAGGCTTTCCTACAGTGCTGGCAGACAGGAGGAAGGACCCATGAGTGACCCGTTGAGCCACCGAGAACCGCGGGGCACCGCAGCCGACCTCGACCCGCAGGAGACCACCGAGTGGCGCGACGCCCTGCGGTCGCTGCTGCAGGCCAGCGGCCCGGCGAGGGTGCACCAGGTCATGGACGTGCTGGCCGCGATGGCGCGCGACCCGTCCGTCGGCTGGCAGCCGGCGCGCGGCACGCCCTACGCCAACACCATCGCGGTGTCGCAGCAGCCGCCTTTCCCCGGCGACCTGGCGCTGGAGGAGCGGCTGGCGTCGCTGATGCGCTGGAACGCGCTCGCGATGGTGGTGCGGGCCAACAAGGCCTACGGCGAACTCGGCGGTCACATCGCAAGCTATGCCAGCGCGGCGGACCTGTTCGAGGTCGGCTTCAACCACTTCTTCAAGGCCGGGGTCGACGGCGCGGGTGCCGACCTGGTCTTCTTCCAGCCGCATTCGGCGCCGGGGGTCTACGCGCGCGCCTTCCTCGAGGGGCGGCTCGGCGAGAACGACCTGGCGCATTACCGACAGGAGATCACCGCCGCAGGCAGCGGCGCACAGGGCCTGTGCAGCTATCCGCACCCGTGGCTGATGCCCGACTTCTGGCAGTTCCCCACCGGCTCGATGGGCCTCGGCCCGATCAGCTCGATCTACCACGCGCGCTTCATGCGCTACCTGCAGCACCGCGGGCTGCTGGACACCTCGGGGCGCACGGTCTGGGGCGTCTTCGGCGACGGCGAGATGGACGAGCCCGAGAGCATGAGCGCGTTGACGCTGGCCGCGCGCGAGCGGCTCGACAACCTGGTGTGGGTGGTCAACTGCAACCTGCAGCGGCTCGACGGTCCGGTGCGCGGCAACGGCCGCATCATCGACGAGCTGGAGGCGCTGTTCGCCGGCGCCGGCTGGCGCGTCATCAAGCTGGTGTGGGGCTCGGACTGGGACGGGCTGTTCGCGCGCGACACCGACGGCGCGCTGGCCGAGGTGTTCTCGCAGACGGTGGACGGCCAACTGCAGACCTTCGCCGCGAAGGACGGCCGCTACAACCGCGACCACTTCTTCGGCCAGAACGCGCGGCTCGCCCGGCTGGCCCAGGGCCTGACCGACGACCAGATCGACCGCCTCAAGCGTGGCGGGCACGACCTGGTGAAGATCCACGCCGCCTACCATGCGGCCGCCCACACGGTCGGCCAGCCGGTGGTCGTCCTGGCGCAGACGAAGAAGGGCTACGGCATGGGTGAGGCCGGCCAGGGCCGCATGACCACCCACCAGCAGAAGAAGCTCGAGCGCGACGACCTGATCGCCTTCCGCAACCGCTTCGACCTGCCGCTGACCGACGAACAGGCCGCGTCGCTGGCGTTCTACAAGCCCGCCGACGACAGCCCCGAGATGCGATACCTGCACGCACGCCGCGCGGCGCTGGGCGGGCCCCTGCCGGCACGCCGCAGCCGGGCCGAGCCGGTGCCCGTGCCGCCGCTGGCGGGCTACGGCGGCTTCGCCACGCAGGCCGACGGCAAGGAGATGAGCACGACGATGGCCTTCGTGCGCATGCTGACCAACCTGCTCAAGGACCGGGTGCTGGGCCCGCGCATCGTGCCCATCGTGGCCGACGAGGCGCGCACCTTCGGCATGGCCAACCTGTTCAAGCAGGTCGGCATCTACGCGTTCGACGGCCAGAGCTACGAGCCCGAGGACATCGGCTCGCTGATGAGCTACCGCGAGGCCACCGACGGCCAGATCCTGGAAGAAGGCATCAGCGAGGCCGGCGCCGTCAGCAGCTGGACGGCGGCGGCCACCAGCTACTCGGTGCACGGCCAGGCCATGCTGCCGTTCTACATCTACTACTCGATGTTCGGCTTCCAGCGCGTGGGCGACCTGATCTGGGCCGCCGCCGACCAGCGCTCGCGCGGCTTCCTGCTCGGCGCGACCGCCGGCCGCACGACCCTGGGCGGCGAGGGCCTGCAGCACCAGGACGGGTCGAGCCTGCTGCAGGCGTCCACGGTGCCGAACTGCCGCGCCTACGACCCGTGCTTCGCCGGCGAGTTCGCCGTCATCCTCCACCACGGCATGCGGCAGATGCTGGAGCAGCAGGAGGATGTCTTCTATTACGTCACCCTGATGAACGAGCACTACGCGCAGCCGTCGCTGCCGGCGGCGGCCGAAGCCGACGTCATCAAGGGCCTGTACCGCCTTGCCGAGCACCGGGCGGAGAACGCGAAGGGCAGGGTCCGCCTGGTCGGTTCGGGCGCCATCCTGCGCGAGGCGATCGCCGCGGCCGAGCTGCTGGCCGCCGACTGGCAGGTCGACGCCGAGCTGTGGAGCGCCACCAGCTTCAGCGAACTGGCGCGCGACGCCCGCGAGGCCGAGCGCTTCAACCGCCTGCATCCGACGCAGGCGCCCCGCGCCAGCCATGTCGCGCGGTGCCTCGTCGGCGACGCGCCGGTGGTGGCGGCCACCGACTGCGTGCGCGCCTGGCCCGAGCTGATCGCCGCGCACGTGGAGGCGCCGTTCACCGCGCTGGGCACCGACGGCTTCGGCCGCAGCGACACCCGCGCCGCGCTGCGCCGCTTCTTCGAGGTGGACCGGCACCACATCGTGCTGGCCGCGTTGAGCGCCCTGCGCCGCCAGGGCCGCGTCGACGCGGCGGTCTGCGCCGACGCCATCCGCCGCTACGGGATCGCGGCGGACGCGCCGCCGTCCTGGACCTGCTGAGGCGCAGGTGCCGTCGGCCGGCGGCGACGGTCGAGCGGCCGGCCTACGCGGCGCCCTCGCACAGCCGCGCGTCCGGCAGCGGCGTCTCGAGGCCCAGCCGCGTCAGCATCTGCCACGCGGTGCAGGCCGCGGTGGAGGTGACCGGCAGGCCCAGGCGCTCCTGCAGCGGCTGCAGCGCGGCCAGCGAGGGCATCTGGACGCAGGCCGACGCCACCACCACGTCGGCGCGGGACAGATCCAGCCGCGCCGCGTCCTCCAGCAGCCGAGCGGCGGGGCGCCGGCCCACCGCCAGGTTGTCGGCGATCGAGAAGTTCAGCCAGTGCACGACCTCGATGTGCTCGGCCTCGATGTAGCTCACCACCGCCTGCGCCAGCGCATCGGTGTACGGCATCATCATCGCGACGCGGCGGGCGCCGAGGGCCTTCAGGCCATCGACCAGCGCGCCGGCCGAGGTCATCACCTGCGCCTGGCTGCCGGCCTCGCGCGCGGCGGCCTCGATCTCGCGCTCGGCGGTGCGGTGGTGTCCCGGGCCCATCGCCATGAGCGCGACGAGGCAGGCGGTGCTCATCACGTCGACCCGGGCGTCGGCCAGCTCGGCCGCACAGCGCAGGGCCTGCGCGTTCATGCGCACCAGCTCGGCCTTCTCCACCGTGTGCATGCGCATGCGCGACGAGTGGAAGGTGAAGGCCGCTTCCGGCCGGCGCGCCTGGCGCGCGCGCAGCAGCGCCGGGATCTCGGTCTCCATGGTGGTGTTGGAGCTGGGCACGATCTGCCCGATGCGATAGGTGGTGGTCGTCATGTCGTCTTCCCGTCAACGGTCCGGCGTGCGGTGGGGCTGCAGCCGCTCGCGCAGCAGGTCGGGGATGGGCACCCGGCCGCGCGGCTCGCGGCGGATGCAGATGGGCGAGAACACCCCCTCGAAGGCCAGCCGGCCGTCGGCCATCGCGGCGTGCGCCTGCAGGTCGAAGCTGCTCTCGCGCAGCGCCCCCACCGTCACGCGGATGTCGACCACGTCGTCGGGGCGCAGCGGTGCATGGAACACCAGCGACAGCCCCTTGCACGGCGTGTCGACGCCGAGCGTCTGCAGCACGGTGCCCGGGCCGCTGTGCAGGTGGCGCATGAACAGCGACACCGCGCCCAGCAGGTACTCGGTAAAGCGCCCGGTGAAGACGATGCCCGCGGGGTCGCAGTCGGACCAGCGGATGGTGCGCCGCACGGTGAACGGCGCATGGTCGAGCACGTACTCGTAGCTCTCCTCCAGGTGCCCGCTCATGCGCCCGCCCTGGCCCGCGCGAGCCGGTCCATCAGCGCCGGGAACTGCTCGCGCAGGCGGCGGTCGTCCACCCGGCCGGTGCGGGTCATGAACTGGTAGACGAACTCCTCCGGGCCGTAGCGGTCCATCCACTCGCCGATGCGTTCGTACCAGTTGTACGAACGCTCGGAGGCGTCGATCAGCTTCTGCTTGCGCGGCCGGTGCGATGCCTCGTAGGCCGCCAGCGCGGCGGGCACGTCGTCTTCGTGCGCGACCAGGGCCTCGGCGAGCGCGATGGCGTCGGTCATGGCGATGCGGGTGCCCGAGCCGATCGAGAAGTGCGCGCTGGTCAGCGCGTCGCCGATCAGCACGTGCCGGCCGTGGTGCCAGTGGGCGTTGCGGATCACCGGGAACTGGCGCCAGGTCGACTTGTTGGAGATCAGCGGCAGGCCCTGCAGCTCGGGGGCGAAGAGGCGCTCGAACAGGGCCTGCCGCTCGGCGTCGGCCATCCGGTCCAGCCCCAGACGGCGCCAGGTGGCGTCGTCGCACTCGGCGACGAAGGTGCTCATCGTCGCCGAGTACGGGTAGTAGTGCGCGACGAAGTGGCCGCCGTCGTGCCGTCGGAACACCAGCGCCGGCGTCTCGAACACCCGCTCGGTCCCGTACCAGGCGAAGTGGTTGGTCAGCTGCTGCTGGGTGGTGCCGAACGCCGACGCGAAGGCCTGGCGGACCACGGAGTTGATGCCGTCGGCGCCCACCACCACGTCCGCGTCGCCCAGGCCGAGGCCGGCCAGCGCGTCCGGGTGCTCGATGCGCCGTCCGTGGTGGAGCACGACGCCGGCGTCCTCGCACTGGCGCTGCAGGATGTGCAGCAGCGCCAGCCGCTCGATCGCGCCGCCCTTGACGTTGCGCTGCACGGCGATCGGCACCTCGCGCTGCACGATGGTCTGGCTGTGGTTGAAGCGCATCGCGTGCACCATCGCGTCGTGCGAGGCGGCATCGGCCTGGTGCAGTTGCGCCAGCCCGGTGTCGGCCAGCACGACCCCGAAGCCGAAGGTGGCGTCGGGACGGTTCTGCTCCACCACCTGCACGTCCCAGCCGGGCCGGCGGCGACGCAGCAGCAGCGACAGGTACAGCCCCGACGGGCCGCCTCCGACGACCGCGACCTTCATGGCGCGCTCCCGGCCGCGCCCTGGGGCACGATCTCCAGGCACTGGCGGTCGAAGGACCGCACCTCGCCGCGGAAGCCGCCGGTGAGCGCGGCGTTCCACAGCGCCGGCACGAAGCCCAGCGCCTTGCGCTCGAAGCGCAGCCGCTGCCCGGAGGCCAGCCGCCAGTAGCCCTCGGCGTCCGCCCGGTCCACCTGCACGGCGGGGTCCGCCCGGCCGGCCGCCACCAGCGGCGCGAACTCCGGCACGTCGAGCACGTAGAGCACCGCCAGCCCGTCGCCGGCGCCGCCGAGCGCGTCGGCCTTGCCCCGCCACACCTGGTCGATGCTCTCGAAGCGCCGGCCGTCGAGCCGCTGGGCGTCCTCGCGTGCCATCGCCGCTTCCAGGGTGTGCTCGGCGTCCCGTGCGTCCACCGCCGTCATCGGGCGCACCTCGCAGGTGATCTCGATCGGGTAGCCGTTCGGGTCGTGGAAGTAGATCGACTCGATCAGTTCGTGGCGCAGTTGGTACTTCAGGGCGATGCCCTGCGACTCCACCCGGTCGCGCCAGGCCTTCAGCTCGTCCAGCGTGTCGACCTGCCAGGCGGTGTGCGTGGCGCGCGAGCGGTAGTCGTCCACCGGCATGGTGTACGCCGGCTGCTCGGCGCCGATGTAGTAGAAGAAGGCGATCGTGCTGCCCTTGCCCGAGCGGAAGAAGAAGTGCAGGAAGTCCGGGTGGTTGTCCGGCCCCCAGCCGCGCGCGGAGATGGCGTGCACCAGCGGCAGGCCCAGCTTGTCACGGTAGAACTCGACGGTCTCGCGCAGCTTCCAGGTCGGTCGCGCGGTGTGGTGGACACCCTTGAGCACGGGCGCGTCGTCGGAGCGGTTCATGGCGTTCTCGCTTTCGGGCGTCAATGGGACTGGAGGCGCTGCATCAGCAGCTCTCGCAGCGCCGGCTTGCTGGTCTTGCCCGAATGCGTGGTGGGGAAGGCGTCCACCGTCTCCACGCGTTCGGGCCACTTGTACTTGGCCATGCCGTAGTCCTGAAGGAAGGCGCCGAGTTCGGCCACCGTCGGCGCCGCGCGGCCTTCGCGCAGCAGCACGAAGACGCAGACGCGTTCGTCGAACACCGGGTCCGGCATGCCGATCACGGCACAGGACGCCACGGCCGGGTGGGCGCACACCGCTTCCTCCACCTCGTCGGCGTTAACCTTCTCGCCGCCCCGGCTGATGACGTCCTTCAGGCGGCCCTTGAAGACGTAGTGGCTGCGGCCCCCGATGCGCTGCTCGACCATCAGGTCGCCGGACCGGTAGTGGCCGTCGCGGGTGAAGGCCTCGCGGTTGCGTTCCTCGGCCTTGTAGTAGCCGTGCAGCGTGTAGGGACCGCGGAAGGCCGGCTCGCCGGCCTCGCCGGGCGCCACGTCGGTCTCGGTGCCCGGCACCAGGATGCGCACCTCGTCGAGCGGGTGCACCGGCCGGCCGTTGGTGTGGTCCAGCACCTCGGGCGGGTCGCCTTCGCGGGTCAGCATGATCACGCCTTCGGTCATGCCGAAGATGGTGTAGACGGGGGCGCCGCCGAGCAGCTGGCGCAGCTTGACCACCCCGCTCGGCGTGACCACGCCGCGGATGCCGGAGAAATCCAGCGCGCCGCTCGAGATGGCCGTCTCCAGCCGCGCGAGGATGGGCCCCATCACCACCAGCCACTGCGGCTTCTCCTGCGCGATGAGCGCGATCAGCGACTCGGGCCGCAGGTCGGGCGCGATCGTCACCGTGCCGCCGGTGAGCAGGAACGGGCCGAAGAAGCAGCCCATGTTCAGGTTGTGCACCATGGGCAGGGGCATGAACAGCACCTCGCCGGGCCGGTAGCCCATCCACCGCGCGACGGCCTGCATGTTGCACACGTAGTCGTTGTGCATGCGCGGGATGATCTTCGGCACGCCGGTGGTGCCGCCGGAGAGCTGGAAGACCGCCACCTGGAACGGGTCGAGCTCGACCTGCGCCAGCCGCTGGCGGGCCTCCTCGTCGCCCACGGAGTCGATCAGCGCATGGACGTGCAGCACGCCGTCCTGGGACCGTCCCCGCGCCTGCAGGATGCGGCGCAGCGTCGGCACCTGCGTCTGCATGCGCCGCGCGAAGCCGATGTCGTCGAACTTCGGGTCGTCGCCCTGCACCAGGTGCAGCTTCGCCTCGGCCAGCTGCGCCAGGTAGCCGATCTCGCGCTCGCGGTGGGCCGCCAGCGTGCAGATGGGGATCAGCCCGGCCTTCAGGCAGGCCAGCCAGCAGAACACCAGCTCGGGGCAGTTGCCGAGCTGGAACACCACGCGGTCCAGCGGCGCCAGGCCCTCGCGCAGCAGCGCGGCGGCCAGCCGGTCGGTGACGCGGTCCAGCTCGCGGTAGGTCATGCGCCGTTCGGGGCCGGCGAGCGCCAGCCGGTCGCCATGCGCGGCCGCGGTGGCGCGGAAGACGCCGGGCAACGTCTCGTGGCCGAGCGCACCGGCGTCGACGTAGCGCTGCAGCGTCGCCGCATCGGGGTAGACCACGCCGGGCATCGGCTGGCGCACGCCGATGCGCGGGGCGGTCGGGGCGGGCGAAGGGGCGGACAACGGCATCGCCCTCACTCCGGCTGCAGGTTGGACTTGCGGATCACCTCCGCCCACTGCTGCTTCTCGCGCCGCAGGAAGTCGCCGGCGTCGGCCAGCGAGCCGCCCAGCGGGTAGTTGCCCAGCTCGCGCATCTTGTCCACCACCTCGGGCGTTTTCAGCGCGGCGTTCATCGCCTGGTTCAGCTGCTCCAGCACCGGACGTGGCGTGCCCTTGCTGGCGAAGATCATGAACCAGCCGGACACCTCGAGCCCCGGCACCTGCTCCTGCGCCAGCGGGATGCCCTCCAGACCGGGCAGCACCTTGTCCGAGGCGACGGCCAGCGCCCGCAGCCGGCCGGCCTTGACCAGCGGCACCAGCGGCGCGGTGCCGTCGACGTACATCAGCGTGTCGCCGTTGACCACCGCCTGGATGCCCTGGCCGGTGTTGCTGAAGGACACGTTCTGGAAGCTGCCGCCCACCGCCTGCCCGGCCCGTTCGGCCGCCAGGTGCGGAATGGAGGTCCGCGTGGGGTTGCCCATCGACGGCCCGCCCGGCTGCGACTTCATCAGCTGCACCGCCTCGGCCCAGCTCTTCGGGCCCTTGTCGATGTTGGCGACGAAGAGCATCGGCGTGTAGGCCACGGCGCCGACCGTCTCGAAGTCGCGCTCCATGTCGTACTTGCCTTCCTTGTAGGTGTGGGGCGTGACCGTCACCACCGCGGCCTGGGCGAACAGCAGCGTGGTGCCGTTGGGCTCGGTGCCGCGCACGGCGTTGACGGCCAGGATGCCGCCCGCCCCGGCCCGGTTCTCGACCACCACCGGCTGGCCGAAGCGGGCCCGGAACTGCTCGCCGATCAGGCGTGCGACCACGTCGGGCGCGCTGCCGGCCGGCGCCGGCACGACGATGCGGATCGGCTGCCGGCCCGGCTGGGCCAGCGCCGTGGTGCCGAGGGGCGCCAGCCCCAGCGCCAGCACGCAGGCCAGCCCGGACAGCAAGGTTCGTTTTTGCATGGGTCGTCTCCTTCGTTGTGTCGTCGTCGTCGGCCGTCGCAGCTCAGCCGAAGTTCTCGGTCAGCCATCGCGTGACGTGCTCGCCGGCGACCGCCTGGCCGGACGGCTCGCCCTCCGCCAGGGCCATGCCGTGGTGGTTGCCGCGCACCGTCACGCGCTGCTTGTGCGGACTGCCGATGGCGGCCTCGATGGCATCGATGTCGGCCGGAAAGACGGCGTTGTCGCCGCTGTACTCGACCAACAGCACCGGTTGCTGCACCGACGGCGCGCACAGCGCCATCGAGGCCCGCGACTGCAGCCCCGACCAGGTGGACAGCCAGGACTCGGGCGTCACCACGCGGCCGAAGCCGACGCTGCCGAGGTTGGACGCCGCCGGGTCCGCGCCCCACAGCGTGCCGACCGTGCGGTCCGACGGGTCGAGCGAGGTGTCCCAGCTGCGCAGGTCGGCATCGGTCCGCCACACGGTGAACACCGGCTGGTGGCTGGCGACCAGCTTGTCGCGCCGGCTGGGGGCCTCCTTGAGGCGCTGGCGGGCGTCGCGACGGCGGGCGACCAGGTCGAGCGCGATGCGGTCGATGCGGGCCACGCGCTCGCGCTGCGCGGCGCGGTAGCGCGCGACGAACTCGGGCGCG
The DNA here is from genome assembly GCF_024666615.1 of Aquabacterium sp. J223. Taxonomy (NCBI): domain Bacteria; kingdom Pseudomonadati; phylum Pseudomonadota; class Betaproteobacteria; order Burkholderiales; family Sphaerotilaceae; genus Aquabacterium; species Aquabacterium sp. J223. The sequence continues at coordinate 3,954,790 of NZ_CP088297.1, read as the reverse complement.
TAGCGCGACGACTCCGGCGGGCGGCGAAAGCCGTTCTTCGCATCGAACGGGTCGAGCGCGGGGTCGCAGGAGAACGGGTCGGCCTCGTCGGTGACGGACGGGTCGATGCCGCTCATCAGCAGCGCGCCCTGTCCGGGGTGCGGCGACAGGAAGACCAGGCCGTCCGCCACCGGCAGGTTGGCCGACTCCAGCTTCGTGGGCCGCCCGGCCGGGGTGTGGCGAAGCCGCCGCTCGCCGTCGAGCATGGCCTGCTGGTTGTAGAAAGCGAACAGCCCGGCGCCGCCGGAGTTGCCGAGCTGGACGATGGTCGCGAAACCGAGCGAACGCAGGTGCCGCATGCCGGCGGCCACGTCGTGCAGCGCCAGTTCGTGCTCCAGCCGCAGGTCGTTGCCGACCGAACGCGGCCCCTGCACCCAGCAGGCCCAGCCGGCGTCCAGCAGGTCGGGCACCAGGTAGTGGGTGACCACCATCTCGCGCGGGTGCATGACGAAGACCACGCCCTTCTCGCCCCCGCGCGAGAAGAGGAAGCCGAGCACGCGCTGCCCGTCTTCGGTGGCGAGCGGGCAGGGCCGGGTGTCGAAGGGCCGGTGCAGCCGCTCGGCGGTCCACGACGCACCGCGCATGCCGGCCGTCACCGCGCCCGTGGCACCGGCAGGGGAGGAAGGGCTGGCCATCGTGTCGTCGCTCCTTTTGACACCACGTCAATTAACGCGACGCGCAGGTTAGGGCTGGAACTGACACGGTGTCAAATAAGGTCGAACCCACCCCCGGCCGTCGACGGGCCATCGGTTACGCTGCCCGGATGAACGTGCGAGCGAAGCAGAAGCCGGCGACGAAGACACCCGCGGCCCGTCGCCCGGGCCGCCGCCCGCGCGACGGCGGGCCGGAGTTGTCGCGAGAGGCGGTGGTGCTCAAGGCGGTGGCGCTGGCGCGCTGCGAACCGCTGAACGACATCACCATCCTGCGGCTGGCGCGCGAGATGGACGTGACGCCGGCGCTGATCCACTACTACATCGGCAGCCGCGACGAGCTGCTCAGCGCGGTGCTCAACCACGCGCTGCAGGACCGCATGGCCCGCATGCCGCCGCTGACCGGCGACTGGCGCACCGACCTGGCCACCACGGCGCGGCTGATGCACGACAGCCACCAGCGCTGGCCGGGCCTGGCCAGCTACATCGCCACGCACAACCGCTTCCGGCTGTTCCAGAAGGTGCAGCCGGGCGAGACCGACTGGGGCCTGGTGTTCTTCGACCACATGGGCCGCATCTTCCAGTCGGCCGGCTTCAGCCGTGAGCAGGCGGCGCTGGCCTACCACCTGCTGATGCTGTTCATCGTCAGCGTGGGCAGCGCGGCGGCGTTCCACCAGAGCCCGAGCGAACACGCCGACTTCATCCTCGGCTACGTCTCGCGGGCCGGCGCCGACCAGATGCCGGGTGCCGCGTTCCTCGTTAAACCCTTCAGCGGGCTCGACGTCGGCACCACCCTGGAGGCCGGCCTCCAGCTGCTGCTGGACGGCTTCGCCGCGTGGCTGCCGCCGGCCGCCGCGGCGCCGAAGCCGCGCCGGCGCAGCCGGCCCCCCGGTTCCACCGCGCCGGGTTTGCAAGACACTTCGCCCACCGCCAGGAAGCGGGCCGTCCCCAGGCGTCCGGCTTCCTCCTCGGACTGACGCATGCCCACCTCCCCCCGACCCACCGCAGGAACGACCGCACCGCGGGCGGTGAAGGCCGGCGGCTCGGCCACGGCGCCGCCGGCGGCGGTCGAGGCCCCCCGGCCCGCCACGTACCACCACGGCAACCTGCGCGACGCGCTGGTGCTGCGCGGCGTGGAGATCCTCGACACCGAAGGCGCGGCCGCGCTGACGCTGCGCCGCGCGGCGCGCGACGTCGGCGTCTCGCAGACCGCGCCGCTGCACCACTTCGAGGGCAAGGCCGCCTACCTGGCCGCCATCGCGGCGCACGGCTTCCGGCTGCTGTTCGAGCAGCGCATCGGCGCGCTGCGCCACAAGACCGACCCGCGCGAGCGGCTGCTGGCGGTGATGCTGGCGCACCTGCAGTTCGCCGTCGACCATGGCGCGCTGTTCCACGTCATGTTCGGCCCCGACATCCCGGACAAGGCCCAGTTCCCGGACCTGGAGCAGGCGGCCCGGCGCTCCTACGGCATCCTGGAGACGGCGGTGGGCGAGTACCTCAGCTCGCGCGACGTGCCGCTGGCGCGCACCCGCCGGGCGGCGCTCGCCGCCTGGACCGCCTGCCATGGCATGGCCACGCTGATGGTGGACCGGCAGAACGCCTGGGACATCGTGCGCAAGGACGCGCCGCTGAAGATCGGCGGCGACGTGTTCTCCATCTTCATCGCCGGGCTGGACCACGCCTGACGGCATCGCCCGGCGGTCCCCCCGGGGGCGGCGTCAGTACCGCATCTGCACCAGCCAGCGAGCGACGAGCGCCGGCCGCGCGCTGCCTTCGAGCTCGAGCGTGACGTCCCAGGCCACCCGCGCCTCGCCGGGCTGCAATTCGTCCAGGTCGGCCAGCCGCACCACCGGCCGCACCCGGCCGCCCTCGGGCACCGCGGCGGTGAAGCGCACCCGGTCGAAACCGTAGTTGACGCTGGTCTTGCGGCCCGGGTAGCTGAACAGGCCGGCCAGCAACGTGGGCAGCAGCGACAGGGTGAGCAGGCCGTGCGCGATGGTGCGGCCGTAGGGCGACTCACGCGCCGCGCGGTCGACGTCGAGGTGGATCCATTGCCGGTCGCCGGTGGCCTCGGCGAAGCGCTGGATCGTGGCCTGGTCGACGGTCAGCCACGGGCCGCAGCGGGCGGGGCCGTCCTTCAAGGCGCGCAGCGCGGCGATGCCGTCCAGCGCCAGCGGGGCGTCGGGCGTTGCGTCGCCATCGTCGCGGTGCGGTGTCGCCGCCTCCCGCGGGGGAGGACGAAGCGGCGCGGCCGCCGCCGCACCGGCTCGGTGGGCGGCGAAGCCCTGCAGCACGCGCAGGGCCTCGCCCTCGCTGGCGGACACCGCCAGCCCGCGTGCCACGAAGGCCTGCCGCACCTCGTGCTGTGCGCTGTGCATGACGACCGGCTTGCCGGCCCGCGCCGCGGCCTCGTGGACCTCCGCCGCGAAGCGGGCGACGTCGTAGCTCGGCCCGCCGATCGCCAGCAGCCCCAGCACCGCCGCGTCGACCGCATCGTCGTCGAGCACGCAGCGCATCACCGCGCCCAGCAGCGCGGGGTCGGCCAGCAGCATGGCGGTGAGGTCGATCGGGTTGCGGCCGAGGGAGAACGCCGGCAGCAGCGCGTCGAGCTGGCGCACGGTGCCGGCGCCCAGCGCCGCCAGCGGCAGCCCCAGCAGGTGCGCCTGGTCGGCGGCCATCACGCAGGAGGCGCCCGAGTTGCTGACGATGGCCAGCCGCGGCACGGCCGGCGAAGGCCCGGTGCCCGCGCTGGCCGCCAGGTACAGGGGCACGCCGGCGACGAGCTCGCCGAGGTCGGCCACCGTGCGACAGCCGGCGGCGGCGAACAGCGCGTCCAGCACCGGGCCGCCGGCACCGTTCGAGCCGGTGTGGCACTGCGCCGCGCCACGGCCCTCCGGCGACCGGGCCGCCCGCACGGCGACGACCGCCATGCCGGCGTCGCGTGCCATGACGAGGGCCGCCTCCAGGCGTGCCGCATCCGGCACCTGCTCCAGGTACAGCAGCAGCAGCCGCACGCCGCCCTGCAGCGCCATGGCGGCGATGAAGTCGGCGCAGTTCAGGTCCGCCTCGTTGCCGGTGGCCGCGACGCAGCGCACGCCGATGCCGGCCTGCCGAAGCAGCGCGTACAGCGTGACGCCGAAGGCTCCGCTTTGCGACACGATGGCCACCGGGCCGTCCTGCGGCGCATGGTCGCTGTAGATGGAGGCGAAGGACAGCACCGCGCCGCTGTCGAAGCTGGCCACGCCGATGCTGTTCGGTCCGACCAGGCGCACGCCGCCCTCGCGGCAGAGGTCGAGCAGCCGCTGCTGCCGGCGCCGGCCGTCCTCACCCACCTCGGCATAGCCGGAGGCGAAGAGCAGCGCCTGGCGCACCCCGAGCCGGGCGCACAGCGCGAGCTGCGCCTCGGCCTGGTCGGCGGAGACGCAGAGCACCGCGGCGTCGGGCACCTCCGGCAGCTCGGCCAGCGAGGCGTGGGCCGGCAGCCCCTGGACCGTGGTCGCGCGCGGGTTGACGGCGTGCACACGGCCGGCGAAGCCCTGCTGCAGCAGGTAGCGCAGCGGCCGCCCGCCGACCTTGTCCGGGTTGTCCGATGCGCCGACCACGGCGACCGACGCCGGTGCGAGCAGCGCCTGCAGGGAAGGCCAGCGGGCGCTCATCGGGCGCCACGCCGGGTGGGCGCCGTGTCCATCGCCAACTCCATCGCCATGGCCTTGAGCCGCGGCTTGAGCACCTTGCCGGTGGTGTTGGCCGGCAGCGCGTCGAGGACGACGATCGCGGCCGGCCGCTTGTACGGTGCCAGTTGCTCGCGCAGGTGCTGGCGCAGCGCGGCCAGGTCCACCGCCTGGCCGGCGACCGGTTCGACGAAGGCCACCACCTCCTCGTCGTCGTCGACCGGGCGTCCGACCACCGCGCACTGGCCGACGCCGGGGAAGGCGGCGATGGCCCGCTCGACCTCCGCCGGGTAGACGTTGAAGCCGCCGCGGATGATCATCTCCTTGCGCCGGCCGACGATGCTCAGGTCGCCGTCGGGGCCGAACTCGCCGATGTCGCCGGTGTGCAGCCAGCCCTCGGCGTCCACCGCGGCGCGGGTCTGCTCCGGGTCGCGGAAGTAGCCGCGCATGACGTTGGGGCCGCGGATCCACACCTCGCCATGGCCACCCGGCGGCACCGGCCGACCGGCCTCGTCGCGCAGCTGCACGTCGACGCCGGGGATCGGCCAGCCGCAGGTCACCGTCTTCGGCGGCGGGTGGCCGATGGTGCGGACGGCCACCGGCGCGCATTCGGTCATGCCGTAGCCGTGGTGCAGCGGCAGGCCGAGCAGCGCCTCGCTCTGCGCCTTGCGGGTGGCGTCGATCTGTGCGCCGCCGATGTAGGCCAGCCGCAGCCGGTGCGGCCGCAGCGGCGTGCCGCTCGCCAGGCTCCATTCCTGCAGCCGGGCGTACATGCCGGGCACGCCCTGGAAGACGGTGATGCCGTCGTCCAGGATGGCGCGCGCCAGCCCCTCGGCCGAGAAGCGCCGCACCAGCCGCACCGTGGCCCCCGCGCGCAGGCCGCACAGCAGGGCGGAGATGAGGCCGAAGGAATGCGAGATCGGCAGCGCGTGGAACAGCCGGTCCTCGCGCAGCAGCACCGCCTGCTGCATCGACACCCGGGTCACGAAGTCGAGGTTGTCGTGGGTCAGCATCACGCCCTTGGGCAGGCCGGTGCTGCCGCCGGTGTAGAGCATGAGCGCGACGCCGGGTTCGTCCTCCGCCTGCACGCCGTCGTCGAAGCGCGCCAGGTGGCCGCCCACCCAATCGGCGGGGTCCGCGGCGGGCGCGCCGGTGCGCAGCGCATGGCCGTGGGCCTCGGCCGAGGAGCCGCTGGCGAAGTAGGCCAGGCGCGGCCTGGCGTGGGCCAGGATGCCGTCCACCTCGCCCGCGGCCATGCGGGCGTTGATCGGCACCGCCCAGCCGCCGGCGCGCAGCGCGGCCAGCAGCAGCACGACGGCGTCGGCGCTGTTCTCGCTGACGATGGCCAGCCGCTCCCCGGGCCCCAGCCCCGCGGCCTGCAGCACCGCGGCGGCACGGTCCAGCCGCTGCGCCAGCTCGGCGTAGGTCAGCTGCGCCTGCCCGTCCTCGACCAGCGCCGCCTTGTCGGCCACGCCCCGCTCGGCGATCGCCTCGCCCACGATGTCCGCCGCGTTCATGCCGGGGTCGCGGCCTTGTCGCGCCGGTCCTGTGCGCGGATGGACTCGCGCATCTCGCGCCACTGCGCATCGTTCAGGCCGGCCAGCTCGGTGAACGAGGCGCCGTTCTGCCGGTGCCCGGCGCCGTCGATGGCGATGGTCTCGCCGGTGAGCCATTCCACGCCGTCGGCCATCAGGAAGACGGCCAGGTTCTGCAGCTCGCTCATGCGGCCGACCCGGTTCATGGGGTTGTGCACGTTGTCGTCCTTCCAGTCGGTGTTCGGGCTCAGCCGCTTGTTGGCGCCTTCGGTCGGGAAGATGCCGGGCGCGATGGCGTTGAGGCGGATGCCGTGCGGCCCCCATTCGATGGCCAGCGACTTGGTCATCACGTCGACCCCGGCCTTGCTCATTGCGCTCGGCACGACGAAGGGCGCGCCGGTGCGCACCCAGGTGACGACGATGGAGATCACCGAACCCTTGCGGCCCTCGGCGATCCAGCGCCGGCCGACGTGGTGGGTGGTGTAGTAGGTGCCGTGCAGCACGATGCCGGCCACCGCGTCGAAGCCGCGGGGCGACACGTCCTGCGTGCGGCTGACGAAGTTGCCGGCGGCGTTGTTGACCAGCCCGTCCAGCGGCCCCGAGTCGGACCAGATGCGGTCGACCATCGCGTCCACCGCGTCGGCGTGGCGGATGTCCACCTCGTGGCCGACCACGCGCCCGCCGTGCGCCGCCATCAGCGCGGCAGCGGTCTCGTCGAGCACCGCCTTCCGGCGCCCGCACAGGTGCAGCTCGGCACCGAGCTCGAGGTAGCGGCTGGCGATCTCGCGGCCCAGGCCCGAGCCGCCGCCGGTGACCAGGATGCGCTTGCCCTTCAACAGATCGGCTTGGAACATGGCTTTCGTCTTCACTCCAGGACGATGTTCTTGGCCTTGATCAGCGGGGCCCACTTGCCCGCCTCCGCCTTGATGAAGCGGTCGAAGGCCTGGGGCGACCCGGGCTGCGAGACGATCATGCCCAGGCCTTCGAACTGCGTGCGGAAGGCCGCCTCGCGCACGGCCGATGCCACGGCGGCGTTCAGGCGCCTGACCGCCTCCTCCGGCGTCTGCCGGGGCACGAAGAGGCCGAACCAGGTGGACACGTCGAAGCCCGCCACCCCCGCCTCGGCCACCGTCGGCACCTCGGGCAGGATCGGCAGGCGCTGCGCGGTGGTCACCGCCAGCGCGCGCACCCGCCCGCCCTTGATCAGCGGCATGGACGAGCCGATGGAGTCGACCAGGAACTGCGTCTCGCCGGACAGCACGCCGTTGAGCGCGGGCGCGCTGCCCTTGTACGGGACGTGCAGCATCTCGGTGCCGGTCGCCGACTGCAGCAGCTCGCCGGCCAGGTGCAGCGAGCTGCCCACGCCGGTGCTGCCGTAGGCCAGGCGTCCCGGCTGGGCCTTGGCCGCGGCCAGCAGGTCGGCCAGGCTGGTCAGCGGGCTGTCGGCCTTGACCACCACCACCAAGGGCGTGTCGGCGATCCGGCCGACGGGGGTGAACTCGCGCGGGTCGTAGCCGATCTTGCTGTTGAGCATCGGATTGAGCACCACCGTCGACGCCGCGCCGAGCAGCACGGTGTAGCCGTCCGCCGGCGAGGCGGCGAGCGCCTGCGCCCCCAGGCCGCTGTTGGCGCCCGGCTTGTTCTCGACCACCACCGTCTGCGCGAGCTCCCGGCGCATGGCCTCGGCCAGCGAACGGCCCAGCACGTCGGTGATGCCGCCGGGCGGGTACGGCACGATCAAGCGGATCGGCTTCTCGGGCCAGGCCGCCAGCGCGGGTCGGGCGGCCAGTGCCAGGCCGCCGCCCATGGCGACCAGGACCGCGCGCCGTGGCAGGTTGGGTGCGTTCATGCGGGTCTCCTCGGGGCGGCGTTCCTGCCGCGATGGGCCGATCGAATCTGATCGGCGATTAGTTTGAGGGCGATCGTCGCGTTTGAGTCCAAGGGTAAACACCTGAGAAGGTCGACGGCCGCTGGACGGTGTTCAGGTGGTCTAATATCTGATCGTTGAACAGATTGAAGGCGCCGTGCCGATGACGAAGATGCTGCAGGACAAGGTGGTGCTGGTCACCGGGGCCGGGGCCGGCATCGGCCGGGCGCTGGCGCTGGCGCTGGGCGCCGAGGGCGCTTCGGTCGTCGTCAACGACATCGGCGACGCCGCCCATGCGGTGGTCGACGAGGTCCGGCAGGCCGGCGGGTCCGCCGCGCCGGCCATCGGCAGCGTCGGCGAGGCCGAGGCCGCCGCGCAGCTGGTCGACGACGCGGTGACGGCCTTCGGCCGCCTCGACGGCGTGGTCAACAACGCCGGCATCCTGCGCGACCGCATCTTCCACAAGATGGGTCCCGACGACTGGGACGCGGTGCTGCGCGTGCACCTGTACGGCAGCTACTTCGTCAGCCGTGCGGCGGCGGACCGCTTCAAGGACCAGGGCAGCGGCGCCTTCGTGCACATGACGTCCACCTCGGGGCTGATCGGCAACGTCGGCCAGGCCAACTACAACGCGGCCAAGCTCGGCATCGTGGCGCTGTCCAAGAGCATCGCGCTGGACATGCAGAAGTTCGGCGTGCGGTCCAACTGCATCGCGCCCTTCGCCTGGACGGCGATGACCAGCTCGATCCGGGTGGACACGCCGGAGCAGCAGGCCCGGGTCGAGCGCTTCAAGCAGATGACCCCGGAGAAGATCGCCCCGCTGGCGGTGTACCTGCTCAGCGACGCGGCCGCGGCGGTCAACGCCCAGGTCTTCGCGGTGCGCAAGAACGAGGTCTTCCTGATGAGCCAGCCCCGGCCGTTGCGCTCGGTGCACCGCGAGGAGGGCTGGACCGCGCAGAGCCTGGCCGAGCACGGTGTGCCGGCGCTGCAGGCGTCCTTCGTGCCGATGGACCGCTCGGGCGACGTCTTCACATGGGACCCGATCTGAGCGCGGACCGGCCCGGCGGCGTGCAGGCGCGCCACCAGGCGGCGCTGGACGAGGGCCGCTTCCTCATCCAGCGCTGCAGCGCCTGCGACCGTGCGGTGTTCTTCCCGCGCGAGCTCTGTCCCCACTGCGGCAGCACCGCGCTCGCCCGGCAGGCGCCGGCCGGCACCGGCACGGTGGTCGCCGTGACCACCGTGCGTCGCCGGCCCGAGGACGGCGGCGACCTCAACGTCTCGCTGGTCGACCTGGACGAAGGCGTGTGCCTGATGAGCCGGGTCGAAGGCCTGGCGCCCGACGATGTTCGCATCGGCCTGAAGGTGCGCGCCCGCGTCGTGCAACACGACGGCCGGGGCCTGCTGGTGTTCGATCCCGCATGACCACGACCAACTCCCTGCGCGGCAGTGCCGCCATCACCGGCGCGGCCACGTTCGGCTGCGGCGAAGCGCCCGGCTTCACCGACATCGAGCTGCTGGCCCGCGCCGCCACCGCGGCGGTGGCCGATGCCGGCCTGACGATGAAGGACATCGACGGCCTGGCCACCTGCAGCCTGTCGGCGGTGATGTGGCCGATGCCGGTCATCGAGTACCTCGGCCTGAACCCGTCGTACGTCGACGGCACGATGCTGGGCGGCAGCAGCTTCATCGCCCACCTGCTGCCGGCCATGCGGGCGCTGCAGGCGGGGCAGTGCCGCCATGTGCTGATCTGCTACGGCAGCGCCAACCGCAGCAGCGCCTTCGGCCGCCGGGAGATCGTCGCCAGCCGGCGCTTCCTCGACCCGCAGCCCTACGAACACCCCTACCAGCCGGCGCTGCCGGTGAGCGCCTATGCGCTGGCCGCCTCGCGCCACATGCACCAGTACGGCACCACGCGCGAGCAGCTGGCCGAGGTGGCCGTGGCCGCGCGCGCCTGGGCCCGGTTGAACCCGGAGGCGTTGATGCGCGGCCCGCTGTCCATCGCCGACGTGCTGGCCTCGCGGATGGTGTCCGACCCGCTGACCGTGCGCGACTGCTGCCTGGTCACCGACGGCGCCGGCGCGTTGGTGCTCAGCCGTGCCGACGAGGCGCGTGACCGGCCGAGGGCGCCGGTGTACGTGCTGGGCAGCGCCACCGCCGTGTGGCACCGGCAGATCTCGTCGATGCGCGACCTGACGGTGACCGCGGCCACCCAGTCCGGCGCCCAGGCCTTCGCCGCGGCCGGGCTGGCGCCGAAGGACATCGACATGGTGCAGCTCTACGACGCCTTCAGCATCAACACCCTGCTGTTCCTGGAGGACCTCGGCTTCTGCGCCAAGGGCGAGGGCGGTGCCTTCGTGCAGGGCGGTGCCATCGCGCCCGGCGGGCGGCTGCCGGTGAACACCAACGGCGGCGGCCTGTCCTGCGTGCACCCGGGCATGTACGGCGTGTTCGCGCTGATCGAGGCGGTGCGGCAGCTGCGCGGCGAGGCCGGCGAGCGGCAGGTCGCCGGCGCGAGGACCGCGCTGGCGCATGGCAACGGCGGCACGCTGTCGAGCCAGGCCACCGCCATCCTGGCCACCGAGGCCCTGCCGTGATCCGGCTCAGCCTGGCGTGAGGGTCCGCGCGGCCCGCGCCAGCGTCGCGCGCGCCTGCAGCACCACCGGCAGGTCGACCATCCGGCCATCGAGCTGCACCGCCGCGCCGGCGCTGGCGGCGTCGGCGGCCAGCACGCGCCGCGCCCAGTCGAGCTCCTGTGCCGACGGCGCCAGCGCGTCGTGCACCACCGCCACCTGCCGCGGGTGGATGCACAGCTTGCCGCCGAAGCCGAAGCGCAGGGCGCGTCGGGTGTCGGCCTGCAGGCGCGCGTCGTCGCCGGTCTGCACGGTCACGCCGTCGAGGGCCGGCGCGCGGCGGGCGAGCCGGGTGGCGATGGCCACCGCGAAGCGCAGCGGCACCAGTTCGGTCTCGTCGGCGTCGCAGGCGATGCCGGTGTCGGCCATGAAGTCGAGGCTGCCGACCACCAGGCGCAGCACGCCCGCGGCGCCGGCCACCGCCTTCACCGCGTCGAGTCCGGCGGCGGTTTCGATCAGCGGCAGCAGCGCAACGCCACCGGCGGCGGCATGCAGCGCCGCCAGGGCGGCGGCCGACTCGGCCTTGGGCACCATCACCGCCGCGAGGCCGGGCAGCGCGGCGACGAGCGCGAGGTCGTCGGCCGGCACCTGGCCGTCGGCGGCAGCGTTGACGCGCACCACCAGCGGCACGCCGAGCGCGTGCAGCGCCGGCCACTGCTGTGCGATGTGCGCGCGGGCCGCCGGCTTGTGTGCCGTGGCCACCGCGTCCTCCAGGTCGAGCACCACCGCGTCGGCCCCGCTGCGCGCGGCCTTGTCGAAGCGCTCCGGCCGGTCGCCGGGCACGAACAGCAGCGTGCGCGCGGTGGCGACCGGCGAGTCGGTGTTCATGCCCATCTCAGATCGCCCCTTCCCGGCGCAGCCGTTCGATGTCCGTCGCGGACCAGCCCAGTTCGGCGAGGATGGCCCGGCTGTGCTGGCCGAGGGCCGGCACCGGGTCCATGCGGGGTCCGTCGGCGGCGGTGTTGCCCGGCGGCAGCAGCGCGGGCACGGGGCCGGCGGGCGTGCCGACCTCGGTCCAGCGCCGGCGCGCCTTCAGCTGCGGATGGTCCCACACCTCGTGCATGTCGTTGAGCCGGGCGTTGGCGATCTGCGCCTGCTCCAGCCGCTCGATCACCTGGTCGGCGTTGAGCGCCGAGAACACCGCCTCGATCAGCGCCGACAGCGCCTGCCGGTTGGCGACGCGGCGCGGGTTCGAGGCGAAGCGCCCGTCGGTGGCCAGCTCCGGTTGCCGCAGCACGGTGGTGCAGAAGGCCTCCCACTCGCGCTCGTTCTGCAGGCCCAGCATCACGGTGCGGCCGTCGCCGGCCGCGAAGGGCCCGTAAGGGTAGATGGTGGCGTGCGCCGCGCCGGCGCGCGGCGGCGGCGGCGCACCGTCGAAGGCGTAGTACAGCGGGTAGTTCATCCACTCGGCCATGCTCTCCAGCATCGACACGTCGAGGTGCGAGCCCTGCCCGGTGCGGCCGCGCAGCAGCAGCGCGTTGAGGATGCCGGTGTAGGCGTACATGCCGGCGGCGATGTCGGCGATCGAGCAGCCGGCCTTGGCCGGCGCGTCCGGGCCGCCGGTCACGGACAGGAAGCCGGACTCGCTCTGGATCAGCAGGTCGTAGGCCTTCTTGTCACGGTAGGGCCCGTCGGCGCCGTAGCCGGAGATGTCGCAGACGATGAGCCGGGGGTGGCGCGCGTGCAGCGCTTCGAACGACAGCCCCAGCCGTGCGGCGGCGCCCGGCGCCAGGTTCTGCACCAGCACGTCGGCGCCTTCGAGCAGCCGGCCCAGCACCTGCTGGGCCTCGGCGTGCTTGACGTCCAGCGTCAGGCTTTCCTTCGAGCGGTTGACCCAGACGAAGTGCGAGGCCAGGCCCTTGACGCGCTCGTCGTAGGCGCGCGCGAAGTCGCCGACGCCCGGACGCTCCACCTTGATCACCCGCGCCCCCTGGTCGGCCAGCTGGCGGGTGCAGAAGGGCGCCGCGATGGCGTGTTCCAGCGTGACGACCGTGATGCCGTCGAGCGGTCGGACCATGTCGGCTCCTTCGTGATGGGGTCAGTACGACTTCGGCAGGCCGAGCACGTGTTCGGCCACGTAGCTGAAGACCATGTTGGTGGAGATGGGCGCCACCTGGTACAGCCGCGTCTCGCGGAACTTGCGCTCGATGTCGTATTCGCAGGCGAAGCCGAAGCCGCCGTGCGTCTGCAGGCAGACGTTGGCCGCCTCCCAGCTGGCCTTGGCGGCCAGGTGCTTGGCCATGTTGGCCTCGGCGCCGGCGTTCTGGTTGGCGTCGATCCTCGCGCAGGCCTTCCAGCGCATCAGGTTGGCCGCCTCCAGCTCGATGTGGGCTTCGGCGATCGGGAACTGCACGCCCTGGTTCTGGCCGATCGGCCGGCCGAAGACCACGCGCTCCTTGGCGTAGCGGGTGGCCCGGTCGATGAACCAGTAGCCGTCGCCGATGCACTCGGCGGCGATCAGCGTTCGCTCGGCGTTCAGGCCGTCGAGCAGCACCTTGAAGCCCTTGCCCTCGGGGCCGAGCAGGTTCTCCTGCGGGATCTCGAGGTTGTCGAAGAACAGCTCGTTGGTCTCGTGGTTGACCATGTTGGGGATCGGCCGCACGGTGAGCCCGTGTCCGACGGCCTGCCGCAGGTCGACCAGGAAGCAGCTCAGGCCGTCGGAACGCTTCTGCACCTCAGCCAGCGGCGTCGTGCGGGCCAGCAGGATCATCATGTCGCTGTGCTGGATGCGCGAGATCCACACCTTCTGGCCGTTGACCACCCAGCGGCCGTCCTTCTTCACCGCGGTGGTCTTCAGCTTGGTGGTGTCGCTGCCGGTGGTCGGCTCGGTCACGGCCATCGACTGGATGCGCAGCTCGCCGGCGGCGATCTTCGGCAGGTACTGCTGCTTCTGCGCCTCGCTGCCGCTGCGCACGATGGCGTTCATCACGTACATCTGGCCGTGGCAGGCGCCGGAGTTGCCGCCGCAGCGGTTGATCTCCTCCATGATCACCGACGCCTCGGCCATCGACAGGCCGGAGCCGCCGTAGGCCTGCGGGATGAGGGCGGCCATCCAGCCGGCGCCGGTCAGCGCATCGACGAAGGCCTCGGGGTAGGCGCGTTCGGCGTCGACCTGGCGGAAGTACTCGTCGGGGAACTGGCGGCACAGCTGCTGGATGGCGGCTCGCAGTTCCTGGTGGGCATCGAAGTCGGCGTGCATGGCGTTGATCGTCAGGCGATGGTGGCGGTGGCCTGCATGGCGAGGCGGCCGTCCGGCCCCCGCGCCCACAGGTGGATGGACTGGGCATCGGCCTGGCGGCCGCAGACCTCGAACGGCGCGGTGTCGAACAGCGGCTGCACGGCCTTGAAGTCGAACGCGGTGACCCGGGCGGTCGGCCGCTCGCGGTGCAGCAGGTCGAGCAGCAGCGTGGCGATGAGCGGGCCGTGCACCACCAGCCCCGGGTAGTGCTCCACCTGCGTGGCATACGGCCGGTCGTAGTGGATGCGGTGGCCGTTGAAGGTGAGGGCCGAGTAGCGGAACAGCAGCACCGGGTCCGGGTGGACGCGCCGGGTCCAGGGCGCCTCGGCCGGTGCCGGCGCGACGGCGGGCGGTGGCGCGTCGGGCGGCGGCATGTCGCGGTAGACGATGTCGTGCACCTCGGTGATCGCCAGGCGGCCGTCGGCGTGCACCTCGTGGTCGACGGTGACGAACACCAGCGGCCCGCTGCGGCCCGACTTGACCTGCACGTCGCGCAACGTGGAGGTGCGCGTCAAGCGCTGGCCGAGCGTGAGCGGCGCGTGGAAGCGCAGCCGCCCTCCGGCCCACATGCGACGCGGCAGCGGCACCGGCGGCAGGAAGCCGCCGCGCCGCGGGTGGCCGTCGGCCGCGACCTCCGACTGCCGGTGCAGCGGCAGGAAGTACAGCCAGTGCCAGCAGGGCGGCAGCGCCCCCGCGGTGCCGGCAGCGCCGTCATGGTCCAGCGTGGCGGCCAGCGCCTGCCACGGCGGCGCGGTGACCACGTCGTCGACCACGGTGGTGCGGCCGATCCAGGCGCGCAGCGGCTCGGCGTCCAGGGGGAGGGTCATGCGGTGTCCGGGGCTGCCAAGGCGCGGATTGTCGGAAGCCGGCGGGCTGCGGTGAAATACTGATTCGAGCTACTCCGTAGACCGGGAACACCTAGCCGGGACCGCTGAAGAATGGAACTGCGACAGCTGCGCTACTTCATCGGCGTCGCCGAGGCCGGCAGCCTGCTCAAGGCCTCGGCCCGGCTGCATGTCGCGCAGCCGGCGCTCGGCCAGCAGATCGCCGCGCTGGAGGACGAGGTGGGCGCGCGGCTGTTCGAGCGCACCTCGCGCGGCATGGCGCTCACCGATGCCGGCCGCACCTTCCTCGACCACGCGAAGGTGGTGCTGGCCGATGTGGAGCGGGCGCGCGCCGCGGTCAGCGCCTCGGCCGGCGAGCCGCGCGGCGAGGTGGTGATCGGCCTGCCGACCACCGCCGCCCTGGCCGCCACCGTGCCCATCGTGCGCGCCTGCCGCGAACGGCTGCCGCAGGTGCGGCTGAAGGTCATCGAGGGCTACAGTGGCTTCGTGCGCGAGTGGCTGACCGCGGGCCGGCTGGACCTGGCCATCCTCTATGGCGATGCGCCGGTCGCCACGCTGGCGCTGCAGCCGCTGGTGGAGGAGCGCCTGGCGCTGATCACCGCCGCGGCGGAGTCGCACCGGCCGGGCCCGATCGCGCTGGTGGACGTGGCGCGCCATCCGCTGGTGCTGCCGGGTCGCGAACACGGCCTGCGGCGCATCGTCGACGACGCCTGCGCGGCGGCCGGGCTGACGCTGGACGTGGTGGCCGAGATCGACTCGCTGCCCAACGTGAAGCGGGTGGTGGAGGCGGGCATCGGCCGCACCATCCTGCCGGCCGGGGCGGTGGCGGAGGAGGTGGCGGCCGGCCGGCTGACGGCGTCGACCATCACCGACGCCAGCATGCTGCGCCGGGTGATGCTGGCGCGCAGCGTGGCGCGGCCGGCCTCGCTGGCCGCGACCGCGGTGGCGGCGCTGACGGTCGACCTGATCCGCGGCATGGTGGCCGCGGGCGCCTGGCCCGGGCGCTGGATCGGCGACTGATCAGGCGACCGCTTCGGACCGACGCATCAGCCCATCACGACCGGCACCTCGGTGGCCGGTGGCGTGTTGCGGCTGCGGCCGCAGCGCACCAGCCCGTCGATCATCACCATGCCGATGCCCGGGATGTCGCCCAGCTGCACGCTTTCCAGCAGGGTGCGGCCGGCGGTGTGCTGCGCACGGTCCATGAACACGAAGTCGGCCGCCCGGCCGGGTTCGACCAGTCCGCAGTTGAGGCCGTGGATGCGCGCGGTGTTGCCGGTGGCGAAGCAGAACGCCAGCTCGGGCGGGATGCCGCCCAGGCTGGACAGCAGCGCGATCAGCCGCACCAGCCCCAGCGGCTGCACGCCGGAGCCGGCCGGGCCGTCGGTGCCGAGGATCACCCGGTGCGGGCACTTGAGGTCGAGCGCCGCGCGGGCGGCCTCGATGGCGATCTTCTCGTTGCCGTTGTGCACGATCTCGATCGCGCGCCGGGACTTCTCGCACAGCTCGCAGACGTGCTTCCAGGGCAGGCTGGTGTGGCCGCCGTTGATGTGGCCGATGACGTCGGCATCGGCGGCCAGCACGACGTCCTTGTCGATCAGCCCGGAACCGGGAATGGAGGGCCCGCCGGTGTGGATGGTGCTGCGGATGCCGTGCCGGCGCGCCCAGGCCACCATGGTCTGCGCTTCCTCGCCGCCCTTGACCGAGCCAAGCCCGATCTCGCCGAGCAGCGTCACCCCGCCGTCGGCCAGGTCCTTGAAGTCCTGCTCGGTCATGCCCTTCTCGATGACCGGCGCGCCGGCATGCACCTTGACGCCGCCGGGGCGGAAGTTGTCGAAGGCACGCTGCGCGGTGATGGCCAGCGCCTTGAGGCCGACGATGTCCTTCGGCCGGCCGGGCAGGTGCACCTCGCCCGCCGAGATCATGGTCGTGACGCCGCCGTTCATGCAGGAGTCGATCCAGCCGAGCTGGTTCTGCCGCGGGGTCCAGTCGCCGAACACCGGGTGCACGTGGCTGTCGATCAGGCCGGGCGCGAGGCAGGTGCCGCGGGCGTCGATGGTGGTGCGCGCCCCGGCGGTGTCCAGCGCCTTCCCGCGGCCGACGGCGGTGATCAGGCCGTCCTCCACGAGCACGGTGTCGGCGTCCAGCAGCGGCCGGTCGATGTCGCCGGACAGCAGCAGGCCGATGTTGCGGATGACGACCTTGCCCGAAGGCCCGGCGGTGGCGGCGTCTGCCATGGATGGCGCTCCCAGAGTGGATGAGGGGGTCAGGTGGCGAGCGCCAGTTCCTGCACCGGCGACACGGTGCGCAGCACGGTGTCGACCACGAAGGACTCCCAATGGGCGAAGGCGCCCGGCGACTCGAGGTTCTCGCCCAGGAAGGCCGAGAGGGTGAAACGGTTGGACTGGTAGAAGTAGCCCAGCGCCGCCACCATCAGGTAGAGGTCGCGGCCGGACAGGTCCGAGCGCATCAGGCCTTCGTCGATGCCCCGCTTGAGCAGCTGGTCGAGGATGCGGATGGCCGGTGGCGAGTATTCGCGCGCGCGCAGCGACTTGCCGATGTGCTTGCCGCGGTAGAGGTTCTCGCTGTTGAGCAGCGTGACGAACTCGGGGCTCTCGCGGTAGTAGCGGACGATGAAATGCACCACCTGCGTCAGCGCCTGCATCGGGTGGTCGTCCAGCACCAGCTGCGACTCGGCCTCGTTGAAGCGCCGGTAGATCTCTTCCAGCGCCGCGATGAACAGGCCCTCCTTGCTGCCGAAGTAGTAATAGATCATCCGGTCGTACGACTTGGCGGCCTTCGAGATCTTCTCGACGCTGCCGCCGTCGTAGCCGTGCTTGGCGAACACCTTGATCGCCGCCTTGAGGATGCTGTCGCGGGTGGCCTGCGCGGCCAGTTCACGCACTCCGGGCTTCCGCTGCCCGGCCGGGGCGGCGGTTCTGGGGGGCGCTCTTGCGGGTCGGCATCCGGCGGTCTCCGTCCTGGGGTCTGTGGGTCGTGTCGATGCTACGCGAGCGGTGCCCGCCGTCAGGACTCGACGAAGGCCCGCTCGATGACGAAGTCGCCCGGCGCGGTGGTGCTGCCTTCGTGAAAGCCGCGCTCGCCGAGCAGGCCCTTTAGGTCGCGCAGCATGCCCGGGCTGCCGCAGATCATCACCCGGTCCATGGCCGGGTCGAGCGGCGGCAGCCGAAGGTCCTCGAACAGCCGGCCGCTGGCGATGAGGTCGGTGACGCGGCCGGTGTTGCGGAAGGCCTCGCGCGTCACCGTGGGGTAGTAGATGAGCTTGCCGGCCAGCAGTTCGCCCAGCAGTTCGTCGCGCGGCAGGTCCTCCGTCAGCAGCTGGTGGTAGGCCAGTTCCTTCACCTCGCGCACGCCGTGGACCAGCACCACACGCTCGAAGCGCTCGTAGGTCTCGGGGTCGCGCACGATGCTGAGGAAGGGCGCCAGGCCGGTCCCCGTCCCGACCAGGACCAGCCGGCGGCCGGGCAGCAGGTAGTCGATCAGCAGCGTGCCGGTGGGCTTGCGACCGACGATCAGCGCGTCGCCCGGCTGGACGTGCTGCAGGCGCGAGGTGAGCGGGCCGTCCGGCACCTTGATGCTGAGGAACTCCAGGTGCGGCTCATGGTTGGCGCTGACGATGCTGTACGCACGGAGCAGCGGCTTGCCGTCGACCCGCAGGCCGATCATCGTGAAGTGGCCGTTGGAGAAGCGCAGCGAAGCGTCGCGCGTGGTGGTGAAGGAGAACAGGCGGTCGGTCCAGTGGTGGACGCTGAGGACCCGCTCTTCGTTGAAGGCGCTCATCGTGGGGAGGAAGGAGGAAGGACAGGGGTCGGCGTCACGGACCGTTGTTTGATGTAGTAAAGACTACATGAAACGTTCGCTGCAGTGCAAGCGATTTCCGCGCCCGAACGGCGCTGCGAAAACCGATTGCGGCGCCGCGTCGGCTGGGCTAGATTGGATGTGTAGCAGGCACAACATGTGCATGTAGTGACGGCTACATGAGATAGAACCGCGGAGCGCGCGTGACCGAACACACCAAGACCGATGGACTGCCCGGGCTGGAGCCGCCACTGCAGGTGCTGGAGCGGTCGCGCCCGCGCCACGAGCGCATGGCCGCCAACAAGATCGAGTGCAACGCGTGCCCCGTGCTGTGCCAGATCAGCGAGGGCAAGACTGGTGCATGCGACCGCTACGCGAACGCGAATGGTGCGCTGGTGCGGGTCGACCCGGTGGTGCTGCTGCGGCGCACGCTGGGGCGCGACGACGCGCGGCTGGTGCCGTTCGCACCGGCGGGCCGGCCGGCGGACGAGGCGATGACCGACGGGGCCGGGTCGGCGGACGAGGCCTTGGCCGACGGCGAGGTGTTCGTCACCGGCATCGGCTCGTCGACCACCTACCCCGACTACAAGCCGGCACCGTTCATCGTCTCGACGCAGGTGGACGGGGTCGACACCGTCACCGTCGTCACCGAAGGCATCTTCAGCTACTGCAGCATGAAGGTGAAGATCGACACCGACCGCTTCCTCGGCCCGGAGCAGGCCAACGTGCGCTGCCGGGGCGAGGTGGTCGGCCACGTCAGCACGGCGGAATACGGCTCGCAGATGCTGTCGCTCGGCGGCGTGCACCACCTCACCGGCGGCAGCAAGAAGGAAGGCCGGGTCACGCTGGAGATGATGCTGGCGCTGGGCAACAAGGGCCCGGTGGAGCTGACCATCGACGGCGGCTCGCAGGTGGTGGTGCAGGCCGGCCGCGCGCCCATCGTCAACGGCGTCGAGGAGCAGCGCATGCGCGTGGGCTGCGGCTCGGCGACCGTCGGCATCTTCGCCAAGCAGCTGTTCGGCCATGTCGACGAGGTGGTGGTGGTCGACGACCACATCACCGGGGTGCTGAGCGAGCACCAGGCCGGTCGCTGCCTGGACATGAAGGCCTCCGGCATCCGCATGCGCGGCCGCAAGTCCACGCCTGGCCGCTACTTCCAGGTCGCCAACCCGGGCACCGGCTGGGGCGGCACCGACCTGGTCGAGCCGCTGTCGGTCATCGAGGGCTGGGACCCCGCCGTCGCCTGGCCGGGCCTGCGCCTGCTGCTGACGTCCACCACCGGCGAGCACGCCGCCTGGTACGTGCTGGACGCGGACCTGGTGCCGGTGGAAGCCGAGATGCCGGCCGCGGTGCGCGCGGTGGTGCAGCGCATCGGTGAGAACTGCGAGCCCTCGCTGTCGACCGTGCTGTTCCTCGCCGGCGCCGGCGGCAGCCTGCGCGCGGGCGTGACCGAGAACCCGGTGCTGCTGACCAACGCCATCAAGCGGGCGCAGGTCAACGTCACCCTCGGCGGCGCACCGGCCTACGTCTGGCCGGGCGGCGGCATCACGGTGATGACCGATGTGCTGCGCATGGCCGAGGGCAGCTTCGGCACCGTGCCCACGCCGGCCATCGTGGCACCGATCGAGTTCACGCTGCGCCTGGACGACTACCGCGCGCTCGGCGGCCACATGGACCATGTGCGCACGCTGGAACAGGCGCTGCGGTCGGGCGCCTGGCACCACGACGGCGCGCCGACCGCCCGCCGCTGGGCGGCGCCGCTGGCCGCGAACCCGTGGCCGCTGGGCCAGGGCCCGGTGCTGGGCTGAGCCGTCCATGCCCGCCGCACGCGCGCTCCTGCCCGACGGCCGCTGGCACTTCCACCACGGCCCGATGGACATCGTCCTCGGCGCCGACGGCGAGGCCGCTGCGGTGGCCGCCGCGCATGAGGCCGCGTGGCAGCGCTTCCGTCCGCTGCTCGACGAACTGGTGGCCGAGCTGCCCGCCTTGAAGGCGCCGGTCTCGGCCGATCCTTGCCCGCTGCAGGGGCCGGTGGCCGCTGCGATGTGGCGCGCCTGCAGGCCGCACCGGTCGGTCTTCATCACGCCGATGGCGGCCGTGGCCGGTGCCGTGGCCGACGCGCTGATCGCCGCCTATCGTCGCCCGGGCGTGCGCCGCGCCTGGGCCAACAACGGCGGCGACATCGCCCTGCACCTGACCCCTGGCGCCACGCTGACGGTGGGCCTGTTCAGCGACCTGGCCCGGTTGGATGCCGAGCGGCTGCGCCAGGGTCCGCAGGCCGACCGCGCCTTCGAGGTCGGCCATGCCTTGCCCGTCCGCGGCGTGGCCACCAGCGGCTGGCGTGGCCGCAGCCTGTCGCTGGGCATCGCCGACAGCGTCACCGTGCTGGCGGCGGACGCGGCACGGGCCGACGCGGTCGCCACCGTCATCGCCAACGCGGTCGACGTCGAGCACCCGGGCATCCGACGCCGCCCGGCCCACGAGGTGAAGGACGGCAGCGACCTGGGGTCGCTGCCGGTGACGGTGGACGTGGCGGCGCTGCCGTCGCCGCTGGTGCACCAGGCGCTCGAGCGCGGTGCGTCGTGCGCCCGCACGTTGATCGCACGTGGGCTGGTGCACGCGGCGGTGCTGGTGTGTCAGGGCCGGCTGCGGCGGTGCGGCCCCCTGGATCACGCCGATGCGCCAGCGCCGAAACTGGTTCAGTCTTTGCTTAATGAACATTAAGGCCACGCTACACATGATCGAGCTCAGACGCGTCCTCACCCATGTCGAGGACATCCACCACGAGTTCGGCCCGCCGCCGCCGCGGCCGCTGCGGCGGGGGGGCGATCGCGGCGGTGCTGACCAACCCGTTCGCCGGCCGCCACGAACCCGACCTTCTGCCGATGATGGATGCGCTGTCGCCGCTGGGCCTGGACATGGCGCGGCGCCTGCTCGCCGCGATGGCGGTGCCCGCCGACCGCATCGAGGGCTACGGCAAGGGCGCCATCGTCGGCAGCCGCGGCGAGCTGGAGCACGGCGCGCTGTGGCATGTGCCCGGCGGTTACGCCATGCGCGAGCTGCTCGGCTGGAAGGGCGACGGCGTCGCCTACGCCCGTGGCGAGGCGGGTGACGACGGCAAGCCGAAGGGACAGCCCGGCAACGCGCTGTCCATCGTGCCCTCGACCAAGAAGGTGGGGCCGCCCGGGGTGACGCTCGACGTGCCGATGACCCACCTCAACGCCAGCTACGTGCGCAGCCACTTCGACGCCATCGAGGTGCGGGTGCCCGGCGCGCCGACCGGCGACGAGCTGGTCTACATCCTCGCCATGAGCACCGGCCCGCGGGTGCACCAACGCGTCGGCGGACTGAAGGCCGCCGACATCGCCCGCTGGGACGGCCAGCGCTAAGGAGGCACCTGCATGAACGCCAAGATCCGCAAGCTCGTCGTCCAGGTCGACGAAACCCGTGTCGAGATGGGCCGGAGCATCGATCCGCCGACCCGCAAGGCGGTGGCCATCGCGGTCATCGAGAACCCGTGCGCCGGCCGCTACGTCGAGCAGCTCGACGAACTGATCGCCATCGGCGAGGCGCTGGGCGCGCTGCTGGGCCAGCGCGCCGTCGCCGCCCTCGGCATCGCGCCCGGCCAGGCGCACAGCTACGGCAAGGCCGCCATCGTGGGCGAAGGCGGCGAGCTCGAGCACGCCGCCGCCATCCTGCACCCCAAGTTGGGCGCGCCGCTGCGCGTGGCGGTGGGCAAGGGCGCGGCGCTGGTGCCCTCGGCCAAGAAGCTGGGTGGCCTGGGCACCGCCATCGACGTGCCGCTGGGCCACAAGGACGCCGCCTTCGTGCGCAGCCACTTCGACGCCATCGAGGCCCGGGTCGCCGACGCACCGCGTGCCGGCGAGATCGTCGTCGCCGTGGCCGTCACCGACAGCGGCCGGCCGCTGCCGCGCATCGGCGGGCTGCAGGTCGACGAGATCCAGGGCCAGGACGGCCTGCGCTGACGACCCCCTTTTCCCTCACGTCACGACCCCCACACCACCACCCCCGGGAGCCCCATGAACCCCTTCAAGCCCTTCGTCGCCGCCGGCCTGCTCGCGGCCGCCTTCGCCGCCCCGGTGCTGGCGCAGAACGCGATCCGCATCGGCGAGGTCAACAGCTACAAGGCGCAGCCGGCCTTCCTCGACCCGTACAAGAAGGGCATGGACCTGGCGGTCGAGGAGATCAACGCCGGCGGCGGCGTCAACGGGCGCAAGCTGGAGCTCATCACCCGCGACGACAACGCCAACCCGGGCGACGCGGTGCGGGTGGCCGAGGAGCTGGTGTCGCGTGAGAAGGTGGACATCCTCGCCGGCAGCTTCCTGTCCAACATCGGCCTGGCGCTGACCGACTTCGCCAAGCAGAAGAAGATCTTCTTCCTTGCCGGCGAGCCGCTGACCGACAAGATCACCTGGCAGGGCGGCAACCGCTACACCTTCCGCCTGCGCCCCGGCACCTACATGCAGGCCGCGATGCTGGTGCCGGAGGCGGCCAAGCTGAAGAAGAAGCGCTGGGCCATCGTCTACCCCAACTACGAATACGGTCAGTCGGCGGTCGCGGCGTTCAAGCTGCTGCTGAAGGCGGCGCAGCCCGATGTCGAGTTCGTGGTCGAGCAGGCGCCGCCGCTGGGCCGGCTGGACGCCGGCAGCGTGGCGCAGGCGTTGGCCGACGCCAAGCCCGACGCCATCTTCAACGTGCTGTTCGGCGCCGACCTGACGAAGTTCGTGCGCGAGGGCAACACCCGCGGGCTGTTCGAGAACCGCGAGGTCGTCAGCGTCCTCACCGGCGAGCCGGAGTACCTCGACCCGCTGAAGGACGAGACGCCGAACAACTGGATCGTCACCGGCTACCCCTGGCACGGCATCCAGACGCCGGAGCACAAGGCCTTCTTCCTCGCCTACCACGGCAAGTACAAGGACTATCCGCGGCTGGGTTCGGTGGTGGGCTACACCATGATCAAGTCGATTGCCGAAGGCGTGAAGAAGGCCAAGGGCACCGAAACCGAGAAGCTCATCACCGCCTTCCGCGGCCTCGAGCTGATGTCCCCCTTCGGCAAGATCACCTACCGCGCCGAGGACCACCAGTCCACGATGGGCGCCTTCGTCGGCCGCACCAAGCTGGACAAGGGCAAGGGCACGATGGTCGACTACGTCTACCTCGACGGCGCCAAGTTCCAGCCCCCGGCGGCGGAAGTGAAGAAGCAGCGCGCGGCCGATTGACCTTTCCTTCCCCCGCTTGCCATGGACCTCTCCGGCTTCATCGTCCAGCTGCTGAACGGGCTGGCCGGCGCCTCCACGCTGTTCCTCGTGGCGGCGGGGCTGTCGCTGATCTTCGGCGTCACGCGCATCGTCAACTTCGCCCACGGCTCGTTCTTCATGCTGGGCGTGTACATCGCCTATTCGCTGGCGGAGTGGCTGGGCGGCGGCCTCGGCTTCTGGGTGGCGCTGCCGCTGGCCGCGCTGGCGGTGGGCCTCGTCGGCGCGCTGGTCGAGGTCACGCTGCTGCGGCGCATCTACCGCGCGCCGGAGCTGTTCCAGCTGCTGGCCACGTTCGCCCTGGTGCTGGTGCTGAAGGAC
The DNA here is from genome assembly GCF_024666615.1 of Aquabacterium sp. J223. NCBI lineage: Bacteria > Pseudomonadati > Pseudomonadota > Betaproteobacteria > Burkholderiales > Sphaerotilaceae > Aquabacterium > Aquabacterium sp. J223. Next base: position 3,930,899 of record NZ_CP088297.1, on the reverse strand, counting down.
GCGGCGCTGTGGCTGTGGGGGCCCGAGGACCTGCTCGGTCCGCGCGCGCCGGGGCTGGAGGGCGCGGTGCGCCTGCTCGGCCGACGCTTCCCGTCCTACGACCTGTTCCTCATCGTCGTCGGCCCGGTGGTGCTGGGCCTGCTGTGGCTGCTGCTCACCCGCACCCGCTGGGGCACGCTGGTGCGTGCCGCCACGCAGGACCGCGAGATGGTGGGCGCGCTGGGCGTCAACCAGGCCTGGCTGTTCACCGGCGTGTTCGCGCTGGGCTCGCTGCTGGCCGGTCTGGGCGGCGCGCTGCAGCTGCCGCGCGAGCCCGCCAACCTGGGGCTGGACCTGGCCACCATCGGCGATGCCTTCGTCGTGGTGGTGGTGGGCGGCATGGGCTCCATTCCCGGCGCCTACGTCGCCGCGCTGCTCATCGCCGAGGTCAAGGCGCTGTGCGTCGGCTTGGGCACGGTGGAGGTGCTGGGCTTCTCGTTCTCCTTCTCGAAGCTGACGCTGGTGGTCGAGTTCCTCGTCATGGCGGTGGTGCTGGTGGTGCGGCCCTGGGGCCTGATGGGCCGTCCGCAGGGCACCAGCCGCAACAGCGCGCCGGCCGAGCCGCCGCTCACCCCTGCCGACCGGCCGCTGAAGATCACCGCCGGCCTGCTGCTGGCGCTGCTGGTCGCGCTGCCGCTGCTGACGAAGGGCGCGCCCTACGTCACCGTGCTGGCGATCGACCTGTTGACCGCGGCGCTGTTCGCCGCCAGCCTGCACTTCATCATGGGGCCGGGCGGCATGCACTCCTTCGGCCATGCGGCCTACTTCGGGCTCGGCGCCTACGGGGCCGCGCTGGCGGTGCGCCTGCTCGGCCTGCCGATGGAGCTGTCGCTCATCGCCGGCCCGCTGGTGGCGGCGCTCGGCGCGCTGGTGTTCGGCTGGTTCTGCGTGCGGTTGTCGGGCGTCTACCTCGCCATGCTGACGCTGGCCTTCGCGCAGATCGTCTGGTCGGTCAGCTACCAGTGGGACGAGGTCACCGGCGGCAGCAACGGCCTGACCGGCGTCTGGCCCGCGGCCTGGCTGGCCGACAAGCAGGCCTACTACCACGCCACCCTGGCGCTGGTCGGCTTGAGCGTGCTGGCGCTGCGACGGGCGCTGTTCTCGCCCTTCGGCTATGCCATGCGCGCCGGCCGCGACTCGCCGACCCGGGCCGACGCCATCGGCATCGACGTCAGGCGTTTGCAGTGGATGGCCTTCGTCGTGGCAGCGCTGTTCGCCGGCCTGTCGGGCGCGCTGTTCGCCTTCTCCAAGGGCAGCATCTCGCCGGAGACGCTGGGCGTCGGCCGCTCGGTGGACGGCCTGGTGATGGTGCTGCTCGGCGGTGTGCAGACCCTGGCCGGGCCGCTGGTCGGCGCGGTCAGCTTCACCTGGCTGCAGGACACCGTGGCCCGCAGCACCGACTACTGGCGTGCGCTGCTCGGTGCGGTGGTGCTGCTGCTGGTGCTGGCCTTCCCGATGGGCATCGCCGGCTTCGTCAAACAACGCGTGCAGGGGCGCCGGGAGCTGGCCGCATGAGCGCGCCGGACCACGCCCGAGCGCAGATCCCGAACCGCGTGGCGCGGAGGGAGATCCCATGAAACCACCGCTGCTCGAAGTCCGCGACCTGGGCAAGTCCTTCGGCGGCGTCAAGGCCGTCGACGGCATCGGCTTCGACGTCGCCGCCGGCGAACTGCTGGCGCTGATCGGCCCCAACGGCGCCGGCAAGTCCACCACCTTCAACATGGTCAACGGCCAGCTGCGGCCCGATGCCGGCGCCATCCGGTTCCAGGGCCGCGAGCTGACCGGCCTGAAGCCGCGCGAGATCTGGCGCCTCGGCGTCGGCCGCACCTTCCAGATCGCGGAGACCTTTGCCTCGCTGACGGTGGTGGAGAACGTGCAGATGGCGCTGCTGTCGGCCGACGGCCGGCTGTTCTCGATGTGGCGGCGTGCCGCCGACCACAAGCGCGAGCAGGCGCTGGCGCTGCTCGAACAGGTCGGCATGCGCGCCCAGGCCGACCGGCCGTGCAGCGTGCTCGCCTATGGCGACGTCAAGCGGGTGGAGCTGGCCATCGCGCTGGCCAACGACCCGCGGCTGCTGCTGATGGACGAGCCCACCGCCGGCATGGCGCCCAAGGAGCGCAACGACCTGATGGCACTGACCAAGGAACTCGTCGTGCAGCGCGGCATGGCGGTGCTGTTCACCGAGCACAGCATGGACGTCGTCTTCGCCTACGCCGACCGCATGGTGGTGCTGGCCCGCGGCCGCCTCATCGCCGAGGGGCAGGGCGCCGCGATCCGCGACAACCCGAAGGTGCAGGAGGTCTACTTCGGGACGGGCAAGACCTTCGAGAAGCACCGGTCCAAGCCGCTGGAGGCGGCGGCATGACGGCCGCATCACGGGCCGGTGACGGCCGCGACGTGCTGCTGCAGGCGCGCGGCCTGAAGGCCTGGTACGGCGCCGCGCAGATCCTCTACGACGTCGACCTGGAGGTGCGCCGCGGCGAGGTGGTGGCGCTGATGGGCCGCAACGGCGCCGGCAAGTCGACCACGTTGAAGACGCTGATGGGGCTGCTGCCCAAACGACGCGGCACGGTGCACTTCCTCGGCCAGGACATCTCCCATGCGTCGCCGCACGAAGCTGCCCGCCTGGGCCTGGGCTTCGTGCCCGAGGACCGGCGCATCTTCACCGACCTCACGGTGACGGAGAACCTGGAGGTCGGCCGCCAGCCCGCGCGGCGCTGGGCCGACGGCTCGGCCGCGCCGCAGTGGACACCGGCGCAGCTGTTCAAGCTGTTCCCCAACCTGGGCGAGATGCCCCACCGCCCGGGCGGCCGCATGAGCGGCGGCGAGCAGCAGATGCTGACGGTGGCGCGCACGCTGATGGGCAACCCCTACCTGGTGCTGCTGGACGAGCCGTCCGAGGGCGTGGCGCCGGTCATCGTCGAGCAGATGGCCCAGATGATTCTTGAGCTGAAGGGTCAGGGCGTCAGCATCCTGCTGTCGGAGCAGAACATGCACTTCGCCGAGCTGGTCTCCGACCGCGCCTACGTGCTGGAGAAGGGCCAGATCCGCTACCACGCCAGCATGGCCGAGCTGGCCGCCAACGAGGAGGTGCGCCGCGCCTACCTGAGCCTGTAGCCGCGATCGCCGCCCGGGTCGTTGGCAAGGGTCATGCTTCGTCCGCCGTCTTTCAACCACCCCCAAGGCACCGCCATGACCACGACCGTCCGCCGCCGCCGTCTGCTCGCCTCCGCCGCCCTCGGCCTTGCCGGCGGGGCCGGCCTGCTGCAGGCCGCGCGCGCCGCCACCACCATCAAGCCCGATGCCCGCAGCGCGCTCATCGTGGTCGACGTGCAGAACTGCTTCGTCAGCGGCGGCACGCTGCCGGTGACCAAGGGCGAGGAGGTGGTGCCGGTCATCAACCGCCTGGCCGGTGCCTTCCGGAACGTGGTCGTCACGCAGGACTGGCACACCCCGGGCCATGCCTCCTTCGCCAGCGCGCACGCCGGCAAGAAGCCCTTCGAGACGACGAAGCTTCCCTACGGCAACCAGGTGCTGTGGCCGGACCACTGCGTGCAGGGCACCGACGACGCGGCGCTGCACAAGGACCTCAGGCTGCCCACCGCCCAGCTCATCATCCGCAAGGGCTACCACCCCAGCGTGGACAGCTACTCCGCCTTCATGGAGGCCGACGGCAAGACGGCCACCGGCCTCGGCGCCTACCTCAAGGCGCGCAACATCAAGCGGGTCTTCGTCACCGGCCTGGCCACCGACTTCTGCGTGGCCTGGACGGCGATGGATGCGCGCAAGGCCGGCTTCGAGGTCTACGTCATCGAGGACGCCACCCGGGCCATCGACCTCAACGGCTCGCTGGCCGCGGCCTGGAAGCAGATGGCGTCCAAGGGCGTCAAGCGCATCCAGTCGGCCGACATCGCCACCGCCTGATGCCGCTGCGGCTGCACGTCAACGGCACCGAGCACGCGCTGGACGTGCCGCCCGATGCGCCGCTGCTGGCGGTGCTGCGCAACGACCTGGCGCTCAATGGCCCGAAGTACGGCTGCGGCCTGGGCGAATGCGGCGCCTGCACCGTGCTGGTCGACGGCGTGGCGGCGCGCGCCTGCGTCATCCCCGCCGGCGGGGTGCAGGGCCGGCGCATCACCACGCTGGAGGGGCTGGCGGGGTCGGGCGGTCGGCACCCGGTGGGCCATGACAAGCTGCATCCCGTGCAGCGGGCCTTCGTCGACGAGCAGGCCGCGCAGTGCGGCTACTGCCTGAACGGCATGGTGATGATGGCGGCCGCGCTGCTCGCCCGCGAGCCCGATCCGAGCGACGCCCGCATCGTGCAGGAACTGTCGTGCAACCTGTGCCGCTGCGGCACCCACGTCGAGATCGTCAACGCGGTGCGGCGGGCGGTGGTGCTGATGAAGGCGGCATGACGCCGCGCGCCGAACAGCCGCGGACCCGCGAGGCGTTCCACGCCGCCGTCGGCGTGCTGCTGGTGGTGCGCGAGCCACCGCCGGCGCCGCAGCCGGTGCCGGGCCAGCCGGCTGCCGTGCCCGCGAATCCGGCCGAGGGCGTCGAGGTCCTGCTGGCGGTGTGGGACGACGGCAGCGTCACCGGCCTGCACGGCCACGTCGACCTGGGCACCGGCATCCGCACCGCGCTGGGCCAGGTGGCGGCAGAGGAGTTGGACCTGCCGCTGGCGCGGGTGCACATGGTGCTGGGCGACACCGCGCGCGCACCGAACCAGGGGGCGACGATCGCCAGCGCCTCGCTGCAGATCCACGCGGCGCCGCTGCGCCAGGCGGCGGCGCAGGCGCGGGCCTGGCTGGCGCTGCAGGCGGCGGCGCGGCTGGGCGTGCCCGCCGGCGACCTGCGGGCCGACCACGGCGTCTTCACCACCGCCGACGGCCGCCGGCTGGCCTATGGCGACCTGGTCGCCGGCCGGCACGAGGTGCTGCGCCACGACCCCGGCGTGGCGGTCAAGCGGCCCGAGGACTACCGGCTGGTCGGCACCGACGCACCGCGGGTCGACATCCCGGGCAAGGTGGTCGGCGAGGCGACCTTCGTCCACGACCTGCGCCTGGCCGGCATGCTGCACGGCCGCGTGATCCGCCCGCCCTACGCCGGCGCGGACCACGGCGACTTCATCGGCAACACCCTGCAGGACGTGGACGAGCGCTCGATCGCGCACATCCCCGGCGTGCGCGCGGTGGTGGTGATCCGCGACTTCGTCGGCGTGGTGGCCGAGCGCGAGGAGCAGGCCGAGGCCGCCATGCGCCAGCTGGTGGTGCGCTGGAAGCCCTGGCCCGGCCTGCCGCCGCTGGACGACCTGGCGCAGGCGCTGCGCGCGCATCCGGCCACCCCGCGCCGGCTGGTCGACGAGGGCGATGTGGAGGCGGCGCTCGACGGCGCCGCTCAGCGCCTGTCGCGCACCTACGTCTGGCCCTACCAGCTGCACGCCTCGCTCGGGCCGTCCTGTGCGGTGGCCGACTGGCGCGGCGACCGGCTGGTGGTGTGGGCCGGCACCCAGAACCCGCATGTGCTGCGCGCCGACCTGGGCCGCCTCACCGGCCTGGCCGACACCGCCATCGACGTGGTGCGGCTGGAAGCGGCCGGCTGCTACGGCCGCAACGGTGCCGACGACGTGGCCGCCGACGCGGCGCTGTTGTCGCGGGCGGTGGCCGCGCCGGTGCGGGTGCAGCTCACCCGCGAGCAGGAGAACGCCTGGGAGCCCAAGGGCGCGGCGCAGCTGATGGAGGTGGACGGCGGCGTCGACGCGCAGGGCGGCTTCGCCGCCTACGACTTCCGCACCTCCTACCCCTCCAACGGCGCGCCGACGCTGGCGCTGCTGCTCACCCGCACGGTCGAGCCGGCGGCCCAGGCCTACGAGATGGGCGACCGCACCGCGCGCACGCCCTACGCGGTGCCGAACCTGCGCGTCACCGTCAACGACATGGCGCCGATCCTGCGCGCGTCGTGGCTGCGCGGCGTGTCGGCGCTGCCGAACTCGTTCGCGCACGAGAGCTACGTCGACGAGCTGGCCAGCGCCGCGGGCGAGGACCCGGTGGCCTACCGCCTGCGCCACCTGCCCGACCCGCGTGCGGCCGAGCTGCTGGCCGCCACCGCGCAGCGCGCCGGCTGGCGGCCGCACACGACGCCGCAGCAGCAAGGCGCCACCGGCGACCTGCTGCACGGCCAGGGCGTGGCCTATGCGCGCTACGTGCACAGCCGCTGGCCGGGTTTCGGTGCGGCCTGGGCGGCCTGGGTCGCCGACGTTGACGTCGACCGGAAGACCGGTGAGGTGCACGTCAAGCGGGTCGTGGTCGGCCATGACGCCGGGCTGATGGTCAACCCGGCCGGCGTGCGCCACCAGGTCCACGGCAACGTGGTGCAGACCACCAGCCGCGCGTTGAAGGAACGCGTGCAGTCCGACCCGGCCACCGGCGTGCAGAACCTCGAATGGGGCAGCTACCCGCTGCTCAGCTTCCGCGAGGTGCCGGTGATCGAGGTGATGACCATGCCGCGGCCCGGCGAGCCGCCGCTGGGCGCCGGCGAGTCGTCGTCGGTGCCCGGCACCGCGGCCATCGCCAACGCCATCTTCGACGCCACCGGCGTGCGCTTCCGCCAGCCGCCGTTCACGCCCGAGGTGGTGCGCGCGGCACTGCAGCCGCTGCCGTCGCACGGCACGGCGGACCGGCCCGCGGCGGCGCCGCCGCCCGTCTCGCCGCCGCGGGACGCACCGTGGCCGCGCCGCCGTAGGGGCCGGTGGGCCACCGCCGGCGCGCTGCTCGCCGGTGGTGTGGGCCTGGCCGGTGCGCTGTTCGGCTGGCGGCCGGCCATCGCGCCGGTCACCCGGCCCGACGCGGCGATCTACACCGCGGCGACGATCGAACGCGGTCGGCAGCTCTTCGCCGCCGGCGACTGCGCCGTCTGCCACACCGCGCCCGGCGGCGTGGCCAATGCCGGCGGCCGGGCGATGCACACGCCCTTCGGCACGGTGCACACCACCAACCTGACGCCCGACGAGGCCACCGGCCTCGGCGCCTGGTCCTTCTCCGCCTTCCAGCGCGCCATGCGCCACGGCATCTCGCGCGACGGCCGGCACCTCTACCCCGTCTTCCCCTACACCGCCTTCGCCAAGGTCGGCGACGACGACCTGATGGCGCTGTACGCCTACCTGATGTCGCTCGACCCGGTCACCGCGCCGACGCCGGCCAACGACCTGCGCTTCCCCTTCGGCCTGCGGCCGCTGATGGCCGGCTGGAACGCACTCTTCCACGACCCGGCGCCGTTCCAGCCCGAGCCGCAGCGCAGCGCCGAATGGAACCGCGGCGCCTACCTGGTCAACGGCCTGGGCCACTGCGGCGCCTGCCACACGCCGCGCAACGCACTGGGGGCCGAGCGGCGCGGCGCGGCCTACCTCTCCGGCGCGATGGTCGACGGCTGGGAAGCGCCGGCGCTGACCGGCTTGTCGAAGGCACCGGTGCCCTGGTCGGCCGACGAGTTGTACCGCTACCTGCGCCACGGCCACACGCGGGACCACGGCATCGCCGCCGGCCCGATGGCGCCGGTGGTGCGCCAGCTGCAGGTGCTGCCCGACGACGACGTGCGGGCCATGGCGACCTACCTCGCCGGCTTCAACCCGCCGGCGGCCGACGGGCAGGCGGCCGCGGTGGTGGCGCAGGCGCGGTCGCACGCGCAGGGCCTGCGCGGCGCCGGGCAGCGCCTCTTCGACGGCGCCTGCAGCGCCTGCCACCACGACGGCGACGGCCCGACGCTGCTGGGCGTGAACCGGCCGCTGGCGCTCAACAGCAACCTGCACAGCGACCGGCCCGACAACCTGCTGCGGGTGGTGCTCGACGGCATCCGTGAGCCCGCCGGCCACGACGTGGGCTTCATGCCCGGCTTCCGCCATGCGCTGAGCGACGCCCAGGTCGCCGAGCTGGCGGCGTACATGCGCCAGCGCTTCGCCCCCGGCCGGCCGGCCTGGCCCGACCTGGCCGGCACCGTCGCGCGGCTGAGGGCGCAGCCGGCGGACTGACGCGCGAGCCCCGGCGCCGGCCGCGTCGCACACGGGCTTCGCGAGACCGGCCGGCCGCATGGCCCTGCAGGAAAACGCATCCCGGTCGCGCGCGCTCTGGTACATCCTCGGGCCTGGCTTCCGAGGAGTCCCCATGAGCCTTTCCATCCGACCCATCCTGCCGCGCTTCGGTGCCGAAATCAGCGGCGTGGACATCACCCGCCCGCTGGACGAGGCCACCCGCCGCGCGGTCGTCGAAGCGCAGAACCGCTGGGGCGTCACCGTCTGGCGCCAGACCGGCCTCGACGACGAGACGCACATCGCCTTCAGCCGCATCTTCGGCCACCTCGAGCGGGCGCCCGAGCGGCCCGGCATGAAGCACCGCGAGCTGTTCAGCGCCGGCAACCTGACCGCCGACGGCAAGATCAACACCGACCCCGCGGCGATCACCTACCGCGCCGGCGACCGGCTGTGGCACACGGACAGCTCCTTCATGGACCTGCGCTCGGCGTACTCCCTGCTGCTGGCGCACGAGGTGCCGCGCGAGGGCGGGGCCACCTGGTTCGCCGACACCCGTTCGGCCTACGACGACCTGCCGCAGGAGACGAAGGACCGCCTCGACGGGCTGGAGGTCGAGCACAGCCTGTGGTGGTCGCGCAAGCAGGGCGGCGCGGCGATCACCCGCGAGCAGATCGACGAGCGGCAGAAGGCACGGCACCCGCTGGTGCACGTGCACGCCGGGTCCGGCCGCAAGGCCTTGTACCTGGGCGCTCACGCCTACCAGGTGGTGGGCATGGACTGGGAGGAGAGCCGCGCGCTGATCGACCAGCTCAACACCTGGACCACGCAGCCGGCCTACACCTTCTCCATCCTCTACCAGCCGGGCGACATGGTGATCTGGGACAACCTGTGCACCTACCACCGCGGCGGCGAGTTCGACTACCTGAACGAGCGGCGCGACATGCGCCGCACCACCGCGCGTGAAGCCCCGGCGCCGACCGAAGCCGACGACCCGTTCACCCGGCTCTTCAAGGAAATGCCGCCGCTGGTCCCCGGCCAGCCGCAACGCTGAAACAGCCGCTCAGCGGGCCGAGCGCCGGGCCGTCCCAAGCCGGCCCGCCATCCCCTCGATGACTCGCGCGGCGTACGCGCCGGGCGAGGGGCTTCACTGCGGCAGCATGAACCCGTCGAAGAAGTCCGCCAGCGCCTGGTGCGCCGTCAGCGGCAGCACGTGGGCGATGTACTGGTCGGGCCGCACCACCACCAGCGCGCCCTGGCGGCGATCGACGCCGCGCAGGTCGAAGATGTCCTGGCGGTTCTTCAGGTCCGGGCTGAACACCTTCTCGTAGTCGGTCAGGCCGAGCCGGCCCTTGCGCGGCAGCAGCAGCGCGGGCAGCGTCTCGATGGCCACGTCCGCATGCCCCGGCTGGAACACCGCCCGCAGGTCGAACACCGCGTCGGGGTCCTGGCCCTCGCGGGTGAAGCGGCGCACCGGCGAGCGCGGCGACTCGGCCAGGAAGCGGCACAGCGAGCGCAGCCCGCCCTCGGGGTTGGCCGGCTCGTCGGCGCCGGCGAAGGCGTACAGCCGCCAGCGGCCGTCGGCCTTGCCGGCATGGCCCAGCTGGACCGGCTTGGCGTCCGACACCCGCACCACCGGCGCCGAATGGAAGCGGGTGCCGATGACGAAGCCGGTGGCCAGCGCCTGGTGCTCGTCGCCGCCGCGGATCATCGACGGCCGGTAGTGCGTGCCCATGCCGGCGGTGAAGCGGCCGTGCTGCTCGAAGTAGGTCTGGAAGGCCTTCGGGTCGACGCCGCCCGACTCGCCCTCGGCGCCCTGCTTGGGCGGGTTGGCCAGCATGGTCGACCACTCGCGGTCGAAGTCGAGCAGTTCCTGCGCGGCCGGCTGGCGCTCTTCGGAGTAGGTGTGCAGCAGCGACGGCGCACACTGCCCGCGCAGCACCGAGGCCAGCTTCCAGCCGAGGTTGAAGGTGTCCTGCATGGAGAAGTTCATGCCCTGGCCGGCCTTCGGGCTGTGGGTGTGGCAGGCGTCGCCCGCGATGAACACCCGCGGCTCGCGCGAACCGACCTCGGCCGCCGGCACGTCGTCGTACTTGTCGCAGATGCGCTGGCCGATCTCGTAGACCGACCACCACGGCACCTCCTTCACGTCCAGCGTGTAGGGGTGCAGCGTGCGCTGCGCGGTGGCGATGACCTTGTCCAAGGTGATCTGGCGCTCGGCCACGCGTTCGGTCTCGCCGAGCTTGTCCATCTTCACGTAGAAGCGCACCAGGTTCCCGCCCTCGCGCGGGATGAGGATGATGTTGCCGCCGGCGGCGGACTGGATCGCCACCTTGTAGCGGATGTCCGGGAAGTCGGTCGCCGCCAGCAGGTCCATCACGCCCCAGGCCTGGTTGGCCGAGTCGCCGACCAGCTGGCGGCCGATGGCCTTGCGCACCGCGCTGCGTGCGCCGTCGCAGCCGACGACGTAGCGCGCCTTCACCGTCTCGACCCGGCCCGAGCGGCCTTCGTCGGTGCGTTCCAGGCGCACGGTCACCGGGTGGTCCGTATCGGCAGGGTCCACCGTCACGTCGAGCAGGCGGCGCGCGTAGTGCGGCTCCAGCCGGCTCGGCGACTGCCGCATCGTCTCCAGGTAGAAGTCCTGCACCCGCGCCTGGTTGAGGATGACGTGCGGGAACTCGGACAGGCCGTCCTCGGTGTCCTGCACCCGGCCATGGCGGACGATGTGCTCGGGCCGCCGCTCGTCGGGCTTCCAGAAGGTCACCTCGTTGACCCAGCAGGCTTCCTGGAGCACCCGGTCGGCGAAACCGAAGGCCTCGAACATCTCCATCGTGCGGCAGGCGATGCCGTCGGCCTGCCCCAGCAGCAGCGGGCCGCTGCGCTGTTCGACGATGCAGGTGTGGATGTCGGGAAAGGCGGCGAGCTGTGCGGCCAGCGTCAGCCCCGCCGGGCCGCAGCCGACGATGAGCACGTCCACCGTGTCCGGCACTGCGTCGGTGTGCACGCGGGCCAGGGGGGACGCCGGCAGCACGCGCGGATCGCCGGGGGTGAAGCCGTTCTGATGGAATTGCATTGCTGTCTCCTGAAGGTGGGGCCGCTGGGCGCCGTTCGAGGCTGGGCGCATTGTGAACCAAAAAGCTGGAATGCGGAAATTCCGTGTTAGGAACAATAGTCTAGTAAGCTCCGACCGCCCATCCCCCGTGTCAGCGGAAGAACCTTTCACATGAAGAAGCCGATGACGGTCGACCTGGCCACCATGCCGGGGCATTGCGTGCGCCGGGTGCACCAGATCTCGGTGGCGCTGTTCGCGCAGATGACCGAATCGTTGGGCACGACGCCGGTGCAGTACTCGGCGCTGCAGACCATCTGCAACACCCCTGGCCTGGACCAGAAGACGCTGGGCCAGGCCATCGCCTTCGACACCTCGACCATCGGCGGCGTCATCGACCGGCTGGAGGCGCGCGGCTTGGTGCGCCGCGAGATGGCCGCGCACGACCGCCGGGTGCGGCTGCTGTTCCCCACGCCCGAGGGCGAGGCGCTGCTGCAGGTGCTGGTGCAGGGCATGCTGCGCTCGCAGGATGCGCTGCTGGAGCCGCTGCCGCCGGAGGACCGAGCCACCTTCATGCGGCTGCTACGCGCGTTGATCGACGCCCATGGCGACGTCGGCAAGGCGCCGCCGCGCAGCGAGTAGCCGATGGACGTCGACGCACCCCTGCCGCTGCTCGGCGGCCTGTCGCCGCAGGCCTTCATGCGCCGGCACTGGCAGCGCCGGCCGCTGCTGGTGCGGCAGGCCATGCCGGGGGTGGCACCACCGGTGTCTCGCGCGGCACTGTTCGCGCTGGCCGCCGACGAGGCGGTGGAATCGCGCCTGGTGCGCCGTGACGGCGATCGCTGGACGCTGCGCCGCGGCCCGCTGCCGCGCCGCGCGCTGCCGGCCGTCGCCACGCCCGGCTGGACCCTGCTGGTGCAGGGCCTGGACCTTCAGCTCGACGCGGCGCATGCGCTGTTGTCGGCCTTCCGCTTCCTGCCGCAGGCGCGGCTGGACGACCTGATGGTGTCCTGGGCCAGCGACGGCGGCGGCGTCGGCCCGCACCTCGATTCCTACGACGTCTTCCTGCTGCAGGTGCAGGGGCGCCGCCGCTGGCGCATCGGCCGCGTCGACCGCCCGACGTGGCAGCCGGACGCGCCGCTCAAGCTGCTGCACGATTTCCGGCCCGACCAGGACCTGCTGCTCGAACCCGGCGACCTGCTGTACCTGCCGCCGGGCTGGGGCCACGACGGCGTCGCCGAGGGCGAGTGCATGACCTGCTCGATCGGCTTCCGCGCGCCGCGGCCGACCGAGCTCGCCCGCGAGCTGCTGCTGCGGCTGGCCGATGCCATCGACCCGCCCGACGACGAGCCGCTGTACCGCGACGCCGGCGAGCCGGCCACCGACCGGCCGGGTCGTGTCCCGGACCGGCTGCTGGCGCATGCCCGGGCCGCCGTGCAGCGCGCGCTGGACTCGTCGGGCGCGGTCGAGCAGGCGCTGGGCGAATGGCTGACCGAGCCGAAACCGACGGTGTTCTTCGAGCCCGGTGCGAGCTGGCCGCCCGGCACCGGCCTGCGCCTGGACCGTCGCAGCCGGCTGATGTACGACGGGCGGCGGCTGTTCTTCAACGGCGAGGCCTTCCTCGTCGGCGGCCGCGACGCGCAGCTGCTGCGCCGGCTGGCCGACCGCGGGGGGCTCTCGCCGCGCGAGGCGGCCGGCTTCAGCGCCGAGGCCCGGGCGCAGCTCGACGACTGGGTGGCGGCGGGCTGGCTGCAGGCGGCCGCGCCATGACGATGCCCGGCCTGCCCACCCGCTTCGACACCCGCGCCGGTTTCCTCGACGCGCTGCGGGCAGGGCTGGCACTGGCCCGCGCCGAGGGGCTGCCCATGGCCTGGGTGGACGAGGACTTCGTCGACTGGCCGCTGGGCGAGGCCGGCTGGGTGGCGGCGCTGACCGAGTGGGTGCAGGCCTCGACGCGCGCGCGGCTGCGGCTGTTCGCCCGCCGCCATGACGCGGTGGCGCAGCGCCACCCCCGCTTCGTGGGCTGGCGACAGCGCTTCGACCACCGGCTGGAGGCACGCGTGCTGCGCGCCGAGGAGGACGCCCCGCTGCCGGGCCTGCTGCTGTGCGGCGAGGTGCTGGCCGTGCGCCTGCTCGACCGCGAGCGCTGGCGCGGGCGCACCGTGCGGGCGCAGGAGGAACCGGTGGAGATGCAGCGTCTGCGCCAGCAGATCGAGGCGGTGTGGCAGCGCGGCGAACCCGGCTTCCCGGCGAGCCATCTCGGCCTGTAAGGGAAGATCCTAGGTGCTGCCTATAATCCCTGGCTGGGCTCCGGGACTTCGCGTCCGCCGGCCCGCGCAGCGGACGCGCCGCTCCACCAGGGGAGGCCGCCGAAGAACCCTGAACTCCTACAAATTGAGGACAACATGAACAAGTCGCTCCTGCTGGCCACCCTGGTCGCCACCGTCGCCCTCGCCGCCTGCGGCAAGAAGGAAGAGATCCCGGCCCCGGCCCCCGCGCCGGTCGCTGCCCCGGCCCCCGCGCCCGCCCCGGCGCCGGCCGAAGCCGCCGCCTCGGCGCCCGCCGCCGATGCTGCCGCGTCCGCGGCCGCCGCCCCGGCCGCCGACGCTGCCGCCAGCAAGTGAGCATGAGGCGCCCCCCGGGGCGCTGACGCGAGAAGCCGCCTGCGGGCGGCTTTTTTCATGGCCGGCGGGACAGCGGGCTCAGCGCAGCGACAGCCAGCCGCAGCCCGTGCGCGGGTCGGCCACCACGATGTCGTCGGCCCGGCAGTGCAGGGCGCCGGCCAGCGCCGTCTGCGCCAGCGCCGGGCGGTTGTTGCAGTCGCTCAGGTGGGCGGCGACGACATGGCGCAGGCCGGCGTGGCGGCAGTCGGCGAGCAAGGCCGCCGCGTCATGGTTGGCCAGGTGGCCGCGAGGGCCGGCGATGCGCCGCTTGAGGAACCACGGGTAGGGCCCGCCGTGCAGCAGGTCGAGCTCGTGGTTGCACTCCAGCAGCAGCGCCTCGCAGCGCGACAGCGCCTGCACCATGCGCGAGGTGATGTGGCCGATGTCGGTCATCACGCCGAGGCGGCTGGCGCCGTCGTGCACCGTCAGCTGCAGGGGCTCGGCCGCGTCGTGCGGCACCGCGAACGGCTCGATCACCAGCAGCCCGAGGTCGATGCACTCGCCGTCGCGGGCGACGTGCAGACCCTGCGGCGGCAGGTCGTCGCCCCACACTGCGCGGGCGGTGCCCTCGGCCGTCCACACCGGCACGCGATGGCGGCGCATCAGCGTGCGCAGGCCGCCGACGTGGTCGCTGTGCTCGTGGGTGATGAACACCGCGTCGAGCTGCGCCGGCGCCAGCCCGCGTTCGCCCAGCCGGCGCGACAGCTCGCGCAGCGACAGCCCGCAGTCGATGAGCAGCCGCTGGTGCCGCAGCCCGTCGAAGCCCTCGACCAGCGTGGCGTTGCCGCCGCTGCCGCTGCCCAGGCTGCAAAAACGCAAGGTCATGTGACGGCCTCGGTCCCCGCGGGGACCTCGGTCACTTCAACTGGTCGACGAGCTGGGTGGCGATGCGCTGGGCGACGCTGCCGCTGTCCGGCTGGCCCTGGGCGTTCTGCACCGCGACGGTGGTCGCGTCGGCGCCGCTGGCCTGCACCGCGATGCGGTAGCGCAGCAGCTGCGACGGGTCGTCCTTCTTGCCGAAGGTGAACAGGCGCGACAGGAAGCCCTTGTCCTGCGCCGGCACCGGCGACGCGGTCTCGACGTAGCGCACGTAGTACAGGCCGCTGCTGCGGTCGCGGTCCTCGACGGTGAAACCGCCGCGGTCCAGCGCCAGGCCGACGCGGCGCCAGGCCCGCTCGAAAGGCTCGTCCAGGCGCAGCGCGGCGGCGCCGCCGACCAGCTGGGCGCGCTGCGCGGCGGCCGGTTGCGGCTGGGCGGTGACGGCCACCTGGCGCTTGGCCTCCTCCTCCTTGCCGCCGAGGAAGACCATCAGCCGCGACAGCAGTTCGCCTTCCAGCGTCGGGTCGCTCGGCCGCGCCTGCCAGCGGGCGTTGTCGCGCAGCGGGCCGGTGACCACCTCTTCCATGCCGCGGTGGCTGATGTAGACCTCGGTGCCGTTGGGGCCGCGCTCGACGCGGGTGCGGAAGCGGTCGACCAGGCCGCTGGAGTACAGGTTGTCGATCACCCGGCCCAGCGTGCGCCGGATCATGTCCTGCGGGATGTTGGCGCGGTTCTCGGCCCAGTCCGTCTCCAGGATGCCGACGTCCGGGCTGTCGGTGGACAGCGTGAAGCCGCGCTCGCTCCAGAAGGTGCGCAGCTGCGGCCACAGCTGTTCCGGCGTGCGGCTGGTGACCAGGAAGCGCTGGCCGCCCACCCGCTCCAGCCGCACGTCGCCGGCGCTCTGGGTGGCGACGGCGGTCGTGGTCGGTGCCGCGGTGCTGGGCTGCGCGGCGGCGACCGCCGCCTGGTAGCTGGTGGCGCTGACGGCGCCGCCCTGCGGCGCGTAGCGGCTGTCGCGCGACAGCTGCGTCAGGTCGGGCGGCACCTCCAGCGTGTTGCCGGTCTTCTTGGCTTCGCTGCGGTAGTCGAGCTTGTCGCCGGAGAAGGTGAGGCTGCCGCAGCCAGCCAGGGCGAACAGCGCCACGGGCAGCAGGGCCACGAGGCCCTGTCGGCAGAACGGGGCACGGCGAAGGCGGGCAAGGTCCAAGAGGCGCATCTCCAGCGGAACGTTGAAAAGGGTGGGCCGGCGCGGGACGGCCTCAGAGCAGGCCGCAGCCGCGCAGCGCCTGCTCCACCGCCGGCTGGGCCGCCGCGTCGAGCGGCGTCAGCGGCAGGCGCAGCGCCGGGCCGCACAGGCCCATGCGGGCCATGGCCCACTTCACCGGGATCGGGTTGGGTTCGACGAACAGCTGTCGGTGCAGGTCCATCAGTCCGAGGTGGATGTCGGCGGCACGCCGGGCGTCGCCCGCCATCGCGGCGCGGCACAGCTCGGCCATGGCGCGTGGCGCCACGTTGGCGGTCACGCTGACGTTGCCGCGGCCGCCGAGCAGCATCAGTGCGACCGCCGTCGGGTCGTCGCCCGAGTAGATGGCGAAGCCCTTGGGCGCGTGCTTGATCAGCCAGCAGGCGCGGTCGATGAGGCCGGTGGCCTCCTTGACGCCGATGATGCCGGGCAGCTGGGCCGCCTTGAGGAGGGTCTCCGGCAGCATGTCCGCGCCGGTGCGGCCGGGCACGTTGTAGAGCACCACCGGGATGTCCACCGCCTCGGCGATGGCCTTGAAGTGGGCCAGCATGCCGGCCTGCGTCGGCTTGTTGTAGTAGGGCACCACCTGCAGCGTGCAGTCCGCGCCCACCGACTTGGCGTAGCGCGACAGCTCGATGGCCTCGGCCGTCGAGTTGGCACCGCAGCCGGCCATCACCGGCACCCGGCCGGCGACCTGTTCCACCGTGACGCGGATGATGTCGCGGTGTTCCTCGACCGACACCGTGGGCGACTCGCCCGTCGTGCCGACGACGCCGATCACGTCGGTGCCTTCGGCGATGTGCCAGTCGACCAGGCGGCGCAATGCGTCGAAGTCGACGCTGCCGTCATCGTGCATCGGCGTCACCAGGGCGACGATGCTGCCCGCAATCGGTTTCATCGGGGGAGGGTCCTTGCAATCGTGGGATTCTAGCGGCGGCCCCGGGGGCGGCCGCCCGGCGCCGGGCCGGCGCTCACAGGGGGATAACGCGGCGGTGCGGCGGCGGTGGACGCCGGCTCGCGCACCGCGGCGATGCGCTGCACGAAGCGCTCGGGCCCGGTCAGCACGCCGTCCTCGTAGGCCACCACGCGCAGGCCGGCCGCGGCGGCCACTTCCACCAGTTCGCCGGGCGCCAGCAGGAAGTCCGGATTGGACGGCTTGCCGATGTGCGCCTGCCCGAGGGCGAAGGTTTCGTGCAGCCACCAGCCGCCCTCGGCCACGTGGGTCAGCACGTCCGCCAGGCGCGGGCGCCAGAGGTAGTTCGTCACCACCACCGCGTCGAAGCGGCGGCCGGCCAGCGGCCAGGGGCCGGGGGCTTCCAGGTCGGCGCACAGCGTCTCGGCGATCCCGTCCAGGCCGGCCAGCGCGTCGGCGTTGCGGTCCACCGCCGTCACCGCGAGGCCGCGCGCGGCCAGCCAGCGCGCGTGGCGGCCCCGCCCGCAGGCCAGGTCGAGCACCCGCGCGCCCGCCGGCCAGCGGGCGGCCCACCGCGTCACCCAGTCCGACGGCGGCGGCAAGCCTTCAGCGTCCGGGTGCATGGCGGTTCAGCGCCTGCAGGGCGATGCGGTCGACCCGGCCCGGCGCGATCAGCTTGAGCCAGCGGCCCAGCCGGGTGCGGGCGTCGAAGAAGACGTCGCGCTCGCCGCGTTCGATGCCGTCGAGCAGCCGGCGGGCGCAGACGTCCACCGGCATCGCCTTCGATTCGTCCAGCCCGCTCTTGCCGGCCGGCCGGCCGTCGGGACCGTAGCCGCGGCGGCGGATTTCGGTGGCCACGACGCCGGGGTAGGCCAGGGTGACGCCGACACCGTGCTCCACCAGCTCCACCCGCAGCGATTCGAAGAAGCCGTTGAGCGCGAACTTGGTGGCGCTGTAGGCGGTGCGGCCCGGCACGCCGACCAGCCCGGCGACGCTGGACACCGCGACCACCCGGCCGCGGCTGGCCTTGAGCGCGGGCAGTGCGGCCCGCGTGGTCCACACGCCGCCCCAGAGGTTGACGCGCATCAGGTCCTCGTACCAGCCGAGGTCGACCACCTCGTCCAGCCGCGCGTGGGCCGAGCGGCCGGCGTTGTTGACCAGCACGTCGAGCCGGCCGCAGGCGGCCAGCGCCGCGTCCACCAGCGCGCGGCAGTCGGCCTGCACGCCGACGTCGCAGCGCTGCACGTGGGCGGTGGCGCCGTGGGCCCGGCAGACGGCGGCCACCTGCTGCAGCCGCGTCTCGTCGCGCGCGGCCAGCACCACCGCCAGGCCGGCGCCACGCCGCGCGGCCCACTGCCGAGCCAGCTCGGCGCCGATGCCGTCGGAGGCGCCGGTGATGACCACCGACAGGGGCCGGTCGTTCGCCATCGGCGGCGGCATCAGAAGCAGGCCCAGACCTGGTTGGCCAGCGTCATCATCAGGTCCGGGCGCAGGTAGCTGGCGAAGACGGCGGCCAGCGCCAGCGCGGCGACGCTCCACAGGCCGAGGCGGCTGCGGCGGGTCATTTCGGCGGCCCTCCCGTCAGGCCATCGCCGGGCGCACCGACCGGTCGATCGGCGTCTCGCGCACCGGCAGGTTGACCAGCGCGGCGAAGATGCCCAGCGCCACCGCGATCCACCACACGACGTCGTAGCTGCCCGTGGCGTCGTACAGCCGCCCGCCCAGCCAGACGCCGAGGAAGCTGCCCACCTGGTGGCTGAGGAAGACGAAGCCGCCCAGCATCGACAGGTACTGCACGCCGAAGATCTGCGCGATGGCGGCGTTGGTCGGCGGCACGGTGGACAGCCAGAGCAAGCCCATCACCGCGGCGAAGACGTAGACCGTGGCCGGCGACAGCGGCAGCCACAGGAAGATCACGATGACCACCGCGCGCGCCAGGTAGATGCCGGCCAGGATGTGGCGCTTGGCCAGGCGCTGGCCCAGCAGGCCGGCGGCGAAGGTGCCGAAGACGTTGAACAGGCCGATCAGTGCCAGCGCGACCGTCGCCACCTGCGGCGACAGCCCGTTGTCCTTCAGGTAGCTGGGCAGGTGCACGCCGATGAAGACCACCTGGAAGCCGCAGACGAAGTAGCCGGCCGTGAGCAGCAGGAAGCTGGGGTAGGCGAAGGCCTCGCGCACCGCCGCCGTCACGCTCTGGCCGCCTCGCCGGGCCGCGCCGTCGAGTCCGGGCTCGCGCAGGCCGAACGCCAGCGGCAGGATCGCCAGGCTGCAGGCGCCGAGGATGAGCAGCGCGTCCTGCCAGCCGAAGGCGCTGATCAGGCCGTTTTCCACCGGCACCATCAGGAACTGGCCGAAGGAGCCGGCCGCCGCGGCAATGCCCATCGCCCAGGAGCGCTTCTCCGGCGCCACGTTGCGGCCGATGACGCCGTAGATCACCGCATAGGTGCAGCCCGACTGCGCCAGGCCGATGAGCAGCCCGGCCGAGCCGAGGAAGCCCAGCGTCGACGCCGACAGCGCCATGCCGGCCAGGCCCAGCGCGTACAGCACGCCGCACACCAGCAGCACGCGGTAGGCGCCCCAGCGGTCGGCCACCATGCCGGCCACCGGGCCGGCCAGGCCCCAGGCCAGGTTCTGCACCGCGAGCGCGAAGGCGAAGGCCTCGCGCGTCCAGCCGCGGTCGGTGGTGATCGGCTGCAGGAACAGGCCGAAGCCGTGGCGGATGCCCATCGACAGCGTCACCACCGCGGCGCCGCAGAGCAGCACCTGGGTCATCGACAGGCGGGGCGGCGTGGCGGTCAGGGCGCTCATCAAGCCACTGTAGCCAAAAGGCGGCGCCGCTGCCGCCACCGCGGCGACTCCAGGGTCGGCAGGGGCCACCTCCTAGAATCCGCCGCCATGGCGAGCAAGCAGTCCCCCCACCTACGCAGAGGAGTCGATCCGCGTCCTCAAGGGCCTGGAGCCGGTGCAGCAGCGACCCGGCATGTACACCCGCACCGACAACCCGCTGCACGTGGTGCAGGAGGTGATCGACAACGCGGCCGACGAGGCGCTGGCCGGGCATGGCCGGCGCATCGCGGTGACCCAGCACGACGACGGCTCGGTGAGCGTGGAGGACGACGGCCGCGGCATCCCCCTTCGGCCTGCACCCCGACGAAGGCGTGCCGGTGCTGGAGATCGTCTTCACCCGGCTGCACGCCGGCGGCAAGTTCGACAAGGGCGCGGGCGGCGCCTACAGCTTCTCCGGCGGCCTGCACGGCGTGGGCGTCAGCGTGACCAACGCGCTGGCGACCCGGCTGCAGGTGACGGTGTGGCGCGACGGGCAGGTGGCGACGCTGGCCTTCTCCGCCGGCGCGGTGGTCGAGCCCCTGCAGGTGCGCAAGGCGGCGGCGGGCGACCGCAAGCAGGGCACCACGGTGCGCGTCTGGCCCGACCCGAAGTACTTCGACGCCGTCGAGCTGCCCAAGCAGGAGCTGACGCACCTGCTGCGCAGCAAGGCGGTGCTGATGCCGGGCGTGACCGTCACGCTGAAGCACGAGAAGACGAACGACCAGCAGGCGTGGCTGTACAAGGGCGGCCTGCGCGACTACCTGCTGCAGAGCCTGCCCGCCGACCCGCTGATCCCGCTGTTCGAGGGCGAGCGCCACGCCGGCAGCAACGAGACCGAGAACTTCGCCGAGGGCGAGGGCGCCGCCTGGTGCGTGGCCTTCACCGAGGAAGGCCCGCTGCTGCGCGAGAGCTACGTCAACCTGATCCCCACGGTGGCCGGCGGCACCCACGAGGCCGGCCTGAAGGACGGCCTGTTCGGTGCGGTCAAGGGCTTCATCGAGATGCACTCGCTGCTGCCCAAGGGCGTCAAGCTGATGCCCGACGACGTGTTCTCGCGCGCCAGCTTCGTGCTGTCGGCCAAGGTGCTGGACCCGCAGTTCCAGGGCCAGACCAAGGAGCGGCTGAACTCGCGCGACGCGTTGCGGCTGGTCTCCACCTACGTCAAGCCGGGCCTCGAGCTGTGGCTGAACCAGCACGTGGACTTCGGCCGCAAGCTGGCCGAGCTGGTCATCAAGCAGGCGCAGACGCGGCAGCGCGCCAGCCAGAAGGTGGAGAAGCGCAAGGGCTCGGGCGTGGCCGTGCTGCCCGGCAAGCTGACCGACTGCGAGAGCAAGGACATCACCCTCAACGAGCTGTTCCTGGTCGAGGGCGACTCGGCCGGCGGCTCGGCCAAGATGGGCCGCGACAAGGAGACCCAGGCGGTGCTGCCGCTGCGCGGCAAGGTGCTCAACACCTGGGAGGTCGACCGCGACCGGCTGTTCGCCAACAACGAGATCCACGACATCGCGGTGGCGCTCGGCGTGGACCCGCACGGCCCCGACGCTAACCCCGACCTGACGCAGCTGCGCTACGGCAAGGTCTGCATCCTCAGCGACGCGGACGTCGACGGCTCGCACATCCAGGTGCTGCTGCTGACCCTGTTCTTCCGCCACTTCCCCAAGCTGATCGAGCGCGGCCACCTGTACGTGGCCAAGCCGCCGCTGTTCCGCGTCGACGCGCCGGCGCGCGGCAAGAAGCCGGCGGCCAAGCTCTATGCGCTGGACGAGGGCGAGCTCACCGCCATCCTCGACAAGCTGCGCAAGGAGGGCGCCCGCGAGGGCTCGTGGAGCATCAGCCGCTTCAAGGGCCTGGGCGAGATGAGCGCCGAGCAGCTGTGGGAGACCACGCTGGCGCCCGACACCCGTCGCCTGCTGCCGGTGGCCTACGGCCGGCTCGACTTTCCCGCCACCGTCGGCGCCATGACCAAGCTGATGGGCAAGGGCGAGGCGGCCGCCCGCCGCGAGCTGATGGAACTGCACGGCGACGCCGTCGAGGTGGACGTTTGAGCCCCTTGGCGCTGGCCGAGCCTCGGGTGAGGCTGCGGCCGACCATGCTGTCCGACCTCGAGTTCGTCATCGGCGTGGAGCAGGACGCGCAGAACCGCCCCTTCATCACCCCATGGGAGCGGACGCAGCACGAAGGTGCGGTACGCTTCCCGGACTTTCGGCACTTCATCGTCGAGGCCGGCCCGGATTTCGCTTCGGCCGGTTTCATCATCCTGCAGGGCTGCCGCAACCCGCACCACAGCGTGGAGCTCAAGCGCATCGTCCTGCAGCCGAAAGGACAGGGTCTGGGCCGCGACTGCGTGCGCCTGCTCAAGCGCATGGCCTTCCGCGACCTCAAGGCCCATCGCTTCTGGCTGGACGTCAAGTCGGCCAACATCCGCGCCCTCGCGCTCTATGCCAGCGAGGGTTTTGTCGAGGAAGGCCGCCTGCGCGAAAGCGTGCGGCTGGACGATGGTCGCTGGGAGTCCCTGATCGTGATGAGCCTGCTGGACCGGGAATTCGACGCGCGCCGCGACGCCGGCGCCGAACTGTCCGAATGACGGGCGCAGGCCTGCTGGCCGTCGCGCTGTTGTTCGCGGGCACGGCCGCCCGTGCGGACGAACCGCCGGCGCCGGCCACCGAGGAGGCGCTGGTGGCGTTCGCCACGCCGTCCGCCCCCCTGCCCGTCACGCTCGCCGAACGTCCGGCGCTGCCGCGCGCGGTGTGGCCGGCCTCGCGCGTGGCCGGCCTGCCGGCGCCGCGCATGCTGCAGTGGCTGGACAACGCCCCGCAGGTGCGCGCGATCGCGCCCTGGCTCCAGGAGGCTGGGCAGGCGCACGGCGTCGACCCCGACCTGCTGAAGGCGCTGATCGCCGTCGAGAGCCGCTTCGACCCGCAGGCGCGCAGCCAGATGGGCGCGCTCGGCCTGATGCAGATCATGCCGACCACCGCCAACACCGTGGCCACCGCGGAAGAAAAGCGCAAACCGGCGGCCGAGCGGCTGCTCGACCCGCGCATCAACATCCACACCGGCGCGCGGCTGCTGTCCGACCTGATCGCCCGCTTCGGCCGGCTGGACCTGGCGCTGGCGGCCTGGAATGCCGGCGAGGGCGCGGTGAAGCGCCAGGGCAACCAGGCGCCGCCGAACACGCTGCAGCACATCGAGCGCGTGCTGGCGCTGTACGCCGGCCTGCTGCAGCAGCGGCTGGAGGGCGCCGCCGCCCCGGCGGCCGCGAGCGCCCGCGAGCGCTGACGGCGGCCGGGTCCGGCAATCCGGGCTACCCTCCCGCCCGGGCACCGGCATTGCACCGGGGCCGCAGCCCATTCCCGCCCGCATGAAGCCCTCGCGCCCCATCCATTCCCCCGGCCTGCAGCAGCGGGCGCTCATCTGGCTGCTGGTGATCGTCACCCTGGCCTTCTTCTGGGTGCTGCTGCCGTTCTACGGCGCGGTGCTGTGGGGGACCATCGTCGCCATCCTGTTCGCCCCGGTGCACCGCCGCTTGTGCCAGCGCCTGAACGGCCGCGAGAACTGGGCCGCGCTGATCACGCTGGCGCTGGTGCTGGTCATCGTCGTGCTGCCGCTGGTGCTGCTGGTCACCTCGCTCGTGCAGGAGGGCGCGCGTGTGGTGGCGGCGGTGCAGTCGGGCCAGATCGACTTCGGCGCCTACGCCAAGAGCGTTCTGCAGGCGCTGCCGTCGCCGCTGCAGGACCTGCTGGCCCGCTTCGGCCTGTCCGACGTGGCCGAGATCCAGCGCCGGGCGGCGGAGAGCTTCGGCCGCGCCAGCCAGTTCGTCGCCAGCCGGCTGCTCACCTTCGGCCAGAGCACGCTCGACCTGGTGATCGACTTCTTCATCATGCTGTACCTCGCCTTCTTCCTGCTGCGCGACGGGCGGCGGCTGCGGCGCGGCATCGCCGCCCGGCTGCCGCTGCGCGAGGGCGACAAGCGGGTGCTGTTCGACAAGTTCACCACCGTCATCCGCGCCACCGTGAAGGGCAACGTGGTGGTGGCGGTGACGCAGGGCGCGCTGGGCGGGCTGGCCTTCTGGGTGCTGGGCATCCACGCCGCGCTGCTGTGGGGCGTGGTGATGGCCTTCCTGTCGCTGCTGCCGGCGGTGGGTGCCGGGCTGGTCTGGGTGCCGGTGGCGGTGTACCTGCTGGCGACCGGCGCGGTGTGGCAGGGCGTGGCGCTGGTCGCCTTCGGCGTGCTGGTCATCGGGCTGGTGGACAACGTGCTGCGCCCCGTCCTCGTCGGCAAGGACACCAAGCTGCCGGACTACCTGGTGCTGATCTCCACCGTCGGCGGCATCGCCCTGCTCGGCCTGAACGGCTTCGTGCTGGGGCCGGTGGTGGCCGCCATCTTCCTGTCGGTGTGGGACCTGTTCAGCCGGGAAGCGGCGCCGGACGACCCGCCGCCCCCCGCCACGCCGCCGCGTGCCGGGTGAGGGCCGCATGAGGTCCGGTCTGTCGCCGCGCCATGCGGCGGTGCTGCTCGTGCTCACCCTGGTCTGGGGCTTCAACTGGCCGGTGATGAAGGTGGGCGTCCAGGGGCTGCCGCCGCTGACCTTCCGCGGCCTGTCGCTGCTCATTGGCCTGCCCTGCCTGGCGCTGGCGCTGGTCTGGCTGAAGGTGCCGCTGCGGCTGCCGCGCCGCGAGTGGGCGCTGGTCGGCCGGCTGTTCGTCACCAACATGTTCGCCTGGCACGTGCTGCTGATGCTGGCGCTGCCGCACCTCAGTTCGGGCCGGGCGGCCATCCTCGGCTACACCATGCCGGTGTTTAGCGCGCTGTGGGGCTGGCATCGCGGCGAACGGCTCAGCCGGCCGCAGGTGCTGGGCGTGGCGGCCACCGGGCTGGCGGTGCTGCTGCTGCTGTGGCACGAGGTGACCCGGCTCAGCGGCGCCCCGGTGGCCGCGCTCGTCGTGCTGGGCGCCGCGGCGGTGTGGGCGGTGGGCACGCGGCAGATGCGCGACGCCCGCACCGACGCCCACGTGCTGACGCTGTCGCTGTGGATGACGGTGCTCACCACCGTCGGCGTGTGGGCGCTGGCGGTGCCGCTGGAGGCCGCCCGCTGGGGCCCGGTGACCTGGCCGGCAATCTGGGCCACGCTCTACAACGGGCTGCTGGTCTTCGGCTACTGCCAGCCGGCCTGGCTGTACCTGGCGCGCACGCTGCCGCCGGTGGCGTCCAGCATCAGCGTCATGCTGATCCCGGTGCTGGGCATCGGCTCCGGCGCCTTCTTCCTCGGCGAGGCGCTGCACTGGCAGGACGGCGCCGCCGTGCTGCTCATCCTGCTGGCCATCGGCCTGGTGCTGCTGCCGCCGCGGGTCTGGCGCCGGGCCTGACCCTCGCTCAGGCGGCCTGGCGCCGTCCCCCGCCCAACTCCGCACGCAGGCGCTCGCGCTCGGGGTCGTGCTCGAGGATCAGCGCCTTGACCACCTCGCGCATGGTGATGCCCGGCCGGTCCAGCACCATGTGGGCCTCGGCGGTGGTGTGCAGCGGGAAGTCGGGGTCGCAGCTCTCCAGGATGCGCCGGTCCTCGGCGCCGACCTGGCGGTCGAAGCGGGCCACGCTCTCGGCCGGCGCGTCCGCCTCCCGGTCGCTGCGGTAGGCGAACTGGATGCGCCGCACATGCCCGTCGTCGATCGGCGTGGCGAAGCCGACGATCTGGTGCACCAGCCCGTTGGGGTAGGTGAAGTGCAGCACGAAGGTGCAGGGCGCGTACCAGCGGATGTCCACCGTGCGCAGCGTCTCGGCCTCGGCGATGCGCAGGTTGCGCTGCTGCGGCTCGGGGTTGGCCACCGGCAGCTGGCAGGTGAAGTGCACGCCCTGCTCCAGCGGCCGCAGGGTCAGCCGCGGCGCCACCGGCCGGTGCTCCTCGCCGATGGTGGCGCGGTGCACGAAGCTGACATGCGCCAGGTCCAGCGCGTTCTCGCACACCCGCAGCATGTTGGCCGCCCAGTCCTCCTCGTACTCGAAGACCTGGCGGAAGGCCGGGTCGTCGGCATGGCGGACGACGGGGATGTCGAGCAGCGGCTCCTCCGAAAGGCACACCCAGGCGAAGCCGTAGCGCGCCTCGCAGCGGTAGGCCTTGACGCGGTTGCGCGCATCGGGCGGCACCTCGCCGCCCAGCTGCGGGATCGAGGTGCAGCGGCCGTCGGCGCCGAACTGCCAGCCATGGTAGCCGCAGCGCAGGTCGCCGTTCACCACCGCACTGTCCACCGACAGCCGGGCCGAGCGGTGCGGGCAGCGGTCGTGCACCGCCGCCGGCCGGCCGTCCGCCGTCAGCCACAGCACCACCCGCTCGCCGAGCAGCGTGAAGGCCTGCGGCCCGGCCTGCAGCGACGCCAGCGACAGCGTCGGGTACCAGAAGCGCCGGAACACCGGGTGGTCCATCAGCTTCATCGCGGCTCTCCGTTCGGTGGGAACGGGGGAGCGCTTGCACGGCCTGTGCCAGCCGTGCGGCAGGGACGACCGGTGGTGCCGGGGCCGCTCGACCGGTGGCCTCAGCCGGCGCCGCCGTGGAGCACGCGCTGGGTGATCTCGTCGTTGCCCAGGTGCACCAGGTCCTTGTTGATCGACGCCACCACGGTGCGCTCCACCTCGGGCTTCAGTTCGCGCCGCAGGGTGCCCAGGAAGCGCGGCGCCGCCACCAGGTGCAGGCTGTCGTAGCGCCTTTCCTGGTGCAGCTCGGTCAACCGTTCGGACACGCGCCGGGCGAAGCCCTGCGCTTCCTTGTGCAGTTCGTCGTCGCCGGCCGACGCGGTGGTGTTGGTGGCGCTCATCAGCGCGTGCGGCGCGCGGCCGTCGCCGCGCTGGGTGCCGCCGCCGGCGCGACGGCCGTGGGCGTCGCGGCGGGCGTCGGCGCGGTTCATGTGCGCGTCGGGGTCGGTCAGCTCTTCGACCGGTGTCAGTTCGCCGCCCTTGGGCGGCAGTTCGAGGATGCGGGCGATGGCTTCGTCCGCCACGACGACCAGGGTGTTCATGCGGGGCTCCTTGCGCGGGGATGCATGGCGAGAATCGGGCAAGGCCTGTGCCTCCGGGACGCCCCCGGGGCGCCGTGGGCTGGCCCTAAACTCGCGCGCTTTGCCGCGGCGCCGCGCCCGCGTCCCCCGTCCTTCACCCGATGTCCGACCTCTTCAGCGACCTGCCCCCGAGCCCACCGACGCCATCACGCTGGCCGACTACGCCGAGCGCGCCTACCTGGAGTACGCGCTGTCGGTGGTCAAGGGCCGCGCGCTGCCGGACGTGGCCGACGGTGCGAAGCCGGTGCAGCGGCGCATCCTGTACTCGATGTTCCGCATGGGGCTGGCCTTCAGCACCCCGGGCGGCGCCAAGCCGGTGAAGAGCGCGCGCGTGGTCGGCGACGTGCTCGGCCGCTTCCACCCGCACGGCGACCAGGCGGCCTACGACGCGCTGGTGCGCATGGCGCAGGACTTCGCGCAGCGCTACCCGCTGATCGACGGCCAGGGCAACTTCGGCTCTCGCGACGGCGACTCGGCCGCGGCCATGCGCTACACCGAGGCCCGGCTGGCGCCCATCACCCGCCTGCTGCTCGACGAGATCGACGAGGGCACGGTGGACTTCGTGCCCAACTACGACGGCTCCACGGAAGAGCCGCGGCTGCTGCCGGCGCGACTGCCCTTCGTGCTGCTCAACGGCGCCTCGGGCATCGCCGTCGGCCTGGCCACCGAGATCCCCAGCCACAACCTGCGCGAGGTGGCCGCGGCGGCGGTCGCGCTGCTCAAGGACGAGGGGCTCAGCGACGACGCGCTGTTCGCGCTGCTGCCCGGCCCGGACTTCCCCGGCGGCGGCCAGCTCATCAGCGCGGCGGCCGACGTGCGCGAGGCCTACCGCACCGGCCGCGGGTCGCTCAAGGTGCGCGCGCGCTGGAAGGTCGAGGACCTGGCGCGCGGGCAGTGGCAGCTGGTGGTCACCGAGCTGCCGCCCGGCGTGTCCGCGCAGCGGGTGCTGGAGGAGATCGAGGAGCTGACCAACCCCAAGGTCAAGCTGGGCAAGAAGGCGCTCAGCGCCGAGCAGCTGCAATTGAAGGGCGCGATGCTCAACGTGCTCGACACCGTGCGCGACGAGTCGAGCAAGGACGCCGCGGTGCGGCTGGTCTTCGAGCCCAAGACCAGCCGCGTGCCGCAGGCCGAGCTGGTCAACTTGCTGCTGTCGCAGACCAGCCTCGAGACCACCGCCCCGGTCAACATGACCATGGTCGGCCGCGACGGCCGGCCGGTGCAGAAGGGCCTGCGCCAGGTGCTGACCGAGTGGATCGGCTTCCGCCTGGCGACGGTGGAGCGCCGCACCCGCCACCGGCTGGCCAAGGTGCAGGACCGCATCCACGTGCTCGAAGGCCGGCAGCTGGTGCTGCTGAACATCGACGAGGTGATCCGCATCATCCGCGAGGCCGAGGAGCCCAAGGCCGCGCTGATCGCCCGCTTCGCCTTGAGCGACCGCCAGGCCGAGGACATCCTGGAGATCCGGCTGCGCCAGCTGGCGCGGCTGGAGGCCATCCGCATCGAGCAGGAGCTGTCGAGCCTGCGCGAGGACGAGAAGAAGCTGGCCGACATCCTCGGCAGCCCGGCCGCGCTGAAGCGCACCGTCGTCAAGGAGATCGAGGCCGACGCCAAGGCCCATGGCGACGACCGCCGCACGCTGATCCAGGAGGACAAGCGCGCGGTGGCCGAGGTGAAGGTGGTCGACGAGCCGGTGACGGTGGTGGTCAGCCTCAAGGGCTGGGTGCGCGCCTTGAAGGGCCACGAGGTGGACGCGACCGCGCTGCAGTTCAAGTCGGGCGATGGCCTGTACGGCACCTTCGCCTGCCGCACCGTGGACCCGCTGCTGGTCTTCGGCAGCAACGGCCGGGTCTACACGGTGGCCGTGGCGGCCTTGCCCGGCGGGCGCGGCGACGGCCAGCCGATCACCAGCCTGATCGACCTGGAGTCCGGCACCCAGGCGGCGCACTACTTCGCCGGTCCGCCGACCCAGCTGCTGCTGCTGGCCAACACCGGCGGCTTCGGCCTGCAGGCCGAGGTGGCTCACCTGATGAGCCGCCAGCGCGGCGGCAAGTCCTTCCTGACGCTGGAGCCCCAGGAGCACCTGCTGCCCCCGGTGCCGCGCGCCGCCGGCCACAGCGAGGTGGCCTGCCTGTCGATGGGCGGTCGGCTGCTGGTCTTCCCGCTGGCGGAGCTGAAGGTGCAGCCGGGCGGCGGCCGTGGGTTGACGCTGATGGACGTCGACGAGAGCGACCCCTTGGTCTCGGTGGCCACCTTTGCGCATGCCTTGCGGGTGCTGGGTCTCGGCCGTTCGGCGAAAGCGAAGGAGGAGGAGCTGAAGGGGGTTGCGTTGGCCTCGCATGTGGGGAAGCGGGCGCGCAAGGGGAAGAAGGTGGAGGGGTTTCCGAAGCCGCAGCGGGTGGTGGGGGCCTGAGCTAGGAGCCTCTGGGGCTCTTCGCGCTGCGGTTCGAGCTTCTTTGCGGGGCAGCCCGTGGGCCTGCGCGGCCCACACCCGCGGTTCTTTCTTTTGGTGGCCCAAAAGAAAGGAACCAAAGAAAAGGGCCTTCAACACAACATCCGATTTCGCTCTCGAACTGGATGACGGGGCCCGCTTGTCGCTCCGGTTTCTGCCGGCCACCAGGCCCTGCCTCAGTCTGCAAGGGCGTCTGACACTCACGCGCTGCCGGCTTCCGACCAAGCTCGTGTCTGGGTCCGCGCCGCTTCGCTTCGCTCGCTTGCAAGCCCGAAGGCACCTCGTGCCCACACTGCCTGCTGTAGGGGAGCGCAGCGACGCCGCATGGGCCCGCGCAGGCCCACGGGCTGCATCGCAAAAACAGGCCCGTTGCGGCAGCGCCCTCACGGCCACGATGACCTCATCCGAACACCACCGGCCCACCCTTCTCGACCGCCCGCCGATACGCCGGCCGTGCCCGCATCCGCTCCAGGTACGCGCGCAGCCGTGGATGGCGGTCGAAACCCGAGCGAACCGCCGACGCCTCGACGACAAAGCTCATCTGCACGTCCGCGATCGTCGGCGCATCGCCCGCGAACCAGTCCGACGACGCCAGCGCCGCCTCCATGTGGTCCAGGTGCCGGCGGATGTTCGGCTGGATGAAGCCCGCCTTGACCTGCGCCGCGATCCGCTTGGCGATCGGCCGTACGAGGAAGGGCGCGCGGCGCTCCACCGTGTCGAAGACCAGCGTCATCAGCAGCGGCGGCATGGCCGAGCCCTCGGCGAAGTGCAGCCAGTGGTTGCAGCGGCGGCCGGCCTCGGTGGACAGCGGCGGGCGCCAGGCCGGGTCGGCGTAACGATCGGCCAGGTACTCGAGGATGGCGCCGGACTCGGACAGCGTCAGCCCGTCGTCGGTGATCACCGGCGACTTGCCCAGCGGGTGAACCGCGCGCAGTTCGGGCGGCGCCAGCATCGTCTTCGGGTCGCGGCGGTAGGTCTTCAGCTCGTAGGGCAGGCCCAGCTCTTCGAGCAGCCACAGCACGCGTTGCGAGCGCGACCTCTCCAGGTGGTGGACGACGATCATCGCCGGTGGCAGGTCAGGGCTGGCGCCGGCGCAGCAGCGCCAGGCCGACGGCGCCCAGGGCCACGAACAGGGCCAGGCTCCAGAACTCGTAGGGCACGCCGAGCAGCGACACCGCGGCATCGGCACAGCTGGCCCGCGGCTGGAAGATCTCCGGCAGCAGGGCGTCGAGCTGCAGCCAGGCCAGCAGCCGGTCGGGCCAGGTGAGGTTGCACGACTGCGAGGCCGCGGCGACGAAGTGCTGCCACAGCGCGGCGGCCACGCCGCCGGCCGCCGTCAGCAGCACCAGGGCGCCCATGCCGCGGGCCGCGCGCCGCAGCAGCAGCCCCACCGCCGACCACAGCGCGATCAGCACGAACAGCAGCCGCTGCAGGATGCACCAGGGGCAGGGCTCCATCCCGTAGACGTGCTGCGACACCAGCGCCGCCGCCACCGCGGCCAGCGGCAGCAGCAGGCCGACCAGGAGCAGCGGTTTGTCGCGCCCGATCATTGGACCTCGGCGATCAGCTCGATCTCGACGCAGGACCCGGTCGGGATCTGCGCCACGCCGAAGGCGCTGCGGGCATGGGCGCCGCGCTCGCCGAACACGTCGGCGAACAGCGTCGAGGCGCCGTTGACCACCAGGTGCTGCTCGGTGAAGGTGTTGGTGCTGTTGACCAGCCCCATCAGCTTGACGATGCGGCGCACGCGGCCGAGGTCGCCCACCGCGGCCTTCAGCGTGCCCATCAGGTCGATGGCGATGGCGCGCGCGGCCTGCTGGCCTTCGGCGGTGGTCATGGTCAGCCCGAGCTGGCCGACCCAGGGCTGGCCGTCGCGCTTGGCGATGTGGCCGGACAGGAAGACCAGGTTGCCGGTCTGCACGAAGGGCTGGTAGGCCGCGGCCGGCACGGCCACCGGGGGCAGCGTGATGCCGAGGGCCTGCAGGCGTTGTTCGGGGGAGGGGGCTGGCAGCGGGGGTCGTCATGGCGGGCGTCGGGATGGCGAACGGCCCGCGATGCTACCCGCCGCCCACCGGCGGCGCGGCCGCTCAGGCCGGCGCGTCGGGATGGGCCGCCGCCACCATCACGCCGGCCAGCGTGGTGTAGGCCGTCGTCCAGGCGGCCTTCACCTCGGGGGTGAAGCCGTCGCCGAGGCCCTGCTGCAGCGTGTCGAGCAGCGCGGCGCCCACGGTCTGGTAATGCGCCGGCTGCACGCCGTAGCCCACATGGCGCCGGGCCAGGTCCTGCGCCACCGGGACCAGCCGCTCCAGGTGGTTCAGCCCGGCCACCACGGCGCCGAGCATGGCCATCAGCTTGCGTCCCTGCTCGGTGAGGTCCGTGCTGAACAGCGGCCGCAGCGACGGGTCCAACTCGAACAGCCGCTGGTAGAACAGGGCCGCCACGGCCGGCGCCTGGGGGGCCACCAGGGCAAAGGTGCGCTGGACGTGGGCGATGTCTTGCGGGGTCATCGGGGCTCCTCCGGGGTGTTCGTGGTGCGACCGCATCGCAGCTTCCATGCCACCGCCGGCGCGCCGGGGCCGGCCCTGCTAGGGGCTGACGGCGACCCGGTCCCGCCGGCAGGCTGCCGTCCATGGAACGGGGCAGGGCCTCCACCGCGGCGAAGGACGACCCCGGCGACGCCGCGGTCGCCCTGCGGCTGGGCGGGCTGGCCGTGGCCTGGGGCGCCGGCGTGGCTTGGCAGCTGCAGCAGCCTGCGCTGCTGGCGCCGGGGCCGCGGGTGGCGGGCCTGGCGCTCGGTGTGGCGGCGCTGGTGCTGGCCTGGGCCGCCCGACGGCGCACCGCCGGCTGGGCCGCAGGGCTGGTGGCCCTGGCGCTGCTGGCCGCCGCCAGCACCGACCAGCGCGCCGCCTGGCGGCTGGCCGCGCAGCTGGACCCCACGCTGGAAGGGCGCGACCTCGTGATCGTCGGCACGGTGGCCACGCTGCCCCGGCAGGGGCCGGACGGCGTGCGCTTCGCCTTCGCGGTGGACCAGGCGCGCGACGCGGCCGGCCGGCCGGTGGCGCTGCCGCCGCGCCTCTGGCTGGGCTGGTGGCGCGGCTGGCACGACGACACCGCGCTGGACGACCCGCAGGCCCCCCTTGCCGCCGGCCAGCGCTGGCGCTTCACCGTGCGGCTGAAGCGGCCGCACGGCACGCTCAACCCGCAGGGCTTCGACCGCGAGCTGTGGCTGTTCGAGAACGGCCTTGGCGCCACCGGCCATGTGCGGTCGGCCGGCGCCCACCCGGCGCGACGGCTGTCCGGCGACGCCTTCATGCCGGTGGAGCGCGCCCGGCAGGCGCTGCGCGACGCCATCGCCCGGCAGGTGCCGGACCCGCGGCTCGCCGGCGTGGTCGCGGCGCTGGCGATCGGCGACCAGGCAGCGATCGACCGCGAGGACTGGGAGGTCTTCCGCAGCACCGGCGTGGCGCACCTGGTCGCCATCTCCGGCCTGCACATCACCCTGCTGGCCTGGCTGGCCGCGGCGGCCATCGGCCGGGCCTGGCGTTGCAGCGCGACGCTCTGCTTGGGCTGGCCTGCGCCTGTGGCGGCGCGCTGGGGCGGCGTGGGCTGCGCGCTGGCGTATGCGCTGCTGGCCGGCTGGGGCGTGCCGGCGCAGCGCACGGTGCTGATGCTGGCGGTGGCCGCGCTGCTGGCGCAGGCGGCGCGCGACTGGCCGGGGCCGCTGGTGCTGCTGGCCGCCGGGCTCGCGGTGGTGGGGCTCGACCCCTGGGCCCTGCTGCAGCCCGGCTTCTGGCTGTCGTTCGCCGCGGTCGGGCTGCTGATGCTCGGCAACGCGGAGGCGGCGACGGCGCGGTCGCCCTCGCGCCTGCACGCGGTCGGCCGCGTGGTGCGCCACGGCCTGCGCACGCAGGTCGTCGCCACCCTCGGCCTGGCGCCGCTGACCCTGCTGTTCTTCCAGCAGGTGTCGGTGGTCGGCTTCGTCGCCAACCTGGTCGCCATCCCGCTGGTGACGCTGGTGATCACGCCGCTGGCGCTGGCCGGTGCGCTGTGGGCACCGCTGTGGAGCCTGGCCGCGCTGGGCGTGCAGGGGCTGCTGGCGCTGCTGCAGCCGCTGGCCGCCTGGCCGGCGGCGGCGCTGTCGGTGCCGGCGGCCCCGGCCTGGGCGCAGGCGCTGGGGCTGCTGGCGGCGGTGGTTGCGCTGCTGCCCTGGCCCTGGCGGTTGCGGGGGCTGGCGCTGCCGCTGGTGCTGCCGTTGGCCTGGCCGCTGCCGCCGCGGCCGCCGCCCGGAACCTTCGAGCTGCAGGCGGCCGATGTCGGCCAGGGCGGTGCGGTGCTGGTCACGACGGCCCGGCACCGGCTGCTCTACGACGCCGGGCCGCAGTACGGTCGCGAGGGCGACGCCGGCCAACGGGTGCTGCTGCCGCTGCTGCGCGCCACCGGCCCGGCGCGGCTGGACGCGCTGGTGGTCAGCCACCGCGACAGCGACCACGCCGGCGGCGCGGCCAGCGTGATGGCGGCGCTGCCGGTGGCCGTGCTGCACAGCTCGCTCGAGGCCGGGCATGCGCTGCGCGACCGGGCGCCGGTGCACCGGCCCTGTGTGGCCGGCGAAGGCTGGACCTGGGACGGCGTGCACTTCGACTGGCTGCATCCTGCCGCCGACGACCTCGCCCGGGCCGGCCCGGCCACGCGGCCGAACGTGCTGAGCTGCGTGCTGCGCATCCGCGGGGCGCAGCGCAGCGCGCTGCTGCCCGGTGACGTGGAGGCGCCGCAGGAGGCGGCGCTGCTGCAGCGCGACCGCGCCGCGCCGGCGGCCGACGTGCTGCTGGTGGCCCACCACGGCAGCCGCAGTTCCTCCACCGACGCCTGGCTGGACGCGGTGGCGCCCTCGCTCGCCATCGCCCAGGTCGGCTACCGCAACCGCTTCGGCCACCCGGCGCCCGTGGTGGTCGATCGCTTCGCGGCCCGCGGCATCCCCCTGCGCCGCAGCGACCACTGCGGCGCCTGGACCTGGCGCAGCGACCAGCCGCCGGAGGCCGGCCGCTGCGAACGCGAGGTGCGCCGTCGCTACTGGCACTGGTCGCCGCCGCCCGCCGCCGAGGCCGAGCCCTGACGACCCGCCGCGACCGGCGGCGATACTTCGCCGCCGTGCCGGCCTGGAAGTTGCAATCGCCGGTGCCGATCGAAGACCCCAGGAGGAGCCGTGGCCATCCACGTCGCGCTGAACCACGTCACCCACTACCGCTACGACCGCCGCGTGGGCCTGTCGCCGCAGGTGGTGCGCCTGCGCCCGGCGCCGCATTGCCGCACGCCCATCCTGTCGTACTCGCTGCGCGTGGAGCCGGGCAACCACTTCCTCAACTGGCAGCAGGATCCGTTCGCCAACTACAACGCCCGCCTGGTCTTCCCCGAGCGCACCACCGAGCTGAAGATCACGGTGGACCTGGTCGCCGAGATGGCGGTCTACAACCCGTTCGACTTCTTCCTCGAGCCGTCGGCGGAGAACTTCCCCTTCGACTACGACGCCGGGCTCAAGCAGGAGCTGGCGCCCTACCTGGCCCGCCAGCCGGCCGGCCCGCGGCTGCAGGCGCTGATCGACAGCGTGCCGCGCGAGTCGCGACGCACCATCGACTTCCTGGTCTACATCAACCAGCGGCTGCAGCGCGACATCCGCTACCTGGTGCGGCTGGAACCCGGCGTGCAGACGCCCGAGCAGACGCTCGAACTGGCCAGCGGCTCCTGCCGCGATTCGGGCTGGCTGATGGTGCAGCTGCTGCGCCATCTGGGCCTGGCGGCGCGCTTCGTCTCCGGCTACCTGATCCAGCTCAAGCCCGACGTGAAGAGCCTGGACGGCCCCTCCGGCGCGGAGACCGACTTCACCGACCTGCACGCCTGGTGCGAGGTCTACCTGCCCGGCGCGGGCTGGATCGGCCTGGACCCCACCTCCGGCCTGCTCGCCGGCGAGGGCCACATCCCGGTGGCCTGCACGCCCGAGCCGTCCAGCGCGGCGCCGATCACGGGCGCGGTGGACGAGGCCGAGGTCGAGTTCCACCACCACATGGCGGTGACCCGGGTCTACGAGTCGCCGCGGGTGACCAAGCCCTACACCGAGGACCAGTGGGCGTCCATCCTCGGCCTGGGCCACCAGGTCGACGCGACGCTGTCGGCCGGCGACGTGCGGCTGACCATGGGCGGCGAGCCCACG
This sequence comes from Aquabacterium sp. J223, assembly GCF_024666615.1. Lineage (NCBI taxonomy): Bacteria > Pseudomonadati > Pseudomonadota > Betaproteobacteria > Burkholderiales > Sphaerotilaceae > Aquabacterium > Aquabacterium sp. J223. The sequence goes on along the minus strand of NZ_CP088297.1, from coordinate 3,895,633 downwards.
TTCGTCTCGGTCGACGACCGCGACGGTGCCGAGTGGAACACCGCCGCGCTCGGCCCCACCAAGCGCGCCATCGCGCAGGACCTGGTGCACAGGCTGCGCGAGAAGTACGGCCGCGGCGGTTTCCTGCACTACGGCCAGGGCAAGTGGTACCCCGGCGAGCAGCTGCCGCGCTGGGCGCTGCTCATCGCCTGGCGCGCCGACGGCCAGCCCTGCTGGGGCGACCCGGCGCTCTTCGCGGACGAGCGCGAGCCGCTGCACTACACCGAGGAGGACGCGCGCCGCTTCATCGACACGCTGACCGGCCGGCTGGGCCTCGTCACCGACCACATCCAGGCCGGCTTCGAGGACACCTTCTACTACCTCTGGCGCGAGCGCCGGCTGCCGGTCAACGTCGATCCCTTCGAGTCGAATCTGGACGACGAACTGGAGCGGGCGCGGCTGCGCCGCGTCTTCGACCAGGGCCTGAAGCAGGAGGTGGGCTACGTGCTGCCGCTGGGCGTGCGCGAGACGCCGGCGCTCGCCGGTCCGCGCTGGGTGACCGGCCCCTGGTTCGTGCGCGACGACCGGTTGTACCTGCTGCCGGGCGATTCGCCGATGGGCTACCGGTTGCCGCTGGATTCGCTGCCCTGGGTCACCAAGGCCGACTACCCCTACCTGATCGAGACCGACCCCTTCGCGCCGCGCGAGCCGCTGCCGGGCGCCAGCGCGCCGGTGATGCAATGGCCGGCCGCGGGCGGCGTCCAGGTCGGCCGGGGGGTGGCGAGTGTTGCGGGTGAGGGGCATGGGGGCGTCGCCGGCGACGGCGCCAACCTGGGATCGGGATCGGCGGGCACGGCCGCGGGCGCCGAGTCGCCCGGCCTGCCAGGCCGGCAGCAGTCGGCCAACGGCATCGTGCGCACCGCGCTGTGCGTCGAGGTGCGCGACCCGCAGCGCGGCAACGGCCCGCAGGCCGAAGCCGAGCACGGCGGCAAGTCGCGGCTGCTCTACGTCTTCATGCCGCCGCTGGCGCGGCTGGAGGACTACCTGGCGCTGCTGTCCGCCGTCGAGGCCACGGCCGCCGAACTGGGCGTGCGCATCGTGCTGGAGGGCTACCCGCCGCCGCGCGACCCGCGCCTGAAGACGCTGTCGGTGACGCCGGACCCCGGTGTCATCGAGGTCAACATCCACCCCGCCCACGACTGGGACGAGCTGGTCGACCACACCGAGTTCCTCTACCAGGCGGCGCACGAGTCGCGGCTGTCCACCGAGAAGTTCATGCTCGACGGCCGCCACACCGGCACCGGCGGCGGCAACCACTTCGTGCTCGGCGGCGCCACGCCGGCCGACAGCCCCTTCCTGCGCCGGCCCGACCTGCTGGGCAGCCTGATCACCTTCTGGCACAACCATCCGTCGCTCAGCTACCTGTTCAGCGGCCTCTTCATCGGCCCGACCAGCCAGTCGCCGCGCATCGACGAGGCGCGCAACGACCAGGTCTACGAGATGGAGATCGCGCTGGCCGAGCTGGAGCGCCAGCAGCAGCTGCACGGCGGCATGGACCGCATGCCGCCGTGGATGGTCGACCGGCTGCTGCGCAACCTGCTGATCGACGTCACCGGCAACACCCACCGCGCCGAGTTCTGCATCGACAAGCTGTACTCGCCCGACAGCAGCACCGGCCGCCTCGGCCTGCTGGAGCTGCGCGCCTTCGAGATGCCGCCGCATGCGCGCATGAGCCTGGTGCAGCAGCTGTTGCTGCGCTCGCTGGTGGCCTGGTTCTGGCGCGAACCGTACCGCGGCCGCGGCGACACCCGCCTCACCCGCTGGGGCACCGGCCTGCACGACCGCTTCCTGCTGCCCACCTTCGTGCAGATGGACTTCGACGACGTGGTGGCCGAACTGCGCCAGGCCGGCTTCGCCTTCGACGCCGCCTGGTTCGCGCCGCACTTCGAGTTCCGCTTCCCGCTGGTCGGCGAGGTGGCGACCCAGGGCGTGCAGCTGACGCTGCGCAACGGCCTGGAGCCCTGGCACGTCATGGGCGAGGAGGGCGCCGCCGGCGGCACGGTGCGCTTCGTCGATTCGTCGCTGGAGCGGCTGGAGCTGAAGGTCAACGGGCTCAACGACAACCGCCACGTCATCACCGTCAACGGCCGCCCGGCGCCGCTGGAGCCCACCGGGCGCGTCGGCGAGTTCGTCTGCGGCGTGCGCTACCGGGCGTGGGCGCCGCCGTCGGCGCTGCACCCCACCATCGGCTCGCACGCACCGCTGACGGTGGACATCGTCGACCGCTGGCTGCAGCGTTCGTTGGGCGGCTGCCGCTACCACGTGGCGCATCCGGGCGGCCGCAACTACGAGACCTTCCCGGTCAATGCCTACGAGGCCGAGAGCCGCCGGCTGGCGCGCTTCTCGCCGATGGGCCACACCCCCGGACGGCTGGAGGTGCAAGCCCTCGCCCCGAGCCGCGAGTTCCCGGCGACACTGGACCTGAGACGCCGCTGACCCCGCCTTCGTGAGCGCAGAGCCCATTTCCCGTTCCGCCCTGGCCGACGCTGAACTGCCGCTGTTCGACGACGGGACGTCGGCCGGCGATGCGCTGGCGGCGGAATGGCTGCGCCGCACCGGCGCGCTCGACCCGTCGGCCTTCGACGAACTGCGCGGCGCCGACGGCCGGCTGCGCGAGCGCTGGCGCCGCTTCGTCGGCTGGCTGCCCGGCGGGCCGGACGCGCTGCCGCTGCTGGACCAGGCGGTGCAGCGGGTGCAGCAGCAGATCCGCGCCGACGGCATCACCCACAACGTCTACAGCGACGCCGGCTCGGCCCCCCGGCCGTGGTCGCTGGAACTGCTGCCGCTGCTGATCGAGCCCGGCGACTGGGCCGCCATCGAGCGCGGGGTGACGCAGCGCGCCGCGCTGCTCAACGCCATGCTGGCCGACGTCTACGGCGATGGCCGCCTGCTGCGCGACGGGCTGCTGCCGGCGTCGCTGCTGTACCGCCATCCCGGCTACCTGCGGCCGCTGCACGGCGTGGTGCCGCCCGGCCGGCAGTGGCTGCACATCGCCGCCTTCGACCTGGCCCGCGGCCCGGACGGCCGCTGGTGGATCCTGGGCCACCGCACGCAGGGTCCGTCGGGCCTGGGCTACGTGCTGCACAACCGGCTGGTGGTGTCGCGGTTGTTCCCCGAGGCCTTCCGCGAGATGCGGGTGCAGCACATCGCGTCGAGCTACCGGCTGCTGCTGGACACGGTGGAAGCGCAGGCGCGGCGCATCGCCGGCACGCCGGCGCCGCGGCTGGTGCTGCTCACCCCCGGCCCGCACAACGAGACCTACTTCGAGCACGCCTACCTGGCGCGCTACCTCGGCGTGCCGCTGGTCGAGGGCGGCGACCTGATGGTGCGCGGCGAGCGGCTGTACCTGAAGACGGTCGAGGGGCTGGAGCCGGTGCACGGCGTGCTGCGCCGGCTGGACGACGACTACTGCGACCCGCTGGAGCTGCGCCCCGACTCCACCCTCGGCGTGCCGGGCCTGCTGCAGGCGGTGCGCGCGGGCCACGTGGTGATGGCCAACGCGCTGGGCAGCGGTTTCCTCGAATCGCCGGCGGTGCAGGGCTTCATGCCGCGCATCTGCGAGGCGCTGCTCGGCGAGCCGCTGGCCCTGCCGTCGCTGCCGTCCTGGTGGTGCGGCGAGCAGGCGGCCTGGGACGCGGTGCGCGACCAGCTCGACGACAAGATCGTGCGACGCGCCTTCCCCCGGCAGGGCCTGGAGAAGGCGCTGCCGCCGGGCACGCCGGGGCGCGACGCGGCCGCCCGCATCGAGGCCGATCCCGACGCCTGGACCGTGCAGGGCCTGCTGCCGCTGTCGCAGGCGCCGCTGTGGCAGGACGGCCATTGCGCACCCAAGCCGGCGCTGCTGCGCGTCTACGCGGTGGCCGACGGCCAGGGCGGCTGGCGCCTGCTGCCCGGCGGCATGACGCGCGTGGCCGCGGGTGGCAACGGCCACGACGTGTCGATGCAGCACGGCGGCTCGAGCCTCGACACCTGGGTCATGACCGACGGCCCGGTGGACACCTTCTCGATGCTGACGCAGCGGCTGTCGGTGGACGACCTGCTGGCCCGCCGCCGCCCCGTCACCAGCCGCACCGCGGAGAACCTGTTCTGGCTCGGCCGCTACACCGAGCGCACCGAGCAGCTGCTGCGGCTGGCGCGCGGCGTGCTGGCGCTGGTCAACGACGACACCGCCACGCCGCCGGCCGTGCTGCGCGCCGCCGGCGAGCTGGCCGAGCGCTTCGGCCTGGTGCCGGCCGGGGTGCCGAGCCCGGACCGCGCGCCGCGCCTGTTCGAGCGCGCGCTGCTCGACGGGCTGGGCGACGCGCAGGGCGCCACCAGCGTGGCCTTCAACCTGCAGGCGCTGGCGCGTGCGGCCGGCGCGCTGCGCGACCGGCTGGCCCCGGAACACTGGGGCCTGGTGCGGCAGATGGGCGAGGACTTCGCCGCGGCGCTGACCCCGGTCGACGGCGAGGACAGCGGGGTGCCGGCGCTGTCGCGGGTGCTGCCGGTGCTCGACAGCCTGGGCCTGCAGCTGGCGGCGCTGACCGGCGCGCAGAGCGACCGCATGACGCGCGACCACGGCTGGCGGCTGCTCACCGTCGGCCGCTACATCGAGCGGCTGATCGGCCTGGCCGCGCAGTTCGGCATCCTGCTCGACGAGGGTGCGCTGCAGCCCCAGGCGCGCGGCGTCGGCAACGCGCTGCTGCTCGACCTCTTCGACTCGACCATCACCTTCCGCGCCCGCTACCAGCGCCACGAGGACCTGCTCGCGCTGGTCGACCTGCTGGTGCTCGACACCTCCAACCCGCGCGCCTGGGCCGGCGTGCTGCGGCGGCTGTGCACCGAGTGCGGCAAGCTGCCCGGCCCGTCGGCCGCGCTCGGCAGCCTGATCCGGCGCCTGCCCGATCCGGCGGGCCTGATGCCGCTGGAGGAACTGCGCCGCTTCGACGACATCGGGCTGGCCGACCGCCTGTCGGGGCTGGCCCGCAGCCTCGCCGACGTCGGTGCCGCGCTGTCGGACGACATCGGCCAGCACTACTTCGCCCACGCCGAGGGCGGGGTGATGCAGCGGGTGTGAGATGACGACCCCCGGCCGTCTCGCGGCCGCCCCCCACGCGGGCGACCCGACAGGACCGGCGAACCCGGACCCTGTTGGGCGCGCGCATGCGCGCGCCGACCCTGGTCGCCATCGGCGACCTGTCCCCCGTGACGGAGGGGCCGAGCGCCGATTCCAATGACCCGTCTGCAAGTCCGCCACGAAACGATCTACCGCTACGACTGGCCGGTGGAGCAGGCGCAGCACCTGGCTTTCCTGCGGCCGCTGGCCGACGGGCTGCAGCGGCCCGAGGGCTTCGACCTGTTGATCGAGCCGGCGCCGCCGCAGCGGCGCGAGGACCAGGATGTCTTCGGCAACCACCGCTGCTGCTTCGGCGTGCACCAGCCGCACCGCGAGTTGCGGGTGCTCGCGACCAGCCGGGTGCGCCTGGCCGCGCCGGGCCGGGCGCAGCCGCAGGACACCCCGGCCTGGGAAGCGGTGGCCGAGCGGCTGCGTTATGCCGCCGGGCGGCCCTTCGAGCCGGCGGGCGAGTTCGTGGCGCCCAGCCCCTTCGTGCCGCGGCTGCGGGCGCTGCGCGAGTACGCGCTGCCGTCGTTCGACGCCGGCCGGCCGGTGGCCGAGGCGGCCATCGGCCTGATGCATCGCGTGCACGCCGACTTCCGCTACGAAAGCGCGAGCACCGACGTCGACACGCCGCTGGCCGAGGTGCTGGTGGATCGCCGCGGCGTTTGCCAGGATTTCGCCCACCTGATGATCGGGGCGCTGCGCATGATGGGGTTGGCCACCCGCTACGTCAGCGGCTACCTGCTGACCCGCGCGGCGCCCGGGCAGCCGGCCTTGCAGGGGGCCGATGCGTCCCATGCCTGGGTCAGCGTCTGGTGCCCCGGCGTCCACCCCGACGCGGCGGACCCGGCCGACCGCGACTGGCTGGAACTGGACCCGACCAACGACCTGCTGCCGACGCTCAGCCACGTCCGGGTGGCGCGCGGCCGCGACTACGGCGACGTCACCCCGCTGCGCGGCGTCATCCGCGGCGGGGGGCGGCACCGGCTCGAGGTGCAGGTCCACACCGAGCGCATCGGCTGACGGCGCGGGGCCCGGAAGTTGCTAGCCGCCACCCACGAGGAGAACACGCGATGAAGACGCGCTTCGACGAGATGAAGGCCGGCGACGGCGGGATCCGCGCCCACTACCAGCCGTACGAGGGCTGGCTGCAGCAGCAGGACGGGGCGCTGATGCGCGCGCGCCGCGAAGAGGCGGAGATGATCTTCCGCCGCGTCGGCATCACCTTCGCCGTCTACGGCGCCAAGGACGAGGACGGCGCGGGCACCGAGCGGCTGATCCCCTTCGACCTCATCCCGCGCATCATCCCCAGCGCCGAATGGCAGGCGATGGAGCGCGGCCTGCGCCAGCGGGTGACGGCGCTCAACCGCTTCCTGCACGACGTCTACCACGAGCAGGAAATCATCAAGGCGGGTCTCGTGCCGGCCGACCAGGTGCTGAACAACGCGCAGTTCCGCAAGGAGATGATGGGCGTCGACCTGGTCGGCGGCATCTACTCCCACATCGCCGGCATCGACATCGTGCGCGCCGGCAATGCGGACGGCTCGGGCGACTACTACGTGCTGGAGGACAACCTGCGCGTGCCCTCCGGCGTCAGCTACATGCTGGAGAACCGCAAGATGACGATGCGGCTCTTCCCGGAGCTGTTCGCCCGCCAGCGCATCGCCCCCGTCGCCCACTACCCCGACCTGCTGCTGGACACGCTGCGCTCGGTGGCGCCGGCCGGCGTCAGCGAGCCGACGGTGGTGGTGCTCACCCCCGGCATGTACAACAGCGCCTACTTCGAGCACGCCTTCCTGGCGCAGCAAATGGGCGTCGAGCTGGTCGAGGGCCAGGACCTGTTCGTCAAGAACGACTTCGTCTACATGCGCACCACGCAGGGCCCGCGCCGGGTGGACGTCATCTACCGCCGGGTCGACGACGACTTCCTCGACCCGCGGGTGTTCCGGCCCGACTCGACGCTGGGCTGCGCCGGCCTGCTGCAGGTCTACCGGCAGGGCAACGTGGCGCTGTGCAACGCGGTGGGCACCGGCATCGCGGACGACAAGTCGATCTACCCGTACGTGCCGAAGATGATCGAGTTCTACCTCGGCGAGAAGCCGATCCTGAACAACGTGCCCACCTACCTCTGCCGAGAGCGCGACGACCTGCAGTACGTGCTCGACCACCTCGGCGAGCTGGTGGTCAAGGAGGTGCACGGGGCCGGCGGCTACGGCATGCTGGTCGGCCCGGCCGCCTCGCAGGCCGAGATCGCGGCCTTCCGCGACCAGCTCAAGGTCAACCCGAGCAACTACATCGCGCAGCCGACGCTCAGCCTGTCCACCTGCCCGACCTTCGTCGAGAGCGGCATCGCGCCGCGGCACGTCGACCTGCGGCCCTTCGTGCTGTCGGGCAAGACGGTGCAGATGGTGCCCGGGGGCCTGACCCGCGTGGCGCTGAAGGAGGGCTCGCTGGTGGTCAACAGCTCGCAGGGCGGCGGCACGAAAGACACCTGGGTCCTGGAAGCCTGAGCAGGGGAGACGAACATGCTGTCACGCACCGCCGACCACCTGTTCTGGATGGCCCGCTACATGGAGCGGGCCGAGAACACCGCCCGCATGCTCGACGTCAACTACCAGACGTCGCTGCTGCCCCAGTCCACCGAGCGCGCCGAGCAGGGCTGGCGCGGCCTGCTGTCGATTTCCGAGCTGACCCACCGCTACCAGGACAAGCACGGCGGCGCGATCGAGGCGCGCGAGGTGATGGAGTTCATGGTGCGCGACGACAGCAACCCGTCGAGCATCGCCGCCTGCCTGCGCGCGGCGCGCGAGAACGCGCGCGCGGTGCGCGGCGCGCTGACCACCGAGGTCTGGGAAACGCAGAACCAGACCTGGCTGGAGTTCAGCCGCCGGGTGCGCGACCCGAACGCGATGAGCGACCCGGCCGACCTGTTCGAATGGGTCAAGTTCCGCTCCCACCTGAGCCGCGGCGTCACCGTCGGCACCATGCTGCAGGACGAGGCGCTGCGCTTCCTGCGCATCGGCACCTTCCTCGAACGGGCGGACAACACGGCGCGGCTGCTCGACGTCAAGTTCCACGCCTTCACCCGCGAATGGCACGGCGGCCAGCTGCAGCAGCAGCCGCTGCCGCGCGGCAGCCAGATGATGTGGAGCCGGCCGGCCGGTTTCGGCAGCTTCCCGTCTCAGGGCCAGTCCCAGTCCCAGGGCCGCGAAGAGCAGGAGTTCGACTTCTACCACTGGTCGGCCATCCTGCGGTCCGTCTCCGGCTTCGAGATCTACCGCAAGGTCTACCGCAACGTCATCGTGCCGGAGAAGGTGGCCGAGCTGCTGGTGCTGCGCAGCGACATGCCACGCTCGCTGGCCGCGTGCATGGACGAGGTGCTGGTCAACCTGCGCGTGGTGGCCAACGAGCAGAGCAGCGAGACGCTGCGCCGCGCCGGCCGCCTGCACGCCGACCTGCAGTACGGCCGCATCGACGAGATCCTGGCCACCGGCCTGCACGCCTTCCTCACCCAGTTCCTCGACCGGGTCAACGACCTGGGCGCCGGCATCAGCCGCGACTTCCTCGTCCCCATGGCGGCCTGACCCCCGGTCCTCGGTCCGCGCCTTGCCCACGTCGTGGGCGAAAGGGGGGCGCACATGGCCGAATGGGTGATCGACTGGGTGAGCGGCGCCGGCTATGCCGGCATCGTGGCGCTGATGTTCCTGGAGAACGTCTTTCCGCCCATCCCGTCCGAGGTGATCATGCCGCTGGCCGGCTACCTGTCGGCGCAGGGCAAGCTGTCGCTGCCGGGGGTGATCGCCGCCGGCACGCTGGGCTCGGTGCTGGGCGCACTGCCGCTGTACTGGGTCGCGGCCAAGCTGGGCGAGGACCGGCTGGCCGACTTCGCCGACCGGCGCGGCCGCTGGCTCACCCTGTCGCGGCGCGACATCGAACGCGCGGGCGGCTGGTTCCAGCGCCACCGTGGCGCCTCGGTGTTCTTCGGCCGGCTGGTGCCAGGCCTGCGCTCGCTGATCTCGCTGCCGGCCGGGGTGGAGCGCATGCCGCTCCCCTCGTTCGTGGTGCTGACCACGCTCGGCAGTGCGCTGTGGAGCGGCCTGCTGGCCGGTGTCGGCCAGGTGCTGGGCAGCCGTTTCGAACGGGTGTCGGAGTTCTTCGACCCGCTGTCGTGGGTGCTGCTGGCGCTGATCGCCGGCGGATACGCCTGGCGGGTGGTGACCCACCGCGGCGGCGCCCGCCGCGCGGCCTGACGAGGCCCCGGCCCCCGGGGCTCAGCCGACCCCGTCCTCCACCTCGACCAACGCCAGGCCCAGTTGCGCCGGGTCGCCGCGGCCCCGCCGCACCAGGCGCGGCGGTTCCTCGCTGAGGTCGATCACGGTGGTGGGCTCGGTGGAGCAGGCGCCGCCGTCGAGCACCACCGCCACCTGCTTCTGCAGCCGCTCGCGGATCTCCTGCGGGTCGTTCAGCGGGTCGCGCTCGCCGGGCAGGATGAGCGTCGTGCCCAGCAGCGGCTGGCCGAACACCTCCAGCAGCGCCTGCGTCACCCGGTGGTCCGGCACCCGCAGGCCGATGGTGCGGCGGCTGGGGTGCGACAGCCGCCGCGGCACCTCGCGCGTCGCCTCCAGGATGAAGGTGAAGGGCCCGGGCGTGCCCAGCTTCAGCAGCCGGTACTGGCGGTTGTCCACCCGCGCGTAGGCCGACAGGTCCGACAGCGAGCGGCACAGCAGCGTCAGGTGATGGCGCTCGTCGACGCCGCGGATGCGGCGCAGCTTCTCGGCGGCGGCCTTGTCGTCGAGGTGGCACACCAGCGCGTAGCTGGAGTCCGTCGGCAACGCGGCCACGCCGCCGCCGTGCAGCAGGTCGGCCGCCTGCTTCAACAGCCGCGGCTGCGGGTTTTCCGGGTGGAGCTCGAAGAACTGGGACATCGTGTCGTGCCGGGCAAGGAGCCGGCCCGCCAATCAAGGCGGAAAACTCAGCGCTTTGGAAGCCAACCGAAGTTCGGGGCCAGCCTCCGGTGAACCGCCAGCACGTCGTTGGTCAGCGGCCTGCCGCCGTCCGTCGGGTCGAACGCGAGCAGTCGAAGTTTCAGCAGCGACTTTGCCACGGCATAGAAGCGGTATCCCGCTGCACTCAAGCAGGCAAGTACTTCGCTGGCGCTGCCGCCGCTGCGGTCCTGATGTTCGAAGACGATGCAGTCAGGCGGCATTTCTGCAAGCAGATTCCTCGCGCCGCGGAGCACCATCAACTCGAAGCCTTCGACATCAATCTTCATGAGTCGAATTGGTCCCTGGCTGATCTCGTCGTCGAGCCGAACGACTGGCACTTCGACGCGTACCGTGCCCGGTTCGGCATAGCCATGTACCAGCGAGGCGGCACCCGCGTTGTCCGGTGGGACGTTTAGAATGAGTTTGCCCGGCTGATCCCCGAGCGCTTTCGGATAGACGGTGACATTGCCGACACCGCTGTGCGCCACCGCGGCCATGAGCCTGCTGGAGACGACGGGATTGGGTTCAAAAGAATGAACCTGCCCGGTCGACCCCACCAGCCGCGACATCAAGAGGGTGACAATTCCAATGTTCGCGCCCACGTCCAGGGCGCGGTCGCCCGGACGTAGCAGCAGGCGGCAGAGCTGGCTGATCTTTGGATCCAGGTCGCCAAAGAAGTACGCCGACCGACCGACATACTCGTCCAGCGAGGCCAGTACCTCCCCACCATCAACCCGTGCCCACACGGCATTCCGCCCCGTGCCGGAGAAACGTCGGAACAGGGTGCTGTTGGCGAGTGTGCCGGTACCCGATATAAAGGGGTATAGCCGGCAGGCCCGCGCGATCGCCGCCTGCAGCAGGTTCGCCCTTGTCCCCTCATTCGACGCTTGAGCCATCTTTAAACACTCCGCTGCCACGTGTCGATGCAATGTAGCGGAGCTCTGTATCGGGCGCGGCATTCGTTTGGGCGTCGCGGCTGGGCAACCAGGTGCGCTTTCAAATCAAGGCTTTCGTTGCTGGAGCGTTGGCGCAGTGCCTCGGTTCCGATGCCGCAGGCAGCCGTGTCCCGGCGTCTGCCACCCAGCGTCACCGACGCCTGCATCGGGTAGCGTAGGTCCAATGTCACCATCGGCACGGTGGTCGGCGGCGGGGATGGCGGTGTCCCTGCTCGCGAAGTAGGTTGCCGCCGGCACGACCAGGGCGACGCCGGGCCCTCAGCGTAGCACGCGGGTCCGCAGGGCCTCCCACACCGGCACCAGCGTCGCCGGCAGCGGCGGCAGGCCGCCGAGGTCGACCCGGCTCTCCTGCGGCGAATGGAAGTCGCTGCCGCGCGAGGCCATCAGCCCCCGCTGCCGCGCCAATTCGGCGTAGGTGGCGTACTGGTCGGGGCTGTGGCTGCCGGTGACCACCTCGACCGCCTCGCCGCCCGCGGCCTGGAAGGCCTCGAACAGCGCGTGTTCGCCCAGCGACCCGAGCCGCTGGTAGCGCCCGGGGTGGGCCAGCACCGCCACACCGCCAGCGCCGCGGATCCAGCCCACCGCCGCGTCCAGCGCGGCCCAGCGGTGCGGCACGTACCCCGGCTGGCCGGGCACCAGGAAGCGGCGGAACACCTCGCCGGTGTCGCGGCAGACGCCGGTCTCCACCAGGTGGCGGGCGACGTGGGTGCGCGAGATCAGCGCCGGGTTGCCCGCGAAGCGCAGCGCGCCCTCGTAGGCGCCCGGCACGCCGGCCTGCGCCAGGGCGTCGGCCATCAACCGGGCCCGGCGGTCGCGGCCGTCGCGGGTGGCGGCCAGCCCCTGCACCAGGGTCGGGTCGTCGGGGTCGATGCCGAGGCCGACGATGTGCACCGTCTCGCTGGCGAAGCTCACCGAGATCTCCACCCCGCAGAGGTAGGCCAGGCCGAGGCGTCGCGCGGCGGCCGCGGCGCGGTGCTGACCGGCCAGTTCGTCGTGGTCGGTCAACGACCAGAGCTGGACGCCGTTGCGGTGGGCCCGTTCGGCCAGCGCTTCGGGCGTCAGCGTGCCGTCCGACACCACCGAGTGCGAGTGCAGGTCGGCGTTGAGCGCGGTGTCGGGTCCGGGGGCGTCGTTCACCCAGGGATTCTATGGAGGCCGGTGATCCACCGGATCCCGCGGCCCGGCCGGCCCGACGCGCGGCGGGGCGATGCCCGGCCCGGCGGGTGGACATGGTCACGGACGCGGTGGCCGGCGTTCCTAGAATGGCCGCCACACACCACAAAGCGGGAACTCCGCCGCGCGATGCTGCCGCTGGACGGGGGCGGGCCGGCGGAGAGGGAAACCGCCGCACCCGATGAAGTTCCGCACCCTGAGGTTGCAGCTGCGCTTCCTGCTGCCGCTGCTCCTCGCCGTCGTCGTCGCGTCCTACGCGGCCCTGCCGCTGCTCGAAGGCGTGGTGCTGCGCTGGTTCGTGCGCGACCTCAACGTGCGCGGCGCGCTGGTCGCCGCGGCGCTGTCCGAACCGCTGGCGCAGGCGCTGTCCTTCGACGACCGGGCCGGCCTGAAGCGCATGTTCGACCGCACGGTGCAGCAGGAGCGCCTGGTCGGCGTGGCGCTGTGCACGCCCGAGGGCCAGCGGCTGGCCGCCAACGACGGCTTCCCGACCGAGCTCGGCTGCCGCGCGCTGACCGAGTCGGCGCAGGACCCGATGGCCCGGCTGATGCTGCCCACCGGCCCGGTGCACCCCAGCGTGCACGACGTGATGGGCGACCGGCGGCCGGCCGCGCAGCCGCTGGGCGACGACCCGCCGCCGCCGGCGGCCGAAGCCGATCCGACCCAGGTGCTGCTCGGCCGGCTGGTGCTGCTGCACGACATGAACTTCGTCGACCGCCGCAGCGAGGACAGCCGCCGCTTCCTGCTGCTGTTCGCCGCCGGGCTGGGGCTGGCGATGTCGCTCATCACCGTGGCGGTGGCGCAGCTGAGCTGGCGCGGCTGGGTGCAGGGCATGCGCGCCATCCTGCGCGGCGAGGGCCTGCTGACGCCGATGATGCAGGCCCCGCCGCCTGAGCTGGCGCCCTTCGCCCACGACCTGCGCGCCCGGCTGCGCGACCTGGAGGACGACTACCGCCGTAGCCTGGGCCACGACTGGCAGTGGACGCCGGAGCGCCTGCGCCAGCTGCTGCAGACCCAGCTGCGCGGCGACCAGGTGATCGTCGTGTCCAACCGCGAGCCGTATTCGCACATCCGCGAGGCCGATGGCCGCATCGGCCTGCAGCAGCCGGCCAGTGGCCTGGTGACGGCGATGGAGCCGGTGGTGCGTGCCTGCTCGGGCACCTGGATCGCGCACGGCAGCGGCAGCGCCGACCGCGAGGTGGTCGACGCGCACGACCGCGTGCCGGTGCCGCCGGACGACCCGTCCTACGTGCTGCGCCGCGTCTGGATGACGGACGAGGAGGAGCAGGGCTACTACGCCGGCTTCGCCAACGAGGGGCTGTGGCCCCTGTGCCACGTGGCCCACGTGCGGCCGGTGTTCCGTGAATCGGACTGGCGGGCCTACCAGGCCATCAACCGCCGCTTCGCCGACGCGGTGGTGGCCGAGGCGCGCAGCGAGGACCCCATCGTGCTGGTGCAGGACTACCACTTCGCGCTGGCGCCGGCGATGATCCGCGAGCGCCTGCCGCAGGCCACCATCATCGCCTTCTGGCACATCCCCTGGCCGAACCCGGAGAGCTTCGGCATCTGCCCCGGCGGCGCGAGCTGCTCGAAGGCCTGCTGGGCAGCACCATCCTGGGCTTCCACACCCGCTACCACTGCAAGAACTTCATGGAGACGGTGGACCGCTTCCTGGAGGCGCGGCTGGAGCCCGAGCACTCGACCATCACCTTCCGCGACGACGAGACGCTGATCGAGAGCTACCCCATCTCGATCGCCTGGCCCTCCGGGCCGCTGGGCCCGCCGCCGGCCGAGTGCCGCGAGCGCGTCGTCGAACGCCTGGGCCTGCCCGCCGACGCGGTGATCGCCGTCGGCGTCGACCGCTTCGACTACACCAAGGGCATCGTCGAGCGGCTGAACGCGGTGGAGCGGCTGCTGGAGAAGCGGCCCGAGTGGCACGGCCGCTTCGTCTTCGTGCAGATCGCGGCGCCCACGCGCAGCGTGCTCGAGGAATACCGCAGCTTCCAGGAGCGGGTGCAGCGCCAGGCGGCGCGCATCAACGAACGCTTCGGCCGCGACGGCTTCGAGCCGGTGCGCCTGCTGGCCGAGCACCACGGCCATGCCGCGCTGATGGAGCTGTACCGCGCGGCTGACATCTGCGTGGTGACCAGCCTGCACGACGGCATGAACCTGGTCAGCAAGGAGTTCGTCGCCGCCCGCGACGACGAGCAGGGCGTGCTGGTGCTGAGCCGCTTCGCCGGCGCCTCGCGCGAGCTGTCCGAGGCCCTGATCGTCAACCCGTACCACGTCGAGGAGACCGCCGACGCGCTGCACCGCGCGGCCACCATGTCGCCCGGCGAGCAGCGCGAGCGCATGGCCAGCCTGCGCCAGACGGTGCGCGAGTCCAACGTCTACCGCTGGGCCGGCCGCATGCTGGGCGACGCCGGCCGCTGGCGGCTGCGCTCACGGGTGGAGGAGCGGCTGCGGCGGCACCAGCGGGACTGATGACGGCCCCTCGGCCGTCGGGTGCGCCGGCCGATCCGTCGACGACCGCTAACCCAGCAGCCGCAGCACCTTGCCGTCGCTCTCGTCGGTGAGCAGGTAGAGCGCACCGTCCGGGCCTTCGCGCACGTCGCGCACGCGGGCGTCGACGGCCAGGCGTTCCTCGGCGGCGATGCGCTCGCCGTCGAGCTGCAGGCGCCACAGCGACTGGTCGCGCAGGGCGCCGAGCACCAGGTTGCCTTTCCAGCCCGGGTAGCGGTCACCGGTGACGAAGGCCAGCCCGCTCGGCGCGATGGAGGTGGGCCGCCAGACGCGCAGCGGCGCGACCACGTCGGCGCGTTCGGTGCCGTCGCCGATGGGCAGGCCGCTGCCGTATTCGCGGCCGTGGGTGATCACCGGCCAGCCATGGTTGCCGCCGCGCTGCACGCGGTTCAGCTCGTCGCCGCCCTGCGGGCCGTGCTCGGTGATCCACAGCTCGCCGGTGGCCGGGTGCAGCGCGGCGCCCTGGATGTTGCGGTGGCCGTAGCTCCAAAGGTCCGGCAGCGCGCCCGGGCGGCCGACGAAGGGGTTGTCCTTCGGCACCTCGCCGTCGGGGGCGATGCGCACGATCTTGCCCAGGTGGCCGTCCAGCGCCTGCGCCTGGTCGCGCGGGCCGAAGCGGTCGCCCAGCGTGACGAACAGCATGCCGCCGCGGTCGAACACCAGCCGGCAGCCGAAGTGGTTGCGGCTGGCCACCTTCGGCCGCTGGCGGAAGACGACCTGCACCTCCTCCAGCCGCGCGCCGCCACCGGCCTCGACCAGCCGGCCGCGGGCCACCGCGGTGCCGTTGCGCCCGCGTTCGTCGCCGCTGCCCGCCTCGGCATAGGCCCAGAAGACGCGCCGGCTGCGCCCGAAGTCCGTCGCCGGCACGACGTCGAGCAGGCCGCCCTGGCCGATCGCCTCGACGGCCGGCAGGCCGGCCACCGGCTCGCCGACCCGCGCCGAGACCGGACCGTCCGGCCGCACGATGCGCAGCCGTCCGGCCTTCTCGGTCACCAGCCAGCGGCCGTCGGGCAGGAAGGCCAGCGCCCAGGGCTGGCTCAGGCCCTGAGCCAGCACCTCGGTGCGCGCCGGGCGGCCGGTCGGCTGCGCCTGGGCGACGCCGGGCACGAAGGGCAGGGCGCCCAGCGCGGACAGGACGGTGCGGCGGGTCGGGCGGGCGTTCATGCGGATCCTTCGGGCGACGGCCGGCGGCGTTCAGCGGCCGGCCGCGACCGGCAAACCGCGGACCTCGGCCACCGCGCGGCCGAGCTCGATCACCGCCATCGCGTAGTAGCTCGACCAGTTGTAGCGGGTGACGACGTAGAAGTTGCGGGTGCCGGCGACGAAGCTGGGCGCGGCCTCGCCGTTCTGCAGTTCGACCAGCGCCAGCGGGCCGTCGTGGCGGTCCGCCTCGGGCGCCAGCCGGGCGCCGAGCTCGGTGAACTGCGCCGGCGAGAAGCTGGGCACGATGTCCGGCGCCAGCAGCGTGGCGCGGGCGGTGCTGTCCACCGGTGGGGCGACGCCGTAGTGCGTCGGCAGGCCGGGCTGCCAGCCGTGGGCCGCCAGGTAGTGCGCCACGCTGCCGATGGCGTCGACGGCGCTGCCGATCAGGTCCACCCGGCCGTTGCCGTCGTAATCGACCGCCTGCGCGTTCCAGCTGCTGGGCATGAACTGCGGCCAGCCCATGGCGCCGGCGTAGGAGCCGCGCGGCTGCCGGCAGTCCAGCGCCTCGCGCCGGCACAGGGCGAGGAACTGGGCCAGCTCGTCGCGGAAGAAGGCGCTGCGGTCGCTGCGGCCGCTGGGGAAGTCGAAGGCCAGGGTGGCCAGCGCGTCGAGCACCCGGTAGCCGCCCATCATCCGGCCGTAGAAGGTCTCGACGCCGATCACGCCGACCACGATCTCCGCCGGCACGCCGTACTGCGCCTGGGCGCGGGCCAGCGTGTCGGCGTGCAGCGCCCAGAAGTCGGCGCCGGCGCGCACGCGCTTCGGCTCGACGAAGCGCGCGCGGTAGGCCGCCCAGTTCTTCGCCGTGCCCGCCGGCGGCGGCATGATGAAGCGCACCACCGACGGCTGGAAGCGCGCCTGCGCCAGCTGCTGCGCCACCCAGTCGGGGTCGAGCTGCAGGCGCTCGGCGGTCTCGGCGGCGAAACGCATCACGTCCTCGCGGCGGCCGTAGGTGACCGCCTCGGGCGCGTCGTCGGCGCGCACCGCGGCGGGTTTGGTGGCGGGTTTGGCGGCCTTCGGCCGGGCGCGGGCCGGCACCTCGGCGGACGGCGCCGCCGCGGCCCCGGCGACGAGGCCGGCGGCCAGCAGGCAGGACAGGGCGAGGGCACGGCAGGGCAGGGTCATCGGCGGATTATCCGAAGCGGTGCGAGGGCGTTGTCGATCGGCACGCCCGCCGAACGTCGGGCGATGATGGCCGCCGCCGGCGGCCGGCCGTCGATGCCCGAGGACCCGCGATGCTCCAGCTCTACTTCCATCCCTTCTCGTCCTACTGCCAGAAGGCGCTCGTCGCCTTTTACGAGTACGGCATTCCCTTCGAGCCGCAGCGGCTGCAGGGGGCCGGACAGCCCCGCCATGCAGGAACTGACCCGGCGCTGGCCGCTGAAGCGCTTCCCGCTGCTGGTCGACGGCGAGCGCACGGTGATGGAGGCCACCTGCATCGTCGAGCACCTCGGCCGGCACCGGCCGCCGGGGACGCCCTGCCTCATCCCCGACGACGCGGACGCCGCACTGGAGGTGCGCCTGCTCGACCGCGTCTTCGACAACTACGTCTCCACGCCGCAGCAGAAGGTCGTCTTCGACGCGCTGCGGCCGGCCGAGCAGCGCGACCCCCACGGCGTGGACGACGCGCGGCGCTTGCTGGACACCGCCTACGCCTGGCTGGACGAGCGCATCGCCGGCCGCACCTGGGCCGCGGGCGAGGACTTCAGCCTGGCCGACTGCGCGGCCGGTCCGTTCCTCTTCTACGCGCACTGGACCCACGCCATCCCACCGCGCCATGCGCGGCTGCTGGCCTACCGCCAGCGGCTGTTGCGGCGCCCGTCGTTCGCCCGCGCGGTGGACGAGGCGCGCCCCTACCGCGCGTTCTTTCCGCTGGGCGCGCCCGACGCCGACTGATCGACGGTCAGAATGCGACGCGGCCGCTCGTCGGCCGCTGTCGCTTTTCTGAAGGGGTGTTCGGTATGTCGGGCCTGGGCCAGAAGCTCACGCGCATCGGGGTGTTCTACGACGGCAACTTCTTTCGCCTCGTCAGCAACCACTACCTCCATTCGCACCCGCGCCAGGCGCGCATCAGCCTCGCCGGCCTGCACCACTTCGTGCGCCACCGGGTGGCGCTGGAAGAAGGCCAGGACCCGCGGCTGTGCCAGGTGGTCGACGCCCACTACTTCCGCGGCCGGCTGCGCGCGCAGGAGGCCGACGAGCGCAACCTGCTGCTGGCCGAGCGCAGCTTCGAGGACGTGCTGATGCGCGAAGGCATCACCACCCACTACCTGCCGATGGGGCCGCAGGGCGAGAAGGGCATCGACGTCTGGCTGGCGCTGGAGGCGTTCGAGCTGGCGCTGCACAAGCGCTTCGACGTGCTGGTGCTGATCGCCTGCGACGGCGACTTCGTGCCGCTGCTGCGCAAGCTGGCGACGCTCGGCACCCGCACCATGCTGCTGGGCTGGAACTTCACCGTCAGCGAGCCCGGCCGCGACGACCGCGAGACGCGCACCGCCCAGAGCCTGGTCGACGAGGCCACCTACCCGGTGCTGATGCACCAGCTCATCGACCAACAGGCCGGCCGCGGCGACGCGCTGGTCGACGGGCTGTTCCTGCGCGGCGAGCCGCGGCCCGAGCGGTCCGCCGTGGCGGAGGCGCCGACGGCGGACACCGCCCCCTGGACGCAGGCGGCCTGCAGCGCGGCGTGGTGCAGAACCTGAAGGACGGTTACGGCTTCGCCACCCCGGCGGCCGGCGGCCCCAACGTGTTCTTCGCCTACAGCGCGCTGGTGGACGTGAGCCCGGCCGATCTGCGCATCGGCGACCCGGTGGTCTACGAGCTGTCGGAGAACAACCGAGGACCCTGCGCCGTCAACGTGCGGCCCGCCCAGGGCTAGGGTCGCGCGCGCGGCCACCGGCCGTGCTGGTACGCATCATGCAGGTCACGTCTTGCATACAAGACTTGTGATCCAAGCTGGCGCCACCCCGCACCGTCGCGGGGACTGGACCGGCGATCCGCTGCCATGCCGCCCACCGCCGCACCGGCCGCCGCCCCTGAAACGGTGCGCACGCCGGACGCCATCGCCGACCGCATCGTCGACGCCATCCTGGCCGGCCGCATCGCCGCCGGACAGCACCTGGGCGAGCAGGCGCTGGCCGGCCTGTTCGGGGTCAGCCGCACCGTGGTGCGCGAGGCGCTCGCCCGGCTGTCGGCGCGCGGCATGGTGTGGGTCAGCGCGCGCCGCGGCTGGTTCGTGGTGCAGCCGTCGCTGCAGGAGGCGCGCGACGCCTTCGACGCCCGCATCGCCATCGAGACCGGCCTGGTGCAGTCGCTCGGCGCGCCGCTGTCGGCCGAGGCGCTGCGCACGCTCAAGCGCCATGTGGCGCAGGAGCGTGCGGCCATCCGGGCCGGCGAGCCCGGCGAGCGCAGCTACCTGCTCGGCGAGTTCCACGTCTGCCTCGCCGAATGCGCGGGCAACGCGCTGCTGGCCGACATCCTCAAGGACCTGACGGCGCGCACCACGCTGATCGCGGCGCTGTACCAGTCGAACCAGGACGCGAGCCGGTCCTGCGCCGACCACGCCGCCATCGTGCAGGCGCTGCAGGACGGCGACCTCAAGCAGGCCACCCGCCTGGTGCGCGAGCACCTCAAGGCGGTGGCCGACAACCTGCACCAGCCCAACGAGGACAACCCGGCCGAGCGGCTGCGCGCCGCGCTGGCCGGCATCGGCGCCGCGGGCGCGGCCGCGCCCACCGCCGCGCCCGCGGCGGCGCCTCGCCTGTTCAGCCGCCTCGTCGACGAGGCGGCGACCCCCCGCCGATCCACCCGCCGTTCCCCCAAGGAGAAGTGACGATGACCGCCCGCCGCCTGTTCACCGCCCTCGGCCTGGCCGCAGCCCTGCTGCCGGCCGCCGCACTGGCACAGAACGCCCTCGACGAGGTGATGGCCAAGAAGACCATCACCATCGCCGTGCCCACCGACTTCCCGCCCTACGGCTTCGTCGGCCCCGACCTGCGCCCGCAGGGCCTGGACGTGGACATGGCCAAGCTGGTGGCCAGCAAGCTGGGGGTCACCGGCGAGCTGCTGCCGGTGAGCAGCACCAACCGCATCCCCTACCTGCAGACGAAGAAGGCGCAGCTGGTCATCTCCACGCTGGGCAAGAACCCGGAGCGCGAGAAGGTGATCGACTTCACCGCCGCCTATTCGCCCTTCTTCCAGGCGGTGTTCGCCGCCAAGTCGGTGAAGTTGAAGGGCTTCGCCGACCTGGCCGGCAAGAGCGTGGGCGTGACCCGCGGCGCCATCGAGGACATGGAGCTGACCAAGCTGGCGCCGGCCGGCACCGACATCAAACGCTTCGAGGACAACAACGCCACGGTGTCGGCCTTCGTCTCCGGCCAGGTGCAGGTCATCGCCACCGGCGCGTCGGTGGCCGGCAACCTGATGCAGAAGAACCCGTCGCTCAACACCGAATACAAGCTGCTGATCAAGGACTCGCCCAACTTCATCGGCGTGGCCAAGGGCGAGGACAAGCTGCGCGCCAAGGTCAACGAGATCATCGCCGCGGCCAAGGCCTCGGGCGAACTCGACAAGCTGGCGCAGAAGTGGCTCGGCCGGCCGGCCGGCGACCTGCCGAATTGAGATGACATCCCCCGGCCGTCTGGCGGCCGCCTCCCGGGGGCTCCCAAACCGACCGGGGGACCCGGATCGGTTTGGGCCTGTCTTTCACCACCGCTGCCCCTGGTCGCCTGCGGCGACCTGTCCCCACGGGGACTCGGGCGTGCCTCCTGCGCCAATCACATGACCGCCCTTGACTTCTCCCCCTCTGGGCCGAATGGCCCGCGTTGCTGCGCGGCATGGGCGTCACCGCGCTGCTCACGCTGGTGTCCATGGTGTTCGGCGCGGTGCTCGGCGTGGCCGCCGCCTGGTCGCGCACCTGGGGCCCGGCGTGGGCCGGTGCGGTGGCGGCCGCCTACGTGGAGCTGATCCGCAACACGCCGTTCATCGTGCAGCTGTTCTTCCTGTTCTTCGGCCTGCCCAGCCTGGGCCTGCGGCTGTCGCCGGAAGCGGCCTCGGTGCTGGCCATGACCATCAACCTGGGCGCCTACGCGGCCGAGATCGTGCGCGCCGGCATCGCCGCCACGCCGCGCGGCCAGGTCGAAGCGGGCTTGAGCCTGGCGATGACGCGCCTGCAGGTGTTCACCCGCGTGGTGCTGCCGCCGGCGCTGTCGCGGGTGTGGCCGGCGATGACCAGCCAGGTGGTCATCGTCATGCTGGGCTCGGCGGTGTGCGGCCAGATCGCGGCGCAGGAGCTGTCGTACGTCGCCAACCTGATCCAGAGCCGCACCTTCCGCGCCTTCGAGTCGTACATCGTCGCCACCGCGCTGTACCTGCTGCTGGCCATCGCGCTGCGCGGCCTGCTGCGCTGGGCCGGGCCGCGCTTCATCTTCGGCCGCTGAAGGAGAGGACCATGGTCGAGTTTTCGCTGTGGGACATCGTGCGCAACCTGCTGTGGGCGGTGCCGTGGACCCTGCTGCTGTCGCTCATCGCCTTCGTCGGCGGCGGGCTGGTGGGCCTGGCGCTGCTGGTGTCGCGGGTGGCACGCTGGCCTGGCGCCGAGCGCGGCGTGGCCCTGTACGTGCAGCTCTTCCAGGGCACGCCGCTGCTGATGCAGTTGTTCCTCGCCTACTTCGGGCTGGCGCTGCTGGGGCTGGAGCTGTCCGCCTGGACGGCCGCCGCGCTGGCGCTCACGCTCTACACCAGCGCCTACCTGGCCGAGATCTGGCGCGGCTGCGTCAACGCCATCCCGAAGGGCCAGTGGGAGGCCTCGGCCAGCCTGGCGCTCGGCTTCGGCGAGCAGTTGCGCCACGTCATCGGACCGCAGGCCTTTCGCATCGCCATTCCGCCGACGGTGGGCTTCCTGGTGCAGGTCATCAAGGGCACCGCGCTGGCCTCGGTGATCGGGATCATCGAGCTGACCAAGACCGGCACCATGATCACCAACGCCACCTTCCGGCCGTTCACGGTGTACGCCTTCGTGGCGCTGCTGTACTTCGCCATCTGCTTCCCCATCTCAGCCTGGAGCCAGGCACTCGAAAAGAGGATTCAACGTGGCCGCCATTGAACAACCCAGCGCCCCGCCCATCGTCCGCATCCAGGCCCTGCGCAAGCGCTACGGCGCGCTGGAGGTGCTCAAGGGCGTCGACCTGGACGTGCAGCGCGGCGAGGTCATCGCCATCATCGGCCGCAGCGGCTCGGGCAAGAGCACCCTGCTGCGCTGCGTGAACGGGCTGGAGGCGTTCCAGGAGGGCGAACTGGACGTGGACGGTCAGCCGCTGCGCCACGACCAGCCCAAGGCCATGCGCGCGCTGCGCCAGCACGTGGGCATGATCTTCCAGAGCTTCAACCTCTTCCCGCACTTGAGCGTGGGCCGCAACGTGATGCTGGCACCCGGGCTGGTCAAGGGCCGCCACGGTCCCGAGGCCGAGGCCCGCGCCCGCCAGCTGCTGGCCCGCGTCGGCCTGGGCGACAAGTTCGACGCCTGGCCCGACCAGCTGTCCGGCGGGCAGCAGCAGCGGGTGGCCATCGCCCGGGCGCTCGCCATGGACCCCGCGGTGCTGCTGTGCGACGAGATCACCTCGGCGCTCGACCCCGAACTGGTGGGCGAGGTGCTGCGCGTGGTGGAGTCGCTGGCGCAGGAGGGCATGACGCTGCTCATGGTCACCCACGAGATGAACTTCGCCCGCCAGGTCGCGGACCGGGTGGTGTTCATGCATGCCGGCCGCATCCACGAGATCGGCCCACCGGCGGAGGTGTTCGGCGCTCCGAAGACGCCCGAGCTGCAGCAGTTCCTGTCAGCGCTGCATTGAGCGTCCCGCCATGAAAAAAGCGGACCGCTCTCGCGGTCCGCTGCTTCGTCTGCTGACGCAGCCGCCCGAAGGCGGCGGCGATCAGAAGGTGTGGCGCACGCCCAGCGCGACGCTGGACGGGTTGTTGCCGGCCAGCACCGTGTACGGGTTGCCGGACGACGCACCGGTCGGGCCGAAGGCCGTCGCGGCGGCGCCGCTGGCGTTGTCGACGCGGCTGACGATGGCGTACACGTTGGTGCGCTTGGACAGCGCGTACGAGTAGCCGGCGCTCAGCAGCTTGACCTTGTCCGCCCGGCCGTCGGTCTTGGCCTCGCTGTAGCCGAGCGACACGGTGCCGCCCGGGTTCACCGCGACCTGCGTGCCCAGCGTCCAGCCCTTGCGGGTGGTGTTGGTCGGGGCTTCGGCTTCCAGGCGGTCGTAGCCGCCCAGGATCTTGAACATGCCCAGCTGGTAGCTGCCGCCGACCAGCAGGCTGCTGGTTTCGGCGGTGGCGCCGAAGCGCTCGCGCTGACCATAGGCGGCGCCCAGGTACAGCGGGCCACCCGCGTAGGTCACGCTGCCGTCCACCGTGCGGCCGGCCACGCCTTCGCCGGCCCCCACCAGCACCTTGCCGGAGAAGCCCGACAGCACCGGGGTGGCGTAGGTCACCGCGTTGTTGGTGCGGGCACCCGAGGCGCTGAACGGCGTGATGCCCAGGGTGAAGGCGCTGCCGTAGCCGGTGCCGAAGGGGTCGATGGAGTCGGCGAACAGGAAGCTCGGGTTGTACTGGCGGCCCAGGGCCACCGTGCCGAAGCCGCCCGACAGGCCGACCCAGGCCTGGCGGCGCCAGAACTCGGCGCCGTCCTGCGTGCCGGTGTCGTTCCACAGGCCATGCTCGAGCTGGAACATGGCCTTCAGGCCACCGCCCAGGTCTTCGGTGCCGCGGAAGCCGAGGCGCGAACCGGACTGGCCGCCGGCCTGCACCGAGGTGCGGTCGCCGGCGCCGCCGCCACGGGCGTATTCGACATAGGTGTCCAGCACGCCGTAGACCGTCACGCTGGATTGAGCGAAGGCGGCCACCGGGGCGGCCAGCAGGGCCGCGATGGCCAAGCGCATCTGTGCGTTCATTGAGGAACTCCCTTAAGGGTTTTCAAGCAGTCAACCAGGATAAGGGTGCGTACCGAGAAGGGCGAGACCTAGCCCGCCGGAAGCCCTCGAGGTGTTGGTAAAGCGCGTCATCCGCCGGTCACGAAGGGCCGTCCCGGCGGGCGGGACCGACCCCGCTCAGCGGGCCAACGTGGTGGCCGCCCGGCCCATGGCGGCCAGCCCGAACAGCTCGTCCAGTGCCGCGCGGTACTGCGCCTGCGCCAGCGAATGCGTGCTGTGGTGGGTGCCGCCCTCGACCAGCACCCACTTCTTGCGGGTCGCCGGGATCCGCTCGTACAGCCGCTGGCCCAGGGCGGGCGGGATCAGCGCGTCCGCGCTGCCGTGCACCACCAGCGTGGGCAGGCGCAGCCGCGCCGCCCGCTCGCTGGAGTCGAAGCGCTGGGTGATCAGCGGGCCCACCGGCAGCCAGCCCCACTTGAAGCTGGCGAAGACGTCGCGGATGGAGGTGAAGGTGTTCTCCAGCATCAGCCCGGTGGCCTGGTCGCCCACCTCGGCCGCCAACCGGGTGGCGATGGCGCCGCCCAGCGAATGGCCGAAGATGAAGCGCGGCGCCTGCGGCTGGCGGGCGGCCAGCCAGTCCCACGCGGCGCGGGCGTCCTCGTCGGCGGTGGCTTCGGAGGGCAGGGCATCCGTGCTGCGGCCGAAGCCGCGGTAGTCGATCGCCAGCACCGAGAAGCCCAGCTCGTGCATGCGACGGATGCGCGGGGCGCTGCCCCGCACGTCCCAGCGCGCGCCGTGCAGGTAGAGCAGCAGCGGCGCCTGCGCCTCGTCGGCCTGCGGCAGCCACACGCCGTGCAGCCTCACCGGCGCGCCCTCGGCCACCGGCGAGCGGAAGTCGATCCAGACGTCCTGCATGCCGGCGGTGGCGTCCGGCCCGGCCCACGGCGTCTCCTTCGCCGGCTGGAAGATCCAGCGCCGCTGCTGCTCGTCCAGGCTGCTGCAGCCGGCCAGCGCCGCCACCGACAGCGCGCCGGCCAGGGCGGCCGCGCGCAGGGTCGACCGGTTGAGCAGGAACCGGTGGGGCGGCGGCAGGCGAAGGCAGGTCGGCGGCATGGCGGGGCGCAAGCATGCAACACCTGGGCCGAGGCGTCGGCGGCGAGGGTTATGGCCGTGTCAGTCGCTACCATGGATCCCATCCAAAGGAGACGACGCCCCATGCCCATGCACACCACCCACGTCGGCAGCCTGCCGCGCGGCGACGAACTGGCGCAGCTGCTGATCGCGCGCGACCACGGCCAGCCGGTGGACGAACAGCACTTCGAGCAGGTGGTGCAGGCCGCCATCGACGACGCCGTGCGCCGCCAGGCCGAGGCCGGCGTCAGCATCATGAGCGACGGCGAACTGGGCAAGGTCGGTTACGCCACCTACATCACCGAGCGGCTGGAGGGCTTCGGCGGCCACGTCGACCGCACGCCGGCCAAGGACCTGGCGCCGTTCCCCGAGCTGCGCAAGAAGCTCACCGCCATCATGGGCTCGCAGGAGTTCGTGCGCGCCGCCTGCGTCGGCCCGGTGAAGCTGCGGACGATGGAGCCCTGCAAGGCCGACATCCGGCGCTTCCAGTCGGCGATGACGCATCACGGCCGCGGCGCGCGCGGCTTCCTCAACGCTGCGTCGCCCGGGCTGGTCACCGCCTTCCAGCCGAACCAGCACTACCCCAGCCACGAGGCCTACCTGGCCGACCTGGTCGAGGCCATGCGGCCCGAGTACGAGGCCATCGTCGACGCCGGCTTCGACCTGCAGCTGGACTGCCCGGACCTGGCGATGGCCGCGCACACCGGCTTCCAGCACCTCAGCGAGGCCGAGTTCGTCACCCGCGCCTGGCAGGCGGTGGAGGCGCTCAACGCCGCCACCCGCAACATCCCGCCCGAGCGGCTGCGCATGCACGTCTGCTGGGGCAACTACGAAGGCCCGCACCACTGCGACATCGCGCTGGAGAAGGTGATCGAGCCGGTGCTGGCGGCGCGGCCGTCGACCATCCTCTTCGAGGCCGCCAACCCGCGGCACGAGCACGAGTGGGTGGTCTGGCGCGACGCCAAGCTGCCCGAGGACAAGGTCCTCGCGCCCGGCCTGATCGACAGCTGCAGCAACTACCTGGAGCACCCGGAGCTGATCCGCCAGCGCATCCAGCGCTACGTCGACTTCGTCGGGGCCGACCGCGTGGTGGCCAGCACCGACTGCGGCTTCGGCACCTTCGCCAACTACGGGAAGATCGACCCCGCCGTCACCTGGATGAAGCTGGCCGCGCTGCGCGACGGGGCCGACCGGGTGACCGCCGCCTGACGCGGCGGCGACGCCGCCGGACGCGGCCGGTCGCCGCCGCCGGTCACGCCCCCGCACCGCCTGCAGGGGTGTCGTCCAGCAGCGCCAGGCCGTGGTCGATCTCCTCGGCCGTGCTGTTCAGCCGGGGCATGAAGCGCAGGCAGTGCGGTCGCGCGGCGTTGACCAGCAGCCCGCGCGCGCGGGCCGCCTGCACCAGCGCCGGGCCGTCGTCGCGGCCCAGCTCCAGCGCCCACAGCAGGCCGTCGCCGCGCACCTCGCCGCCGCCGTGCCGCCGCGCCAGCGTGCGCAGGCCGGCGGCGAGCTGCTCGCCGCGCTCGCGCACGCCGGCCAGGAAGGCGGGCTGCGCCACCACCTCCAGCACCGCCAGTGCCGCGGCCGCCATCAGCGGGTGGCCGCCGTAGGTGCCGCCCTGGTCGCCGTGCTCGAACACGCAGGCCGGCTCGCGCGCCAGCAGCGCCGAGATCGGCACGCCGCCGCCCAGCCCCTTGCCCAGCGTCACGACGTCGGGCAGCACGCCGTGGCGCTGGAAGGCGAACAGCT
Organism: Aquabacterium sp. J223; assembly: GCF_024666615.1. Classification (NCBI taxonomy): domain Bacteria; kingdom Pseudomonadati; phylum Pseudomonadota; class Betaproteobacteria; order Burkholderiales; family Sphaerotilaceae; genus Aquabacterium; species Aquabacterium sp. J223. The sequence goes on along the minus strand of NZ_CP088297.1, from coordinate 3,868,842 downwards.
CACCCAGCCGGCCGCAGCCGGTCTGCACCTCGTCGAAGATCAGCAGCAGCCGCTGCTCGTCGCACAGCGCGCGCAGCCCGCGCAGGAAGCCGGGGCCCGCCGGCCGCACGCCCGCCTCGCCCTGCACCGGCTCCAGCATCACCGCCACCGTCTGCGGGCCGACCAGCGCGCGCACCGAGTCGAGGTCGTTCCAGCGCGCCTTGGCGAAGCCCGGCGCCTGCGGCGGGAACAGCCGCTCCCAGCCCGGCTTGCCGCTGGCCGCCATGGTCGCCAGCGTGCGGCCGTGGAAGGCGTTGTCGAAGGTGATGACCTCGAAGGCGCCGTCGCGTCGAGCTCGTCCCCACTTGCGCGCCAGCTTGATCGCGCCCTCGTTCGCCTCCGCCCCCGTGCTGCCGAACCAGGCCTGGTGCATGCCGCTCAGGCCGCACAGCCGCGCCGCCAACGCCAGCGACGGCCGGTTGTGCAGCGCCGGGCTGGGCGTGATCAGCGTCGTCGCCTGTGCCTGCAGCGCCTGCGCCAGCACGGGCGGGCAGTGCCCCAGCGCGTTCACCGCCCAGCCCTGCAGCCAGTCGAGGTGGCGCCGGCCCTGGTCGTCCCACAGCCAGGCGCCCTCGCCGCGCACGAAGACCTCGTCGGGGCGTTCGGTGATGGGCATCAGGTGCTGGTGGTGTTGCGGCGGCTGGGGCTGGGGTCGGGGTTGCACGGGCAGGCTCCTTTCAAGGCGGGACAAAGAAAAAGGCCACGGGGTGAGCCGTGGCCTTTCGGGGAGAGGGTGGTGGACGGGTCTTACGTCTTCGTCGTTCCGGGGTCCTCTGCGACGGCGCACGGCGCGGCGGCACGAGCTCGGGCGGCTCGTGCAGCGCGGGCGGCTGCGGCGGACGGGGCGCGGAAGGCGGCGGGCATGCGGGCCAGTGTAGCGGGGGCCGCGGTCATGCGGCGCCGTCCGGCCCGTGCCGCCCGGGCACGTCGGTCAGCCGCCCCGCGGCGGCCTTGAGCGATTCGGTGAAGGCTGCCGCGGCCGGCGTGCGCTGGCTGCCGCGCCGGGTGACCAGGTAGAGGTCGATGTGCACGGCCGGCTGGGCCAGCAGCGCGATCGACACGTCGTGGCGCAGGCACTGGCCGAGCGCGAACGACGGCACGATGGCGTGGCCCAGCCCCGCCTCCACCATGGCGATGAGGGTGCCGATGAGGTTGACCGATGGCCGCTCCTCATGGGCCCGTCCGATGGCCGCCAGGTGGGTCTCGATCAGCGACTGGATCGGGTTGTCCGCCGGCAGGCTGATCAGCGGCAGCCCGGCCAGGCTGCTCCACGGCTGCGGCGGGCCCAGGCCGCGGGCGGCGTCGTCCGCGCGCGGGCTCAGCCGCATCAGCCGGAACTGGCACAGCGGCGTGCGCACCAGGCCCACGGCCGGTTTGAAGAAGAAGCCGAGCCCGAGGTCCACCTCGCCGGCCAGCACGCGGGCGCGCACCGTCGTCACGTCGACGTCGGACAGCCGCACGCGCACGTGCGGATGGGTGGACGCGAACCGCTTCACCACGTCGGGCAGCAGGCTGGCCGAGACCATCGGCGTGGCCGCCACCTCCAGCCGGGCGCGCACCGAGGCCTGCGTGCCGTCGATCGCCGCCGCCACCGCGCGCAGCTCGGCGACGATGCGCTCGGCCACCGGCTGCAGCCGCCGGCCGGCCTCGGTCAGCGTCACCGAGCGGGTGGTGCGGTCGAAGAGGCGGGCGCCCACCTGCTGCTCCAGCTCCCGGACCAGCATGCTCATGCCCGATGGCGAGATCGGGATCTGCTCGGCCGCCTTGGAGAAGCTCTGCAGCCGGCACAGCTCGAGGAACGCGACGAGCTGCCGGCTGCCCACGTTGATCAGCGGCGGGGCGGGGTGCATCGCCGCATTGTTCAGGATTGCTGATGACTTGATCAGAGTGTCCTGTTTGCCTGCGCGGCCACCCGCCGCTTTAATCGGGAAGTCGTGTACGGAGACAGACCATGCCGGCCTTGCCGATGACCCCTTTCACCTTCCACTCCCGCCGCCGGCGGCTGCTGCTGGCCGCCGCGGCGGCCAGCCTCGGCACCCCCGCCGCCCGCGCCCAGGGCGGTGCCGGCCAGGGCCCCGTCCGCCTGGTGGTGCCGTTCACCCCCGGCACCGGCATCGACCTCATCGCCCGCCAGATCGCCCCGCCGCTGGCGGACCGGCTGAAGCGCCCCTTCATCGTCGAGAACAAGGTCGGCGCGTCGGGCAACATCGGCACGCAGGACGTGGTGCGCTCGGCGCCCGACGGCAGCACCCTGCTGGTCAGCGTGAACACGCTGGTGATGAACCGGGCGCTCTATCCCAAGGCCGGCTTCGACCCGCTGACCGAGCTGGCGCCGGTGGCGCTGACCAGCTGGGGCCAGCTGCTGCTGGTGGCCAACCAGGCGTCGCAGATCGACTCGCTGCAGGGCCTGCTGGCGAAGGCCCGCGCGCGTCCCGGTTCGATCAACTACGGCTCGCCCGGCGCCGGCACGCCGCACCACCTGGCGATGGAGCTGCTGAAGAACCGTGCCAAGGTGTCGCTGACCCACATCGCCTACCGCGGCACCGGGCCGGCGGTGACCGACCTGCTCGGCGGCCAGATCGAGACCATGTTCCTGCCCATCCACGTGGCGCTGCAGCACGTCAAGGCGGGCAGCCTGAAGGCGCTGGCCATCAGCTCCGACAAGCCCAGCCCGCTGCTGCCGCAGGTGCCGCCGCTGAAGACGCTCAACCTGGGCGAGCTCAACGTCGACATGTGGTACGGCGTGCTGGCGCCGGCCGGCACGCCGCGGCCGGTGATCGACCGCCTGAACAAGGAGCTGGGCGAGATCCTGGCCCAGCCGGCCATCGCCACCGCCTTCCAGACGCAGGGCATGACGCCGGACCACAGCACGCCGGAGGCCTTCGGCCAGATCATGGCCGCCGACGCCAAGCGCTGGGCGGAGCTCATCAAGGCCCAGGGCATCACCGCCGAATGAACACCGACACCACCCAGGTCATCGTCGTCGGCGGCGGACCCGTCGGCATGGGGCTGGCCATCGAGCTGGGCCAGCGCGGCATCGCCTGCACGGTGGTCGAGCGCTATGCGCAGCCGCAGCCCATCCCCAAGGGCCAGAACCTGACGCCGCGCACGATGGAGCACTTCCACTTCTGGGGGGCCGAGCCGCAGCTGCGCGCGGCGCGCACCATCCCGAAGTCCTACGGCATCGGCGGCCTCACCGCCTACGGCACGCTGCTGGGCGACCACCACTACGACTGGCTGCAGCGCGACCTGGTGCGCCCCTACTACTTCCAGGCCAACGAGCGGCTGCCGCAGTACGCCACCGAGGCGGTGCTGCGCGCCCGCGCCGCCGAGCTGCCGTCGGTGCGGACGCTCTACGGCTGGGACGCCGAGGCGCTGACGCAGGACGCCGACGGCGCCACCGTCACCGTGGCCGAGCGCGGCGGCGCGGGCCGGCGCACCCTGCGCGGCGCCTACGTGGTGGGCTGCGACGGCGCCCGCTCCCGCGTGCGCGACGCGGCCGGGCTGACCATCACCCGCACCGACCACGACCGGCTGATGGTGCTGCTGGTGTTCCGTTCCGAAGGCCTGCACCGGCTGCTGGAGCGCTACCCCGGCAAGTCCTACTACAACGTGCTGCAGCCCGAGCTCGAGGGCTACTGGAAGTTCTTCGGCCGCGTCGACCTGGGCCAGACCTGGTTCTTCCATGCCCCGGTGCCGCCCGGCACCACGCGCGACAACTTCGACTTCAAGGGCTACCTGCAGCAGGCGGTGGGCGCGGAATTCGAGGTGGACTTCGAGCACATCGGCTTCTGGGACCTGCGCTTCGCACTGGCCGACCGCTACCGCGCCCAGCGGGTGTTCATCGCCGGCGACGCCGCCCACAGCCACCCGCCCTACGGCGGCTACGGCGTCAACTCCGGCTTCGAGGACGCGCGCAACCTGGGCTGGAAGCTCGCCGCCCGGCTGCAGGGCTGGGGCGGCGAGGCGCTGCTGGACAGCTACGAGGCCGAGCGGCGGCCGGTGTTCGACTCGACCATCCGCGACTTCATCGCCCGCGCCATCGAGACCGACCGCCGCTTCCTGCTCGACTTCGATCCGGCGCAGGACCGCGGGGCCTTCGAGCGCGAATGGCGGGCGCGCGCCAGCGGCGCCGCCGACGAGGTCAACGCCTTCGAGCCGCACTACGAAGGCTCGCCGGTGGTGCTGCCCGCCCCCGGTGGGCACGGGGCCAGCAGCGCCGTCGGCCACCACCGCTTCGAGGCGCAGGCCGGCCACCACCTGGCGCCCGCGCAGCGCTCCGGCGGCGGCAACGTGTACGAGTCGCTCGGCCCGGGCTTCACGCTGCTGGCCTTCGATGCCGACCCCAAGGGGGTGCAGCGCTTCGAGGCGGCGGCGCGGGCCCTCGGCGTGCCGCTGGCGGTGGTGCAGGACCGCCGCGACGGCGAGTGCGCGCGTTACGGCGCCTCGCTGGTGCTGGTGCGGCCCGACCAGTTCGTCGCCTGGACCGCCGACGGCCCGGTGCCCGCCGCCGACCCGGACGAGGTGCTGCGCCGTGCCCTCGGCCGTGCCGCCTGATGTGCAACGTCTGAACCCTTCGATCGCCATGCAGACCCACGATCCCGCGCAAGACACCCCCCACGCCAGCACCGCCGCCCACTTCCTGGACGGCCTGGTCGAGTCGGACATCCGCTACCTGTTCGCCAACCTCGGCACCGACCATGTGGCGCTCATCGAGGCGATGGCGCAGTTCGGCCGCGAGGGCCGGCCGCAGCCGCAGGTGCTGCTGTGCCCGCACGAGAACGTGGCCATCCACATGGCCGGCGGTTACGCGGCGCTGACCGGCCAGGGGCAGGCGGTGCTGGTGCACGTCGACGCCGGCACCGCCAACGCCGCGATGGGCGTGCACAACCTCTTCCGCACCCGGTTGCCGGTGCTGCTGATGGCGGGCCGCTCGCCCTACACGCTGCGCGGCGAGCTGCCCGGCTCGCGCGACAACTACATCCACTTCGTGCAGGACCCGTTCGACATCGGCAGCCTGGTGCGGCCGTACGTGAAGTGGGAGTACACCCTGCCCTCCGGGGTCGTGGCCAAGGAAGCGGTGCAGCGTGCGCACGCGGTGATGCACAGCGACCCGCCCGGCCCGGCCTACCTGACCCTGCCGCGCGAGACGCTGGAGGAACGCTGGCCCGCCGACCGGGTGGCCAGCTTCGCCCCGGCGCGCCACGGGCCGGTGCGCGCCGGCGGCCTGACGCCCGAGGCGGCGGCCCGCGTGGCCGACGCGCTGATCCGCGCCGAGCGGCCGGTGGCGGTGACCAGCTACCTCGGCCGCGACGCCGCCGCGGTGGCCGCGCTGCAGGCGCTGGCCGAGACCACCGGCCTGCGCGTGGTCGAGTACATGCCCAGCGCGCTGGCCATCGACCGCGCCTCGCCCTGCTTCGCCGGCTTCGACCCCGCGCGCTGGGTGCCGCAGGCCGACTGCTGCCTGCTGCTGGACGTCGACGTGCCCTGGCTGCCGAAGTTCGTGCAGCCGCGCGCCGACGCCACCCTCATCCACCTCGACGTCGACCCGCTGAAGGCCGACTTCCCGATGTGGGGCTTCGCCACCGACCTGCGGCTGCCGGTGGACCTGGCGACCGCGCTGCCGCAGGTGCTGCAGGCGGTGCGCGAGCGCGCCGACGCCGGCTTCGAGGCGCGGGTGGCGCAGCGCCTGGCCACGATGGCCGACGAGGCGGCGCAGCGCCGCCAGGCCACCGCCCGCGCCGCCGCCGAGCCCGGCGCGCCGGGGGCGCTGTCGGCGGCGTTCGTCTGCGCCACGGTGGGCGCCGCGCTGGACGCCGACGACATCATCGTCAACGAAGCCATCCGCAACGCCGGCGTGGTGCTGTCGCAGATGCCGCGCAGCCGGCCGGGCACGCTGCTCGGCTGCGCCGGCGGCGGCCTCGGCTGGTCGGGCGGCATGGCGCTGGGCGCCAAGCTGGCCCGCCCGCAGGCGCGGGTGGTGCAGGTGGTGGGCGATGGCGGCTTCCACTTCTCCACGCCCACCTCCGTGTACGCGGTGGCACAGCAGTACGGCCTGCCCATCCTCACGGTGGTGCTGGACAACGGCGGCTGGCAGGCCGTGAAGGAAGCCGTGCTGCGGGTGCACCCCGCCGGCGAGGCGGTGCAGCGCGACGACTTCCAGGCCCGGCTGGGCGGTGCGCAGCGGCGCTTCGCCCAGGTCGGCGAGGCCTTCGGCGCCCATGGCGAGACGGTGGACAGCGCCGAACAGCTGCGACCGGCCCTGCAGCGTTGCCTGGCCGCCGTCGACCGAGGCCAGGCCGCGGTGCTGCACGTGCGCATCGAGCCGTTCTAGCCCCCCCGCCGGTCAGCCGCCGGGTCCCGATCCACAACAACAGACGAAGGAGACAACGATGAAGCGCAGGCAGCTATTGCAACTCGGCACCGCCGGCGCCCTGGGCGCGGCCGGCGTGGCCGTCCACGCCCAGGCGGCCTGGCCCAACAAGCCGATCCGCATCATCGTCGGCTACGCCGCCGGCGGCGGCAACGACGTGCTGGCCCGCCTGCTCGCGCAGAAGCTGCAGGAGTCGCTGGGCCAGACCGTGGTGGTGGAGAACCGACCCGGCGTGGCGGCCATCGTCGGCACCGACGCGGTGGCCAAGGCGCCGCCCGACGGCTACACCCTGATGGTCACCGCCAGCGGCCCCATCGTCTTCAACCCGGCGCTGTACGCCAAGCTGCCCTATGCGCCGCGCGACTTCGCGCCGGTCTCGCTGATGGTGCGCTTCCCGCTGCTGCTGGTGGTCAAGAACGACGGCCCGCGCAACCTGGCCGAGCTGGTCGCCTTCTCCAAGGCCAACCCCGAGAAGACCAACTACGGCTCCAGCGCGGCGTCGTTCCGGCTGGTCACCGAACTGCTCAAGAGCAAGGCCGGCCTGTCCGCCGAGCACGTGCCCTACAAGGGCAGCAACGAGTCGGTCAACGCGGTGGTCGGCGGCCAGGTCACGATGACCCTGTGCGACCCGCTGCCCGCCGTCGGACCGATGAAGGGCGGGCTGGTGCGCGCGATAGGCGTCACCTCGGCCAGACGCACCGCGCTGCTGCCCGACGTGCCGACCCTGGCCGAGCAGGGCGTCGACCTCGACATCACCCTGTGGAGCGGCCTGATGGCGCCCGCCGGCACACCGCCGGCCATCGTGCAGCGGCTGTCGGCCGAGGTGCAGCGCATCAACCGCCTGCCCGAGATGCGCGAGCGCTTCGCCACGCTGATGGTGGAGGACGCCTCCGGCCCGCCCGAGGCCTTCGCCCGCACCATCGAGGCCGAACTGCCGCTGTGGGCGCAGGTGGCGAGGGCGAACAACATCAAGGCGGATTGACGTCAGGCCGGCGGCGCCGCCGGTCCGGTCATCCCTTGCCCGGTCCATGCAGCACCGCCAGCACCAGCGGGTGCTGCACCTTGCGCTCGCTGCAGATGGCGTAGTACTGCTCCTCGACCTCGGGCGTGCCGCCGATGCGGCGCAGGCCCTGCGCCACGAGGTCGTCGTGCGCCCAGTCGGCGGCGGGCATCAGGCCCATGCCCCGCGCGGCGAAGGTGGCCAGCAAGGCGCTGTCCTCGAACTCGCCGGCGATCTGCGGCCGGAGGTCCTGTTGCTCGAACCAGCGTGTCAGCCGGCGACGCACGCTGGCATGGTCGGTGGGCAGCAGCACCGGCCAGTCGCCCAGCGAGCGCGGAAACCGCCGCCGCGCCTTGGCGGCGACGGCCGGCGGCGCGTACCAGGCGATGGCGGCCTGGCCCAGCCGGTGGCTGTAGACGCGCAGGCTGGGGTTGGACGGTGCCGGGCGGTCGGCCAGCACCACGTCCAGGCGGTGCAGCGCCAGGTCGGCCAGCAGGTCGTCGAACTCGTCGTCATGGCAGGTCAGGCGCAGCCCGGAATGGCTCAGCGCCGGTGCCAGCAGCCGGTGCACCGCCAGCTTGGACAGTCCGTCGGAGATGCCGCAGGCCAGCCGCAGCACCGGCGCACGGCCGGCGTCGCGCACCGCCTGCGGCAGCGCACTGCCGAGTTGGAAGATGGCCTCCGCCTGTTGCAGCGCTGCCTGGCCGGCGTCCGTGAGAACCACCCGCCGGCCCTCGGGCTTGAGCAGCGCATGCCCGAGGTCGCGCTCCAGCGTGCGCACCTGCGCGCTCAGCGTCTGCACGGCCAGGCCGAGCCGCGCTGCGGCGCGGCCGATGCCGCCCTCCTTGGCCACCACCCAGAAGTAGTACAGGTGGCGGTAGTTGAAGTGCAGGCTCATGTCGGCGTTTCCATTGCTTCGGGAAAACCGAAGAAATCGTCAAAGAATGGCTGCTTTTTACGAAGCCGGTAGGCCCCTATGGTGGCCCGGTCCTGCCCTTGTCCCGGGCGGGACGTCAGCGACACCAGAGGAGGTTTGCCATGGACGTGATCTTCGAATCCCGTGACCCGCAGGGGCAGGCGCTGCGCGACGTCGCCGAGCGCCGGCTGCGCTTCTCGCTGCGCCGCCTTGCGTGGTGGGTGGCGCGGGCGACGGTGCGGCTGTCGGACGTCGACGGCCCGCGCCGCGGCGCCGACAAGCGCTGCCAGGTCGAACTGCAGCCGGTGGGCGGTCCGGTGGTGGTGGTCACCTCGCTGGCCGCCGACTGGCGCTCGTCGCTGGAACAGGCCGTGTCGCGCAGCGCGCGTGCGCTGCTGCGTGCGCACCGCCGCACCTTCCACCACGGGCGGCAGTCCCTAGCTTGAAGTGGTCCTCCCGGCTGCTGGCGGCCGGGTTCTTGCGTGACGTCCCGCGTCGCAGCGACCGCTGCCCACCACACGGTGAGGGGGAAGACGCATGGTCCCGTCATGGCTCAGCGTCGCGACCGCCAGCGCTGCCCGGGTGCAGGCCAGGCCGCTGGCCGGGCGCAAGGCGCCCTGGCCGGTCGAAGCGTTTCTCGAGGTCCTGCGGCAGCGCAACCTGCTGCTCGACTGGCTGTTCTACGACGTCGGCGTCGTCACGGACGCGGAGATCACGAAGCTGGCCCCGACGCTGGCCGCGGAGGGCGCCATCCTGATCGTCCCGCCGACCGGTTCTGCCGAAACAACGGTGTGCTGCTCCGTCGCCGACTTCGTGCGGCTGGGTGGTGCCGACATCCGGCTGCTCACGGTGGCGGGCGTGGGCAGCTCGGCGCTGGGGGCGGCGGCCCTCGCACGCAATGTCGCCGATGCCTTCGGTGAGCCGGCGGCGGCCGTGGTGTCCGGGTACGGCTTCGCCGACGTGTTCCCCGAGGCGCTCGGCGGCTATTTCCTCTTCGGAACGTTGAACCGCTGGCGCCACGCCTTCGAGTGGCTGGACCGGCTGCGGGAGCAGGGGATGGTGGCCGACCCGACGCCGGTGTCGGTCCCCGGCTTCACCAGCCCGCTCGAGGCCAGCAAGGACGTCGCAGTGCTTCGCGACCTGCTGGACCATGAAGCGCTGGACTTCCGACTGCTGCTGGGTCATTCCAAAGGAAACTTGGTGCTGTCCGAGGCGCTGTACGCACTGCAGCGCACCAACCCCGCTCGTTTGGCGCGGGTCGGCAGCACGGCGTCCATCGTCACCGTCAGCGCGAAGATCGGCATGCCGGTCGAATGCCGGCAGGTGGTCGATGTGTTGGGCGACATCGACCCGCTCGGCGCGTTCAACTCGACGCCCGGCATCCGGACCGACGTTCGGCTGCCCCTTGCCACTCACACCACCAACAGGGATCTCCACTTCTTGCCCATCGACGTGCCGCAGCTCCTGCAAGGGCTGCTGGCCGACGGTCGGCTGCCTGGCCTTGCCGCGGGCCCTGCCGCAGCGTCGATCGGCCTCACCCCAGCTCCAGCGCGGGCCGGTACTTCTCCGCCGGCACCACCCGCCAGCGTCCGACGTACGCGCCGACCACCAGCGCCACCACCGCCGCCCCGATGACCAGCGCCCAGGCCGAGGCCCAGGCGCCGTCGTAGGCGCCGAACATGGAGGTGCGCATCGCACGCACCAGCCAGGTGAAGGGCAGCAGCGGGTGCAAGGCGCGGAAGAGCGGGCTCATCAGCTCCGGCGGCAGCGTGCCGCCCGAAGCCGACAGCTGGACGATCATCAGCAGCAGCGCCACCACCTTGCCCACCTCGCCCAGCGCGCGCACCAGGGCGAAGAGGATGGCCAGCGAGCTGAGCGAGGCGATGGCCAAGGTCAGCGCGAAGCGCGGCAGGCTGGGCACGCGCACCTGCAGCACCCACTCCAGCATGGCCAGCATCAGCACCGACTGGCCCAGCACCAGCAGCGCCGGCACCGCCAGCTTGCCCAGCGCGCGGGCCAGCGGCGGGGCGTCCAGCGCGCTGTCGGGCAGGCGGGTGAAGGCGAAGAGGAAGGACGTCAGCGTCGCGCCCATCCACAGCGCCAGCGGGACGAAGTTGGGCGTGAAGGCCACGCCGTAGTTGGCCACCGGCGCCGCCACCTCCACGACGGGCTCCACCGAATGGGCCAGGCCCTCGGCGCTGCCGGACAGGCCGGGCCCGACCTCGGCGGGCAGCAGGTCGACCAGCAACTGCAGGCCGGACGACAGCCGCACCGCGCCGTCGGTCAGCGCCTGGCTGCCGGCCTGCGCGGTGCCGGCGCCGTCGCGCAACTTGACCAGGGCACCGTCGAGGCGGCTGGCGCCCTGGGCCAGCTCGCGCGCGCCCTGCGCGGCCTGCTGCAGCTCGGCGTCGGCGGGCAGGGCGGCGCCCATCTGGCGCAGGCCGCCGGCCATGCGCTGCAGGCCGTCCGTGAGCGGGCCCAGCGTCGCATCGAGCCGGGCGGCGCCGTCGGCCAGGCGCTGGCTGCCGTCCCGCGCCTGCTGCAGGCCCTGGCGCAGCTGGCCGGCGCCGTCTTCGAGCTGCCCGCCGGCCGCGGCGATGCGGTCGCCCACCAGCAGCAGGCTGCCGCCGTCCTCGCGCAGCTGGGCGGCGCCGGCCCGCAGGCGGTCGGCGCCGTCGACCAGCGGCTCCAGGCCCAGCGCCAGTTCCGCGGTGCCGAGGGCCAGGCGGTGGGCGCCGGCCTTGAGCTGTCGCAACTCGGTGTCCGGTGGCAGGCGGGCTTCCATGGTGCGCAGCGTCTGCCCCGTCTGGCGCAGGCCCTCGGCCCATCGCGGCACGCCGTCGGCCAGCTGGTGGGCGCCGCCCTGGACCGCCTGGCCGCCCTCGGCAGCGGCCTTCAGGCCGGCGTGCAGCGCGCGGCTGCCCTCGTGCAGGCGCCGGCCGCCGTCGGCCAGCTCCTGGGCGCCGCGCTGCACCTGGTGCAGGCCGTCGCGCAGCGTCTGCAGGTCGCGACGCGAGCCGGCGGCGCTGTCCAGCACCAGCGTCCAGCGCTGTTCGTTCAGGGCGTCGTTGACGCGCTGGCCCAGCTCCGGCGCGAAGCGGCGCGCGAAGTTGGCTGCCGTCCAGTTGTTGCCCTCCGAGGTGTAGATCACCACCCGGGCCGCGCCGGCCTGCGCGCCGGGCACCGCCTGCGCGCTGAAGTCGGCGGGGATCAGCAGCGCGAACTGCAGCCGGCCTTCGCGCACGGCGCGACGCGCGGCGTCGGCGTCGTCCATCGCCCGGTAGTCGAAGCGCGGCTTGACGGTGAGCTGGGTCACCAGGTCGGCACCCAGCGTCACCTGGCGGTCGCCGACGGTGACGCCACGGTCCAGGTTGACCACCGCCACCGCCAGCGCCTGGGTGCGCGACGCCGGGTCCCACAGCGCGCTGAGGTAGATCAGCGCGTACAGCGCCGGGATGAAGAGGATGCCGACGGCCGACAGCGCCAGCCGGCGGTGCCGGCGCAGCAGCGTGGCGTCGGCCCGCGCCAGGGTGAGCAGGCCGGTGATCCCGGGGCGGCGCGGCGTCATGCCGGTTCCGGCGCGGCATGCCGCCCGCCGTCGTGCAGGCGGGTGTCCGGCAGTCCGAGGGCGAGCAGCGGGCCGGCCAGCGACAGCGCCGTGGCCCACAGCAGCGCCTGGCGGAAGGCGGGGTCGATGGCCTGCCCGAGGGGCTGCGCCGGGCCCGCGCCGGACAGCGACGCCAACCCTTCCAGCCCGTGCGCCAGCAGCGGCGGCGGCAGGTGCTCGCGCAGCAGGTTCAGCGTCACCGAGCCGAGCACCGCCACCCCGACGGCGCCGCCCAGGAGGCGGAAGAAGCCGGTCAGCGCCGTCACCGTGCCGATGAGGTGCGGCGCCACCGCCTGCTGCAGCATCAGCAGGGCGGTGGGCATCTGCAGTCCCATCCCGGCGCCGAGCAGCAGCATGGCCAGCGACGACGCCGGCGCCTGCTCCACCGGCAGCCAGGCCAGCGCCAGCAGGCCCGCCGGCACCACCCCCACGCCCAGCCACAACGGCGGCCGCACGCGGCCGGTGCGCGCCACCCGGCGGCCGGCGGCGAAGGCGCCGATCGGGATGCCCAGCGTCAGCGGCAGGATGTGCAGCGCTGTCTGCCCCAGCGACAGCCCGCCCACCCACTGCAGCCGCAGCGGCACCAGCACCGACAGCGCCACGTAGAGGAAGAAGCAGACGAACATGCCGCCGTTGCCCAGCAGTACCGTGCGCTGGCCGAGCAGCGCCAGCGGCAGCACCGGGTGCGGCGTGCGCAGCTGGTGGCGGCAGAAGACGGCCAGCACCAGCACCGCGACGACCAGCGCCGTGGCGTTGGCTCCGCTGGTCCAGGCCTGCCCCTGGCCGACACGGGCGATCGGCACCAGCAGCGCGGTCAGCCCGAGCACCAGCAGCACCATGCCCCACCAGTCGATCACCGGTCGCTGGCGCGGCACCGGCAGCGCGCGCAGCGCCCGACCGGTGAGCCACAGCGCGGCCAGGCCGATCGGCAGGTTGATCCAGAAGATCCATGGCCAGGACAGCCAGCCGGTCAGCACCCCGCCGGCCACCGGCCCGAACACGCTGGCGAAGGCCCACACCATGCTGATGTAGCTCTGGTAGCGGGCGCGCTCGCGTGGGGCGACGATGTCGGCCACCACCGCCTGCGCCACGATGAGCAACCCGCCGCCGGCCGCCCCTTGCAGCACCCGCGCGGCGATGAGCTGCGGCATGGTCTGTGCCAGCGCGCACAGCACCGACGCGCCGAGGAAGGTCAGCAGCGAGAAATCGAGCACCGCCCGCCGACCCAGCAGGTCGCTGAAACGGCCGTACAGCGGCGTGACGACGGTGGAGGCGATGAGGTAGCCGGACACCACCCACGCCATCAGCGACAACCCGCCGAGCTGGGTGGCGATGGTGGGCAGCGCCACGCCGACGATGGTCTGGTCGATGGCGCCGAGCAGGATGATGATCAGCACCGCGGTGATGGCCCGCCGCCGCTGCGGCACGGTGAGCGGCGACTGGAAGCCGTCGTCGGACAGGGGTTCACCTGCGGCAGTCATCGGCCGATTTCAGCATGACGCCGCCAACGGCCCCGGGTCGCGGCACGCCGTCGCAGCGGCGCCACAGGCGCCTTTCAGTCGAAGGGTAGAAGCGATGGATTTCGTTACCCATTACCCCGACGCCGCAAAACCGTGAAACCCAATGGAATGCAAGGGTCTGGGTTACTGAATGTTTATCGATGCCGGCTGCATCCGGTCTGTATTCCTTGCCGTAAAGCGAACCGTTGACCGAGCCGGTTCCTAGAATCGCCACCACTCAAGACGCCCCGCGCGTTTCCTCGCCGCCCCATCCTGAAATCCGAAGCGCGGAATATGGCCTGTCCATATTCCGGCCGGCTTCGCCATGGTCCTGTCGAATGCCGCTGCCGTTGTTTTGTCTGCGCCTGTCGATGGTGTTGCCGCTGGCCCTGGGGCTGGCCCATGTCGCGGCGGCGCGTGGACCGGTGCTGCCGTCCTGCAGCTGGGACCGGCCGGGCCATGCGGCCTTTCATGGCGACGTGGTCGCGGCGGTCGACGACTACCCGGACATCGCGCCCGAGGTGCGGCGCCGGCTGCAGGCGCGCATGGCGCTGCGGGCCTACGACGACCTGGTGAGCATCCGCCGCGACCGCATCGAGGGCCGGCGACGCTACGACCCGGCCATCCGCGACATGCACTTCGGCGCCGGCCGGGTGTGCCGCGAGGTCGGCCGCACCCGCTGGACCGACACGATGGAAGAGCGCGGCCTGGTCTACTGCGACAGCGGCGTGTGCATCCTGGTGCCGACGGTGTGCCGCAACGTCAGCCGCATCGACATCGCGCCCGGGGCGGGCCCCGAGGAGCCGCTGGCCTTCGCGCCGCCGGGGGCCGGCCTGCCGCCCGAGGAGGGGCGGCGCGGCCCGCTGGGCCTGCCGGGCCGCGGCGACCCGCCCGTCGATCCGTGGGAGCCGCTGGACTTCAACCCGGCCGCCGGCCCGGCGCTGCCCCTGCCCGCCGACCGAGCGGGAGCACCGGGCCTGGCGCCGCCGCTGTTCGCGCCCTTCCCGCTGGGCGGGGCGGGCGTGCCCGTTCCGGTGCCGTTCGCGGCGCTGCCGCCGGCGGCCGGGCCCGGTCCGCCGCCCGAGGGGTGGCTGACGCCGGCACCGTCCAACGTGGCACCCGACGCGGTGGCGGGCCTGCCGCCGGCGCTGCTGCTGCCGGCGCCGCTGCCGCCGGTGCCGGAGCCCGGCACCTGGGCCCTGCTGCTGGGCGGCGGGCTGGCCGTGGCGCTCGCCGCGCGGCGGCGGCGGGGCTGAGCCGTCGCCGCCGGGGCGCCGTCAACGCACGGTGGCGGTGATCTGCGGCCGCAGGTTGAAGCGGCCGGAATTGCCGGCTTCAACCACCGATTGGCAGGCGTCGAAGTCGAGCAGGATCTCGGTCAGCGCGGCCGGCCGCACATCGGCCTCGATGCGCAGCTTCAGCCCCGACTGCGAAGCGCTCGGCGTCTCCAGCGGCACCTGGACCTTGGTGAGGGTCGGCACCACCGAGTTGGCCAGCGGCGAGGCGCCGTTCTGGCCGTTCTCGGCCAGCACCAGCCGCAGCCGGCGGTAGCGGCCCTCGGGCACCTCCTGCTCGCCGAGCACGGTGGTGGCGCCGTTTCGCAGCGTGAGCAGGTCGATCTGGCGCGGCGGGTTGAGCGGCAGCGTCTGCCAGCCGCTGTCGCCGTCGTCGTCGGTGTCGTTGGCGTTGACCCGCACCGACAGCACGGTGACGTAGACGTTGTCGAAGCCGCACGCCGGCGCATCGGTGAGCGTCACCCGCAGGATGGCGCCGGTGCCGCCGATGCCGCCACCCCCGCCGCCGCCGCCGCCGCTGCCGCCGGTGCCCCCCAGCCCGCCGCCACCGCCGCCGCAGCTCACGAGCACCGCGAGCAGCAGCAGCGCCGCGAACGCGCGGCCGCTCAGCCAGTTCCACCGGCGAGGGATGGGGATCATGCAGCGTCTCCTGGGTCGTCCTCCGATCGGGCCAGAGGCTCTTCGATGTAGTAGATGCCCAGCCCCACCCGCGAACGGGGCAGTGCCGGGTCGTCCTCGAGGTCGGGCTGGGCGGCGTCGCGGCGGGCCAGCCAGCGGTCGAGCGCCTCAAGCATCTGCTGTGCCTTGTCGGCGGCCAGCTTGCGAAAGGCGGGCAGGTCCTTGGCCGGGATGGCGTTGTAGAGCACCTTGCGCTGGTAGCGCGGGTCGGTGGCGCCGTGCTGCAGGTTGTGGTCGATGGTGGCGATCAGGTCGGCCACGTCGCTGCCCAGGATGGCGAGCTTGGCGGCGTCGTCGTGGCGGGGCACGTGGGCACGCGCCACCGGCAACAGCCGGCCATCGGGCTGCTCGGCCACCGAGCCGGCGTGCAGCAACTCGTCGAGCACTGCGCGCATGGGCATGTCGCCGCTGTAACGGCGCACCAGCTGCGCGAAGCTGGCGCCTTCGCCCTCGACCGGCAGGGGCAGGGGCCGGCGCTGCCCGTCCAGGAAGTCGGCGTCGCGCACCCAGCCGCCGAGCACCCGCACCGCGCGGTTGTACTGCAGCTGCAGTTCGAGGGACTGGCCGTCGTCGGCCAGCAGGCGCTGCACCTCCTTGCGCGTCAGGCCCGACAGCACCGAGACCCGGGCCGCGGTCTGGCGCTTGCCCGGCAGACCGAACTCCTTCATCGCCACGTCGACGTAGACCTGCTTGGCGATTTCCTCCAGCGCAGCGAAGGGCACGCCGTGACGCAACAGCAGGCGGCACAGCGGGCGCAGCAGCCGCCGCAGGGCGGCATACAAGGGGCCTCGTGACGGTGGACTGCTTTGCACGGCCGCCGCAATATACAGAGCGCTTTGCGCTGGCGCGCGCCGTCACCCTCGGTGCCCCGTGACGAACGCCGCTGCCGGATGCAGCGCCGGCCTCAAGGCGCCACGCCGTTGGCCGATGACGCTCCTGATCGGGACAAGAGAAGGACAACATGTCAGGCACCCGGCAGAGGAGACAGACGGACCATCCACCCACAGGCCAACCGCCGGAATGGTCCGTGCTGGAACGTGCCGTTGACGCCCTGGTCATTGCGTACGACGCCGGCCTGCGGCCGTTGCACGTTGGTGCCGGCTACCGCGCGCTGACCGGCCGCCTGGAGGCCGACCTGCTGGGCCGGCCGGTGGACGAGGCGCTGGGCGACGGCCTGCACGGCCCGGCGCTGCTGGCCTGCCTGCGCGGCGCGCTGGACAGCGGGGAGGACACCGGCACCGTCGCCACCCTGAGGGATGCCGAGGGCGCCGATCGCACCCTCGCGTTGCGGGTGGCCGCACAACGTGACGCCGTCGGGCAGGTGGTTGGGCTGTGCCTGGTGGTGCGTGACGACAGCGAACGGGCCGAGCTGCAGGCCAGGCTGGCCACCGCCGAGAACGACTACCGCGCGTTGGCCGAGCACTCGCCGGACAACATCGCGCGCTACGACCTCGACCTGCGCATGCGCTACTGCAACCCGTCGATGCGGCGCAGCGTCCTGATGCTCGGCGACCCGCTGGGTCGCACCATGCTGGAGGCGGCCCCGCCCGGCCGGCCGTGCGCTCAGGCCTTCCACGAAGCGCTGGTCGAGACCGCGAGGACCGGTCAGAGCCGGTCGGTGGAAGCGGTGGTCGAGCATCCCACCCTGGGCCAGCGCACGCACGACGTGCTGTTGTACGCCTACCGCGACGCGCATGGCCGCATCGCGGGCGTGGCCGCCATCGGCCGCGACATCACCGATGTCAAGCGTGCGAGGGAACTGACGAGCCTGCGCGAACGCGAGTTCCGCGCCTTGGTCGAGAACTCGCCCGACTACGTCGCGCGCTACGACCTGCAGGGCCGGCGCGTCTACCTCAACCCGGCGCTGCTGCGGGCCCTCTTCGGCGACCGCGGGCCGCCGACCAAGGTGCCGTGGCAGCACGGTGCACCCGGCGAGCGCATCGTCGATGCCGCCCTGTACCGGCAGATGATCAGCGCCGTGTTGACCGACGGTGTCACCCGGTCGGCCGAGGTGCGCTTTCGCGCCAACGACGAGGTGGTGCGCTGGCTGGACATCCGGGTGTGCGCGCAGCTGGACGAGTCCGGCCAGGCGGAGGCGGCGTTCTCCATCGCCCGCGACGTGACGGAGGCGGTGCAGTTGCGCGAGCGCATCCAGCAGCAGGCGTTGACCGACAGCCTGACGAGGCTGCTCAACCGCCAGGCGCTGTACGACCGCGGGCCGGCGCTGATCGCGCAGGCCCGGCGCCAGGGCGGCAAGCTGGGCGTGGTGGTGCTGGACATCGACCGCTTCAAGCAGGTCAACGACAGCCTGGGCCACAGCGCGGGCGACCGGCTGCTGGCCGCGGCGGCGCAGCGCATCGCCGCCTGCGTGCGCGAGTCCGACCTGCTGGTGCGGCTGGGCGGCGACGAGTTCGCGCTGCTGGCGCTGGACCTGGGCGACGAACTGGACATGGCCGCGGTGGCGTCCAAGATCGGCTCGGCGCTCGGCGAACCCTTCGACCTCGGCGACCGCAGCGTGGTGACCGGCGCCAGCGTCGGCGTGGCGGTCTATCCCGACGACGGCGACACGCTGGAGGAACTGATCACCCATGCCGACGTGGCGATGTACGAGGCCAAGCGCGCCGGCCGCGGCCGCTTCGAGTTCTACCGCAAGCAGTTCACCGTGCAGGCCCGCCTGCGGCTGGCGCTGGAGACCGCGCTGCGCGAGGCGCAGGACGGCCGGGGCCTGTCGCTGCACTTCCAGCCCCAGCTGCGCCTGGGCGACGGCGCGCTCGTCGGCGCCGAGGCACTGCTGCGTTGGAGCCATCCGCAGCTGGGTTTCGTCTCGCCGGCCACCTTCATCCCGATCGCGGAGGAGACCGGGCTCGTCGTGCCCATCGGCCGCTGGGTGCTGGCCCGCACCGCCGAGGCGGCGGTGCGCTGGAACCGCGGCCGCACCGGGTCGCCGCTGCGGCTGGCGCTCAACGTGTCGACGCGCCAGTTCCTCGACGACGACCTGCTGCGCGAGGTGCAGCGGGCGCTGGAGGCCACCGGCTGCCGGCCGTCGTGGCTGACGCTGGAGGTCACCGAGGGCCTGCTGCTGGAGGACAACGAACGCGTGCACCGCACGCTGGCCGACCTGCGCGCGCTCGGCCTGGCCGTCGAGATCGACGACTTCGGCACCGGCTACTCCTCCCTCACCTACCTCGACCGCTTCGCGCTGGACGGCCTCAAGCTGGACCGCCAGTTCATCGCCGGCATCGAGCACAACCGCCGGCGGCGCGAACTGGTGCGGGCCTGCATCGCCATGGCGCAGGCCCTGGGCCTCGGCCTCATCGCCGAAGGGGTGGAGAACGAGGAGCAGGCCGCCTTCCTGCGCGACAACGGCTGCCCGCTGGCCCAGGGCTTCCTGTTCGGCAAGCCGGTGAGCGAGGACGCCTTCGAGGCGCGCTGGCTGGCGACGGCGCCCACCGCCTGATCCCGCTCCGGAACGGCTCCGGCCGGTCGGTGGGTCAGGGCGATATCCTGCCGCCATGAGCCTGACCATCACCCACATCGAGGACCTGCAGCGGCTGGCGAGGAAGCGCGTGCCGCGGATGTTCTACGACTATGCGGACTCCGGCTCCTGGACCGAGGGCACCTACCGCGCCAACGAGGCCGACTTCAAGAAGATCCTGCTGCGCCAGCGGGTGGCGGTGGACATGTCCGACCGCAGCACCGCCACCACCATGGTCGGCCAGGCCGCGGCGATGCCGGTGGCGCTGGCGCCCACGGGCATGACCGGCATGCAGCACGCCGACGGGGAGATCCTGGCCGCGCGCGCCGCCGAGGCGATGGGCGTGCCGTTCACCTTGAGCACGATGAGCATCTGCTCGATCGAGGACGTGGCCGCGCACACCCGCTCGCCGTTCTGGTTCCAGCTCTACGTCATGCGCGACCGCGACTTCGTCGAGCGCCTGATCGACCGCGCCAAGGCGGCGAAGTGCTCGGCGCTGATGCTGACGCTGGACCTGCAGATCCTCGGCCAGCGCCACAAGGACCTGAAGAACGGGTTGTCGGCGCCGCCCAAGCCGACGCTGGCCAACCTGGTCAACCTCGCCACCAAGCCGCGCTGGTGCCTCGGCATGCTGCGCACGAAGCGCCGCGGCTTCGGCAACATCGTCGGCCATGCCAAGGGCGTGGGCGACCTGTCCTCGCTCAGCGCCTGGACGGCCGAGCAGTTCGATCCCCGCCTCAGCTGGGCCGACGTGGAATGGATCAAGACGCGCTGGGGCGGGCCGCTCATCCTCAAGGGCATCCTCGACGTGGAGGACGCCCGTCTGGCCGCCGACAGCGGCGCCGACGCGCTGGTCGTGAGCAACCACGGCGGCCGGCAGCTCGACGGCGCGCCGTCGTCCATCGCGGCGCTGCCGGCCATCGTGGAGGCGGTCGGTTCGCGCCTGGAGGTCTGGCTGGACGGCGGCATCCGGTCCGGCCAGGACGTGCTCAAGGCGGTGGCGCTGGGCGCCCGCGGCACGCTCATCGGCCGCGCCTTCCTCTACGGCCTGGGCGCCATGGGCGAAGCCGGCGTCGCCAAGGCGCTGCAGATCATCCACAAGGAACTGGACCTGTCGATGGCGTTCTGCGGCCGCCGGCGCATCGGCGACGTGGACCGCAGCATCCTGTTGCCCGGCACCGCCCCGGGCGGTTGAAAGGCACCGGCGGGGGCGTGGACTGGGGCACGCCGGCTAGAATCTGGTCGTTTCAACCAGATTGTGCCGTGCCATGACCACCCAGACCCTGGGCTTGTTCGAGGCCAAGACGCGACTGTCAGAACTCGTGGCGCGCGCCGAACAGGGCGAGGAAGTGATCATCACCCGGCACAACAAGCCCGTGGCCAAGATCGTGCCGATGACCCAGGGATCCTCGTTCGATCGCGAACGCCGCCGCGAGGCCGTCGCAGCGCTGCGCCAACTGGGGCAGGAGATCGCCGAGCGGCATGGCGCCTGGACGGCCGACGAGCCCGTTGGCTGGGTTCGTGAGGTCCGTGAAGAGCGCGAGGAGCAGGTCTGGCGGGGTGTCGCCTGTCGCAAGCCGTGATCGTCATTGACAGCTCCTATGCGCTGGCCTGCGTGATGCCGGATGAACTTCGCCCGGTCAGCATGGACGAGGTGCTGTCCGAGGCGCTGCAGGCGCCGTTCCTGTGGCCGGTCGAACTGGCCAGCGCATTGCGCGGTGCGGTGCGCCGGCGGCGACTCGATGCCGACCAGGCGCGCCTGGCCTGCGTCCGCCTGCAGGACCTGGATGTCGAGATCGCCGGCGCCCCGCATGAGGATCCGCTGCGCTTCCTCGACTTCGCCGCTTCGCACCGGCTGACGCCGCACGACGGCGTCTACCTCGATCTGGCGCTGACCCGTCGGTCGGCGCTGGCCACCCGCGACAGTGAATTGATGGCCGCCGCCGAACGCATCGGCATCACCGTGTACGCCTGAGAACCCCATGAAAGCCGCCGACATCCGCCAGACCTTCCTCAAGTTCTTCGAGTCGAAGGGCCATGCCATCGTCCCCTCCAGCCCGGTGGTGCCCGGGGACGACCCGACGCTGCTGTTCACCAACGCGGGGATGAACCAGTTCAAGGACGTCTTCCTCGGCTTCGACAAGCGGCCCTACAGCCGCGCGACGACGGCGCAGAAGTGCATCCGCGCCGGCGGCAAGCACAACGACCTGGAGAACGTGGGCTACACCGCGCGGCACCACACCTTCTTCGAGATGCTGGGCAACTTCAGCTTCGGCGACTACTTCAAGAAGGACGCCATCGCCTACGCCTGGGAACTGCTGACCGAGCACTTCAAGCTGCCGAAGGACAGGCTCTGGGTCACCGTCTACGCCGAGGACGACGAGGCCTACGAGATCTGGAACAAGACGGTGGGCGTGCCGGCCGAGCGCATCGTGCGCATCGGCGACAACAAGGGCGCGCGTTACGCGTCGGACAACTTCTGGATGATGGGCGACACCGGCCCCTGCGGCCCTTGCACCGAGATCTTCTACGACCACGGGCCGGAGATCCCCGGCGGCCCGCCGGGCTCGCCCGACGAGGACGGCGACCGCTACATCGAGATCTGGAACAACGTCTTCATGCAGTTCAACCGCACCGAGGACGGTGTGATGCACCCGCTGCCCAAGCCCAGCGTGGACACCGGCATGGGGCTGGAGCGGGTGACGGCGGTGCTGCAGGGCGTGCACAGCAACTACGAGATCGACCTGTTCGTGGCCTTGCTGGCGGCGGCTAGAGCGGCCGTCGAGAAGGCCGGTGGCGCGGACGTCGATGCCGACAGCCCCAGCCTCAAGGTCATCGCCGACCACATCCGCGCCTGCGCCTTCACCGTGGCCGACGGCGTCATCCCCGGCAACGAGGGCCGCGGCTACGTGCTGCGCCGCATCGCCCGCCGGGGCATCCGCCACGGCTACAAGCTGGGCGCGCGCAAGCCCTTCTTCCACACGCTGGTGGCGGAGCTGGCCGTGCAGATGGGCGACGCCTATCCCGAGCTGCGCCGCGACGAGGCCCGCATCACCGAGGTGCTGAAGGCCGAGGAGGAGCGCTTCTTCCAGACCATCGCCAACGGCATGGAGATCCTGGAGGGCGCCCTGGCGAAGTTGTCGCAGGGGGGCGGCAAGACGCTGGACGGCGAGCTCGCCTTCAAGCTGCACGACACCTTCGGCTTTCCGCTCGACCTGACGGCCGACGTCTGCCGCGAGCGCGGCGTGACGGTGGACGCCGCCGGCTTCGACGCCGCGATGAACCGCCAGCGCGAGCAGGCGCGGGCGGCCGGCAAGTTCAAGATGCAGCAGGGCCTGGCCTATGCCGGCAGCCCCACCACCTTCCACGGCTACGAGAAGCTGATCCACGAGACCGCCACCGTGGCCGCGGTCTACGTCGACGGCACGGCGGTCGACGAGGCCAAGGCCGGCGACGACGCGGTGGTGGTGCTCGACCACACGCCGTTCTACGCCGAGTCCGGCGGCCAGGTCGGCGACACCGGCGAGCTGCGCAACGGCACCACGCTGTTCGTCGTCGAGGACACGCTGAAGGTGCAGGCCGACGTGTTCGGCCACCACGGCCGGGTCAAGGAAGGTGCGATCAAGGTCGGCGACCGGGTGGATGCGCGGGTGGATGCCGACAAGCGCGCGCGCACCGTGCGCAACCACAGCGCCACCCACCTGATGCACAAGGCGCTGCGCGAGGTGCTGGGCGCGCACGTGCAGCAGAAGGGCTCGCTGGTGACGCCCGACCGCACGCGCTTCGACTTCTCGCACAACGCCCCGTTGACCGACGAGCAGATCCGCCGCATCGAGGCCCTGGTCAACGCCGAGATCCTGGCCAACCACGCCACCGAAGCGCGCGTGATGCCGATCGCCGAGGCGCAGAAGTCCGGCGCCATGATGCTGTTCGGCGAGAAGTACGGCGACAGCGTGCGGGTGCTGGACATCGGCTCCAGCCGCGAGCTGTGCGGCGGCACGCATGTGCAGCGCACCGGCGACATCGGCCTGTTCAAGGTGGTGGCCGACAGCGGCGTGGCCGCCGGCATCCGCCGCATCGAGGCGGTGACCGGCGACAACGCGCTGGCCTACCTGCAGTCGCTGGAACGCACGGTGAACGCCCTGGCCGGCACCCTGAAGGCCACGCCGGCCGAGGTGCAGGGGCGTGTCGCCCAGGTGCTCGACCAGGTGCGGGCGCTGGAGAAGGAGCTCGGGTCGCTCAAGGGCAAGCTGGCCTCCGCGCAGGGCGACGAACTGCTGGCCCAGGCGGTGGACGTGGGCGGCATCAAGGTGCTGGCCGCCACGCTGCAGGGCGCCGACGCCAAGGCGCTGCGCGAGACCATGGACAGGCTGAAGGACAAGCTGAAGAGCGCGGCCATCGTGCTCGCCGCGGTCGACGGCGCCAAGGTGCAGCTGGCCGCCGGCGCCACGCCCGACGTGTCGGGCCGCGTCAAGGCCGGCGAGCTGGTGAACTTCGTCGCCCAGCAGGTGGGCGGCAAGGGCGGCGGCAAGGCCGACCTGGCGATGGCCGGCGGCACCGACGCCGCCAGGCTGCCGCAGGCGCTGCAGTCGGTTCGGGGCTGGGTGGCCGAACGCGTCTGATGAAGGCGACCCTGCCGTGTGGAGGCAGGGGTCGCGCGATCACGCCATGGTCATCAAGCGCCGCCTGCGCGCCGCCTCGGGCGGGGCCGGCCCACCGCCGGTGGAGGTCGCCGCCCCGTTGACCTGCCCCCTGTGCGACCGACCGGTCGAGCCCGGCCCGGCGGCCGACGAGCACCACCTGGTGCCCAGGAGCCGGGGCGGGCGCGAGAAGGTGCTGGTGCACCGCATCTGCCACCGCAAGGTCCATGCGACCTTCAGCGAGCGCGAACTGGCGCGCGACTTCCACACCTGGGCCGCGCTGCGGGCGCATCCGGAGATCGCCACCTTCGTGCGCTGGGTGCGCAACAAGCCGCCGGGTTACCTGGACCGCACGCGCCGGCCGCGGCGTTGACATTCGACGCCGCTCGCTCGATGCCGCCGAAGGGCAACGGCGCCCGGCGACCACCCCGCGCCGACATTCACCGCGCCGATGCGGCGCATGGACCGGATCCATTTCCCGCGGACGGTCGGCGCCGCTAGCATCGCGCGCCTCGTCCATCGGCCGGCGTCGACCGGCCCCGCCGACATGCACCTGCTCATCACCGGCGCCGACGGTTTCGTCGGCCGTTCGCTGGTCCGACGCCTGCTGGGCCCGGACGGTGACGGCGTCGCCTCGCTGACGCTGATGGACCTGCGGCTGTCGCCGGTGGTGGCGGCGGCGCCGACGGTGCGGCCGCTGCCCGGCAGCCTGGCCGATGCCGGCCGGCTCGAGGCCGCGTTCGAGCGCCCGGTGGACGCGGTGGTGCACCTGGCGAGCGTCCCCGGCGGCGCGGCGGAGCGGCAGTACGCGCTGGCCCGCGACGTCAACCTGCACGGCACGCTGGCCCTGCTGGAGCGCTGCAAGGCCCAGGTCGAGGCCGGTGGCGTCGCGCCGGTGTTCGTCTTCGCCAGCACCGTCGCGGTGTTCGGCCGGCCGCAGGGCCCGGTGGACGACCACACGCCGCCCGATCCCCAGCTGAGCTACGGCATGCACAAGCTGGTGGGCGAGGCCATGGTCGCCGACTTCAGCCGCCGCGGCTGGGTCGACGGCCGCTCGCTGCGGCTGCCCGGCGTGCTGGCCCGGCCGGCGGAGCCCACGGGCCAGTGGTCCGCCTTCCTCAGCGACCTCATCCACGAGCTCGGCGCCGGCCGGCCCTTCACCTGCCCGACCTCGCCCCAGGCGGTGACCTGGGCGTCCTCGGTGCGCAACGTGGTGGACAACCTGCTGCACGGGCTGCGGGTGCACGCCGCCGCGCTGCAGGGCCGGCGCACGCTGACCCTGCCGACGCAGGTGTTCAGCCTGCAGGCGCTGGTGCAGGCGGTGGGCCGGGTGCATGGCACGCCGGCCGAGGCGCTGGTCCGCTGGCAGCCCGACGAGCGCATCGAATCGCTGTTCGGCCGCTTTCCCCCATTGCGCACGCCGCAGGCGCTGGCGGCCGGGTTCCGCGCCGACGCCGACCTCGACGCCCTGGTGCGCGACGCGGTGGAGCGATCTGCCGGCTGACCCGGCTCAGGCGGCGGCCGGCTCGGCGGCGGGCCGTGCGGCCGCCGCGGCATGCATCAGCCCGCGCAGCCAGACCAGGCCCGGGTCCTGGCTGCGGTACTTGTGCCACTGCATGGTCTGGGACATCGACAACGGCAGCGGCGGCGGGTGCAGGCGCAGCGGCCACTGGCGCGCCATCTGCCGGGCCAGGCTGTCGTGCAGGGTCGCGATGCGGTCGGTGCCCACCACCAGCGCCGCCATCGACGGGAAGCTGAAGGTGGTCACCTCCACGCGCCGCGCCAGCCCATGCCGCTGCATGAAGGCGCTCTCGACGGAGGCCTGCTGGTCGGTGCCCGCCGGCACCATCACCACGTGGCCGGCGGCGGCGTAGCGCTCGCGCGTCAACTCGCCCTCGGCCAGGCGGCTGCCCTGCCAGACCACGCAGGTGAACGGCTCCTGCAGCAGCACCTCGTGCGGGTGCTCGGGCGTGTGGTGCATCTGCGGGATCACCAGCAGGTCGACCTCGCCGAGCTCCAGCGCGCGGGTGGCGTGCGTCACCTGCGGCACCAGGCTGAAGCGCACCCGCGGCGCCTGCCGGTGGGCGAGGGCGATCACCCGCGGCATGAGGGTGAGCAGGGTGTAGTCGCTGGCGGAGATGCGGAACTCCCGCTCCGAACGCGCCGCATCGAACGCCGGCTGCGCGGTGATGCTGGTGTCCACCCGCATGAGCACGTCGCGCACCGCCTCGCGCAGCACCTCGGCGCGCGGCGTCAGCTCCATGCGCCGGCCCACCTGCACCAGCAGCGGGTCGTCGAAGTACTCGCGCAGCCGCGCGAGCGCGTTGCTCATCGCCGACTGGCTCATGTGCAGCCGCACGGCGGCCCGGCTGATGCTCAGTTCCTCGATGAGCGCGTCGAGCGCCACGAGCAGGTTGAGGTCGAGTTTGTTGAAGCGCACGGGCGCAAGGGTAGCGGCGCCGCTTCCAGGGTTAACCCGAAAAGTATTCAGCGCGTCGATCCCGTGCATGGATCCAAAGCGCTTTTCGCGATGGGCATGCGGCCGTAGCCTGCGCGACTCGCCGGCCGTCGTGTCCCGTGCGCCGGCCAGGCCGCCCCGCCGGGGGCTCGAACAACACAACACCCAGGAGACCCGTCCATGCTCGCCTCTGCCCCGCTTCCGCACCGGTCCGTCACCGGGCTCGCCGCATCGTTGGTGATCGGCCTGTGCACCCTGGCCGGAACGCCGGCCGCTCAGGCGCAGGCCTGGCCGTCGGGGCCGGTGGAGATGGTGGTGCCGTTCCCGCCCGGCGGGTCGTTCGATGCCGTGGCCCGCACCTTCGCCCGCCTGCTCGAAGCCAAGGTGAAGCAGCCGGTGGTGGTGCAGGCGAAGCCGGGCGGCAGCTTCGTCATCGGGCTGTCCTCGGTGCAGGCGGCGCCGGCGAACGGCCAGAGCTTCTACTACGGTCCCGTCACCCCGGTGACGGTGCACCCCCACTGGATGAAGACGCTGCCCTTCGGCAAGGACAGCTTCGTGCCGGTGTGCCAGGCGTTCGAGAACACCTTCGTGCTGGTGGCCGGCCCCGAGTCCCGCTACAGCCGCTTCGCCGACGTGGTGGCGGCGTCGAAGACCGGCCCGGTCAACTACGCCCACCCCGGGGTGTCCAGCTCGCCGCACCTGGCCGCCGCCGAGCTGTTCGGCAAGGCCGGCGTGCAGGCCGTCGACATCCCCTACAAGGGCGAGCCGGCCATCCAGCAGGAGCTGATCGGCAAGCAGATCGAGCTGGCCATCGTGACCGCGGCCACGGTCGCCGACTTCCCGGCGGTCAAGTCGCTGATGGTCTTTGCCGACCGGCGCCTGCCCAGCCTGCCCAACACGCCGACCGCCAAGGAGCTCGGCTTCAACGTCACGCCGTCGGGCTACGGCGGCGTCTTCGTGCGCGCCGGCACGCCGCCGGCGGTGATCCGGCAGCTCGAGTCGTCGTGCAAGGACGTGCTGGCCGAGCCGGAGCTGCAGGACCTGGTCAGGCGCTTCTCGCAGCGCGCGGAGTTCCTCGACAGCAAGGCCTTCGGCGCCCGCATCGATGCCGACCACGCCTCCAAGGCCGAGCTGCTGAAGACCGTCAAGCTGGACCGCTGATCCCACCGCCGCAGACCCCCTCCATGTTCAAGTACTTCCCCACCAACTACGTCTGGAACCTCTCGGTCAACCTCGCCATCGAGATGGGCGCCAAGATGGGCGAGATCGAGCAGATGTGCGCGCCGCTGCTGGAGGCGGCGAAGCAGCCGGACGCCGCCGGCACCCAGGCCTTCCGCGAGACGTGGGTGAAGATGGCCGACCGGCTGTGCGACCTGGCGGCCGAGGACGAGGGCCGCGGCCGGCGGCTGTCGGCCGGCGAGAAGCTCAAGCGCGCCGCCGCCTACCTCATCACCGCCGAACGGCTGCAGGCGCACGACGCGCCGGGCCGGCTGGCGATGTACCGCCGCGAGCTCGACCTCTTCCTGCGCGGCACCCGCCTGCTGCACGAGAACGTCGAGCGGGTGGAGATCCCCTACGAGGGCGGGCACATCAGCGGCCTCTACACCCGCGCCCAGGGCGTGCAGGGCAGGGCGCCGCTGCTGCTGCTGCTCAACGGCCTGGACTCGACCAAGGAGATGCAGTACCTGGTGGGCAACCACCGCTGGCTGGCCGAGCGCGGCGTGTCGTCGCTGTCGATCGACCAGCCCGGCACCGGCGAGGCGCTGCGGCTGCACGGCATGAAGGCCCGCCACGACGCCGAGCACTGGGCCAGCCGCGTGGTCGATTGGCTGGAACAGCGCGACGACGTGGACCCGAAGCGCATCGGCTGCTACGGCGTCTCGCTCGGCGGCTACTACTGCCCGCGGGCGGTGGCCTTCGAGCCGAGGTTCGCCTGCGGCGTGGTGCTGGGCGCCAACCACGACTGGCGCGAGGTGCAGAAGCGCCGCCTGGAGAAGGAAGGCGACTTCCCGGTGCCGCACTACTGGGCGCATGTGCGCTGGGTGTGGGGCGGCCGGGACAACGAGGAGTTCATGAAGATCGCCGAGGACGTGCACCTGGACGGCGTGGTCGAGCGCATCAAGGTGCCGTTCCTCGTCACCCACGGCGAGAAGGACTCGCAGATCCCGCTGAAGTGGGCGCACCGGACCTACGAGCAGCTGGTCAACAGCCCGAAGCGGGAGCTCAAGGTCTTCGACGAGCGCACCGGCGGCGTGCAGCACGCCAGCTTCGACAACAGCATCAACGCCGGCCACTACGTCATGGACTGGGTCGCCGAGACGCTGGGCGGCCGCACGGCCTGAGCACCGCATGTTGGGCCTTCCGTCCGTGGCCGAGCCGCCGCTCAAGCTCATCATCCTCGGCCGCCGCCGGCCGGGGCAGACGCGCGGCGAGCACCGCCACCACATCCGCCGTGTGCACGGGGAACTGGTGCTGCGCTACATCGCCGAGGACCCGTCGCATGCGCCGCGCCGCTACGTGCAGAACGTGGTGCTCGACGGCGAGTTCCCGGCGGTGGCGGCCGGCGCCGACCCGTTCGCGCTCGACCGCGACTTCGTCACCCAGATCTCCTTCGACGAGCTGGCGGGCCTGCCGCGATCGCGCGACACCGCCTTCTACCGCGAGCGGCTGCAGGGCGACGAGGACCACTTCGTCGACCAGGCCACCGTGCTGCCGGTGCCCTCGTCCTGGCGGGAGTGCCGGCGCAGCGACGGCGAGCGCCCGACCCACAAGGTCTTCGTCTTCTCGCGCCGGCGTGCCGGCGTCGAGCGCGAGGCCTTCCTTCAGGCCTGGCGCGACGGTGCGGCGGCGCTGCACGCCGCCGTGCCCGGCCTGCGCCGCCATGTGCAGAACGAGCCGCTGGCGCGCCCCGGCCACCCGCCGCCGGTGGACGCCATCGACGAGCTGTGGCTCGACGACGAGGCCGCCGCGCAGGCGGCCCTGGCCGCGGTGCGCGGCTGGCTGCAGCGCACGCTGGTGCAGGCCGGCCTCGCCGACGACACCGATCGGCTGCTGCTGATCGCCCAAGAGCAAGTGCTGCACGCCGGTCGCGCGTGATCCCGCTTCAACCTCCCCCGGAAGCCTGACATGAACATCATCGGACCCGACGCGCTGGTCTTCGGCGTCGACGACGTCGCCGCCTGCTGCCAGTACCTCGCCGACTACGGCCTGAAGCCCGTGGACGTCGGCGACGCGGGCGGCCGCTTCGAGGCGCTGGACGGCACGCACATCCTCGTCCGCCACAAGGACGATGCGGCGCTGCCGCCGGCCATGGGCACCGCCAGCATGCTGCGCAAGACCGTCTACGGCGTGGCGGACGACGCCACGCTGGCCGCCATCGCCGAGGAACTGGGCCGCGACCGCGAGGTCCGGCGCCTGGCCGACGGCTCGCTGGAGGTGGCCGACGACATGGGCTTCGTGCTCGGCTTCCAGCGCACGGTGCGCCGTCCCATCTCGATGCCCGCCGAGACGGTGAACGCCCCCGGCGGGCCGCGGCAGCGCCCGGCCAACGCCGTCGGCGTCGACCCCGATGCGGCGGCCCTGCCGCGCAGCCTCTCGCACGTCGTCTACTTCGTGCCCGACGCGGCCAAGGCCGAGGCGTTCTACGCCCGGCTCGGGTTCGTCTGCACCGACCGCTTCACCGGCGTCGGGCCCTTCCTGCGCCCGGCCGGCACGGCCGACCACCACACGCTGTTCATGATCCAGACGCCGCCGTTCATGAAGGGCTGCGAGCACTTCACCTTCCACATGGGCGGGCCGACGGAGGTGATGCTGGCGGGCAGCCGCTTCGTCGAGAAGGGCTACGAGAGCTTCTGGGGCCCCGGCCGGCATCGCTTCGGCAGCAACTGGTTCTGGTACTTCAACTCGCCGCTGGGCTGCCACGTCGAGTACGACGCCGACATGGACCAGCACGACGAACGGTGGGCCGCGCGCGAGGTGCCGATGGGCGCCGACGCCTCGCAGCTCTTCCTCTTCCAGTACCGCGAGAAATGGGCGCCGGGCGGTCCGCCCCCCGGCGCCGCCGGCGTCGCGCAGCGGCACTGAGGTCGGCGGTGCCCTCGATGTCGTCCCCGGTCCCGGACCCGCGGCAGGGGCCGCGGCGGCTGTGCCACCTGGCCGACCTGCCCGACCGGGCGTCGCGTGGCTTCGACCCCGACGCCCGCGGCCGCGACGTGCTGTTCGTCGTGCGCCGCGGCGACCGGCTGGTGGCGTGGCGCAACGCATGTCCCCACATCGACGGCGCGCCCATGGCCTGGCGCAAGCACGCCTACCTGAACGCCGACGGCAGCCGCATCGTCTGTGCGGCCCACGGCGCGCAGTTCGACATCGACAGCGGCGAATGCCTGCTCGGGCCCTGCCTGGGCCAGCGGCTCACGCCGGTCCCGCTGGCGGTGGGCGAGGGCGGTGACGTGTTCCTGATCGATCCATGACCCAAGCAACGAGGAGACATTCCATGGCCCTGCGCAACGTCCTCATCATCGGCGGCGGCTTCTCCGGCATGGCGGCGGCCCTCGCGCTGCGCAAGAACGGGTGGGACGTCGACCTGGTCGAGATCGACCCCGGCTGGCGCAGCTACGGCGCCGGCATCAGCCTGGGCGGCGCCACGCTGCGGGCCTTCCGCCAGCTCGGCATCCTCGAGGCCTTCCTGGCCGAGGGCAGCGCGGTCGACGGCCTGGACATCTTCCTGCCCCACGGTCAGCAGATCGGCACCCTGCCGACGCCGCGCCTCGCCGGACCCGACGTGCCGGGGGGCGGCGGCATCATGCGACCCGTTCTGGCCCGCATCCTGGCGCAGGCCACGCGCGACAGCGGCACGCGGGTGCGCCTGGGCTGCAGCGTCGAGTCGATGCGGCAGGACGCGCAGGGCGTGGACGTGCGCTTCAGCGACGGCGGCAGCGGCCGCTACGACCTCGTGGTCGGCGCCGACGGCCTGTACTCGAAGACGCGCACGATGCTCTTCGCCGACGCGCCCAAGCCGCGCTACAGCGGCCAGGCGGTGTGGCGTGCGGTGCTGCCGCGCCCGCCCGAGGTGGACAGGCCGATGATGTGGATGGGCCCGGTCAAGCCCGGCGTCAACCCGGTGTCGGCCACCGAGATGTACCTCTTCCTCACCGAGAACCGGCCGCAGAACGTGAAGGTCGACCCGGCGGAGTTCCCGACGCTGCTGCGCGCGCTGCTGGCGCCCTTCAGCGCACCGCTGGTGCGGTGGATCCGCGAGCAGATCGACGAGCGCTCGCAGATCGTCTTCCGCCCGCTGGAAGCCCTGCTGGTGCCGCGGCCCTGGCACCTCGGCCGCGTGGTGCTGATCGGCGACACCGTGCACGCCACCACACCACACCTGGCCTCGGGCGCCTGCATCGGCCTGGAGGACGCGCTGGTGCTGGCGGAGGAGCTGGGCCGCGCTGACGGCGACGTCATGCGTGCCCTGCCCGCCTTCCAGGACCGCCGCTGGGAGCGCTGCCGCATGGTGGTCGAGAACTCGCTGCGGCTGGGCGAGATCGAGATCGCCAACGGCGACAAGGACGAACACGGCCGGATCATGCGCGACAGCATGATGGCCCTGGCCCAACCCATCTGACCCTTTCGAACCATGCAAGACGACCTGCCGCAAGGCCCACGCCGATCCCCTGACGCCGGCCGCCGTCGCGTGCTGGCCGCCGGTGCGCTGGCCGCCGCACTGCCGCTGGCCGCCCGCGCCCAGGGCCGCCCCTTCACCATCGTCGTGCCGCAACCGGCCGGCAACCCGGGCGACGCCTTCGGCCGCAAGCTGCAGCCGCTGCTGCAGCGCGAGCTGGGCCAGCCGGTGATCGTCGAGAACGTGCCCGGCGCCGGCGGCTCCATCGGCGTGCAGCGGGTGCTCAACGGTGCCGCCGACGGCCAGACGGCGACGCTGGTGTCGCAGACCGAGCCCATCCTGACGCCGCTGGCGCTGGCCAGCGCGCGCTACCAGCCGTCGCAGCTGCGGCCGGTCGGACTGCTCGGGCGGGGCAGCTATGTGCTGGCGGCGCGTGCCGACCTGCCGGCCAGCTCGCATGCCGAGCTGCTGGCCTGGGTG
Source organism: Aquabacterium sp. J223 (assembly GCF_024666615.1). Lineage (NCBI taxonomy): Bacteria > Pseudomonadati > Pseudomonadota > Betaproteobacteria > Burkholderiales > Sphaerotilaceae > Aquabacterium > Aquabacterium sp. J223. The sequence continues at coordinate 3,836,768 of NZ_CP088297.1, read as the reverse complement.
CGCTCTCGCGCCGGGCAGCCGCCGGGCTACGGCCACATCGGCAACGGCTCCATGATCCACCTGCTCGGCGAGCAGTGGCGGCGTTCGTGCAACGTGGCCATGCTGCACGTGCCCTACAAGGGCGTGCCGCCGCTGCTGCAGGACCTGCTCGGCGGCCAGATCGACCTGTCCTTCGTGCCGCTGGGGGCTGTCGTCGACGCTGATCGACGGCGGCAAGCTCAAGGTCTTCGGCGTCACCGCGGCGCAGCCGGTGACGCAGCTGCCCAAGGTGCCGGCACTGTCCACGCTCGACCCGGCGCTGCGCGGCTTCGTCTACGAGGCCTGGGGCGCGCTGATGGTGGCCCGCGGCACGCCGGAGGCCGCCGCCGCCCGCTGGCAGCGGGCCTTCGCCGCCGCCGTCACCGACCCCGAGGTGGTCGCCTTCCTGCGCAGCAACGGCACCGACCCGCAGTCGCCGCTGTCGCTGGAGGCGCTGGAGGCCTTCTACGACACCGAGACCCGCCGCTACCAGCAGATGGCACGCGGCCTCGGCATCACGCCGGAATGACCCCCGCAGCGCCATGAAACCGCAACGCCGCTTCGTCGACCTGTCGATCTACCTCGAGAACGACGTGCTCTCGGATCCGCCGCCGCTGGCGCCGAGGATCACCTACCAGAAGCACGCCGACACGCTGCCCGAGTTCATCTCGATGATCCCGGGCACCACCGCCCGCGACTACCCCGACGGCGAGGCCGCCGCGGCCGAATGGGTGACGCTGACCACGCACAACGGCACCCACCTGGACGCGCCCTACCACTTCCATTCGACGATGGACGCCAAGCTGGGCGAGCGCAAGCCGTCCATCACCATCGACCAGGTGCCGCTGGAGTGGTGCTTCCAGCCCGGCGTGAAGCTGGACTTCCGCCACTTCCCCGACGGCTACGTGGCCACCGCGGCCGACGTCGAGGCCGAGCTGAAGCGCATCGGCCACGAACTGCAGCCGCTGGACATCGTCGTCGTCAACACGCGCGCCGGCTCGCGCTACGGCCACAACGACTTCGTGCAGGCCGGCTGCGGCATGGGCTACGAGGCGACCATGTACCTGCTCGAGCGCGGCGTGCGGCTGACCGGCACCGACGCCTGGAGCTGGGACGCACCGTTCTCCCACACCGCCCGCAGGATCGCCGAGACCGGCGACATGTCGCTGATCTGGGAAGGCCACAAGGCCGGTCGCGACATCGGCTACTGCCACCTCGAGAAGCTGCACAACCTGGAGGCGCTGCCGCCGCACGGCTTTCTCATCAGCTGCTTCCCGCACAAGATCCGCGGCGCCTCGGCCGGCTGGACGCGGGCGGTGGCGATCTTCGAGGACGGGGCACCGGCATGAGCTTCCCGCCCATCCACCGCGTCGTCACCGGCCACGACGCGCGAGGCCGTGCGGTGGTGGCGAGCGACGGCCCGCTGCCCACGGTGACCGAGATCGCCGCCATCCCCGGCACCGTCTTCCACGAGGTGTGGTGCACCGCCGGCAGCCCGGCACCGGTGGACAACGGACCGGATCCCAGCGTCAGGCCGATCCAGCTGCCGCCGCCGCCGGGCGGCACCCGCATCCGCTTCGTCGACATCCCGCCGGACACGCCGGCGTTCCTCGCCGGCGGTGCGGCCGCGATGCACGACGCCTTCGCGCAGATCGGCGACGTGGCCGCCTCGACGGTCGAGGCCGATTCGCCGCACCCGCTGATGCATCGCACCGAGTCGGTGGACTACGGCATCGTCATCGACGGCGAGCTGACCCTGGTGCTGGACGAAGGCGAGGTCCGGCTCAGGCCCGGCACGGTGGTCGTGCAGCGCGGCACCAACCACGCCTGGGCCAACCGCTCCGGCCGCCCCTGCCGCATGCTCTTCGTGCTCGTCGACGGCCGCTACGACCCCGCCATCCGCCGGGCGCTGGACGCGCGCTGACCTCCACACCGAACGCGACACCCCACCGACGACCATGAAGCTCGCCACCTACCGCGACGGCACCGCCGACGGCTGCCTGCACATCGTCTCGCGCGACCTCCGCCGCGCCGTGCCGGCCTCCGGCATCGCCGCCAGCCTGATCGACGCGCTGCAGCGCTGGGACGCGGTGCGACCGGCGTTGGCGGCGCTCTACGACCGGCTCAACGACGGCACCGAGGCGCTGGCCGCGGCCTTCGACCCCGCCCGCTGCGCGGCGCCGCTGCCGCGCAGCCCGCAGTGGCTCGACGGCTCGGCCTTCCTCAACCACGGCGACCTGATGCAGAAGGCCTTCAACCAGTCGCCGATCCCGCAGTTCGAGACGGTGCCGGTGATGTACCAGGGGGCGAGCGACGACTTCCTCGGGCCGCACGACGACGTGCCGCTGCCCAGCGAGGCCGACGGCATCGACTTCGAAGGGGAGTTCGGCGTGGTCGTCGGGCCGGTGCCCATGGCCGCCACCCCCGAGCAGGCCGCCGCCGCCCTCCGGCTGGTGGTGCAGATCAACGACTGGAGCCTGCGCACCCTGGGCGCGCACGAGGTGCGCACCGGCTTCGGCTTCCTGCAGGCCAAACCGTCGACCGCCTTCGCTCCGGTGGCGGTCACGCCGGACGAACTCGGCGAGGCCTGGCGCGACCACCGGGTGCAGATGCCGCTGCACATCGATTGGAACGGCGCGCGCTTCGGCGAGCCGCACGGCGGCCAGATGAACTTCAGCTTCGCCGACCTGGTGGCGCACGGCGCCCGCACGCGACGCCTCTCGGCCGGCACCATCGTCGGCTCCGGCACGGTGTCGAACCGCGAGCGCAGCGCCGGCTCGGCCTGCATCGCCGAGCGCCGCGTCATCGAGATCATCGACCAGGGCGCGCCGACGACCGGCTTCATGGCCTTCGGCGACCGGGTGCGCATGCAGGCCAAGTTCGAGGATGGCCGCGACGGTCCGTTCGGTGTCATCGACCAGCGGGTGGTGAAGGCCGGCTGAAGGCCGCTTCGCCCTGGCCCGGCCGCCTCTGCCGTCATCCTGAACCGGGCCCAGGGGGTGGGGGGGGGGGGGGGAGGCTCCGCCGGCCCGCCGGGCGGCCCGGTGCCGGGCGGGCCCCGGCCTGCAGGCGTCGGGACGAGGCGCTAAGCTCGCCGCATGGCCCTGCTGCCCACCTATTTCATCTCCCACGGCGGCGGTCCGTGGCCCTACATGCCCGACCGCCGCGCGCACCTGCAGACGCTGGAGCGATCGCTGGCCGACATGCCGCGGCAGCTGCCGGAGCGCCCGCGGGCGCTGCTGATGGTCACCGGCCACTGGGAGGCGCCGGCCTTCACCGTCGGCACCGCCGAGCGGCCCGGCATGCTGTACGACTACTACGGCTTCCCGCCGCACACCTACGAGGTGGTCTACCCGGCGCCGGGCGAGCCGTCGGTGGCGCGGCGGGTGCGCCAGCTCATCGAGCAGGCCGGCCTGCCGGCCGCCGAGGACGCCGAACGCGGCTTCGACCACGGCACCTTCACCCCGCTGGCGGTGATGTACCCGCAGGCCGACATGCCCGTCGTGCAGCTGTCGCTGCACCACAGCCTCGACCCGGCGGCGCACCTGGCGCTGGGCCGCGCGCTGGCGCCGCTGCGCGCCGAGGGCGTGCTCATCGTCGGCAGCGGCCTGAGCTGGCACAACCTGCGCCTGATGGGCCCGGCCGCCCGCGAGCCGTCGACCCGCTTCGACGCCTGGCTGCAGCAGACCCTGGTCGAGAGCCCGCCGGCCGAACGCACCGAGCGCCTGCTGCACTGGAGCCAGGCCCCCGCCGCCCGCCTGGCCCATCCGCGCGAGGACCACTTCATCCCCCTGCTCGCCGCCGTCGGCGCCGCCGAGCACGACCCGGCGACCGTGGTCTACCACCAGGAAGGCGTCTTCGGCGGCGTCACCGCGTCGAGCTTCCGGTTCGACGCAACGTCGTGACCGGAGTCCCCGGCAGGGGACAGACCGCGCAGCGGTCAGGGGAGCGGGGTCTCGTCAGCGCGCCCAACAGGATCCGGGTCCCCCGGTCGTGTCGGGTAGCCCCCTCCCGGGGGCGGCCCCATAGGGCCGGGGGCTCACTATTTCTCGACGAACGCCCGCTCGATGACGTAGTCGCCCTGCTCGCCCTGGCGCGGGCTGATCTGGAAGCCGCGGGCGTCGAGCAGCTTGCAGCAGTCGTCCAGCATGGCCTGGTTGCCGCAGATCATGGCGCGGTCGGTGGCCGGGTCGAGGTGCGGCAGGCCGATGTCGTCGTTGAGCTTGCCGCTGTCGAGCAGTTCGGTCAGCCGGCCGGTGTTCCGGAAGGGCTCGCGCGTCACCGTCGGGTAGTAGACGAGCTTGTCGCGCAGCAGCTCGCCGAGGAACTCGTGCTCCGGCAGTTCCTTCTCCAGGAAGTGGGCGTAGGCCAGCTCGCTCTTCCAGCGCACGCCGTGGATCAGCACCACCTTCTCGAAGCGCTCGTAGGTGGCCGGGTCCTGCACGATGCTCATGAAGGGCGCCAGGCCGGTGCCGGTGGCCATCAGGTACAGGTGCTTGCCCGGCCGCAGGTCGTCGATCACCAGCGTGCCCACGGGCTTGCGGCCGACGATCAGCTCGTCGCCCACCTTCAGGTGCTGCAGCCGCGAGGTCAGCGGGCCGTCCGGCACCTTGATGCTGAGGAACTCCAGGTGCTCGTCGTGGTTGGCGCTGGCGATGCTGTAGGCGCGCAGCAGCGGCTTGCCCTCGACCTTCAGGCCGATCATCACGAAGTGGCCGTTGTGGAAGCGCAGGGCGGGGTCGCGGGTGGTGCGGAACGAGAACAGCGTGTCGTTCCAGTGGTGCACGGACAGCACGCGTTCGGTGGCGATGTTGGACATGGCGGATCGGGTTCGACGGTGCCGCGGCGTCGACGGAAGGCCAGGGCAGGGCGCCTGGCGCGGCGGTCGACGATTATCGCCGTTCAGGGAAAACGCGCAGTCGCCCGGCCAGGAGTCGCCACCGGGCAGGGGGCCGCCCACGGCCACCCGGCGGCCGGCGGCCCCTGCGCTACAGTCCGGCGCCATCATGTCCGAGCCCCTCTCCAGCGGCGACCTCGCCACCAAGCGCGTGCTGCTGGGCCTGTCCGGCGGCATCGCCTGCTACAAGGCCGCCGACCTCGCGCGCGAGCTGGTCAAGGCCGGCGCCACGGTGCAGGTGGTGATGACGCCGGCCGCCACCCGCTTCATCGGCGCGGTGACGATGCAGGCGCTGTCCGGCCGGCCGGTGATCGTCGACCCGTGGGACGACAGCGCGCCGAACAACATGCACCACATCAACCTCACCCGGGAGGCGGACGTGGTGCTCGTCGCCCCGGCCAGCGCCGACTTCATCGCCAAGCTGGCGCAGGGGCTGTCGGACGACCTGCTCAGCCTGACCTGCCTGGCGCGGCCGTCGGGCCAGCCGCTGCTGCTGGCCCCGGCGATGAACCGCGAGATGTGGGCCCACCCGGCCACCCAGCGCAACGTGGCACAGGTGGTGGCCGACGGCGCCACCATCCTCGGCCCGGCCCACGGCGACCAGGCCTGCGGCGAGGTCGGCGACGGCCGCATGCTCGAAGCCGACCAGCTGCGCGACGCGCTGATCGCGCACTTCCAGCCCAAGCGGCTCGCCGGCAAGCGGGTGCTCGTCACCGCCGGCCCCACGTTCGAGGCCATCGACCCGGTGCGCGGCATCACCAACCTGTCCTCCGGCAAGATGGGCTTCGCCATCGCCCGCGCGGCGCGCGAGGCCGGCGCCGAGGTGACGCTGGTCGCGGGTCCGGTGCACCTGGCCACGCCCTACGGCGTGCGCCGCATCGACGTGCGCAGCGCGCAGCAGATGCACGATGCGGTGCTGCCGCGGGCCGCGCGCCAGGACGTGTTCATCGCCACCGCCGCGGTGGCGGACTGGCGGCCGGCCAACCTGTCGGCGCACAAGATCAAGAAGAACGGCAGCAAGGTGGCGCCCACCTTCGAGCTGGCCGAGAACACCGACATCCTGGCCGCGGTGGCCGCGCTGCCCGACGCGCCGTTCTGCGTCGGCTTCGCCGCCGAGAGCCGCGACCTGCTGGCCCATGCCCGCGAGAAGCTGGAACGCAAGAAGCTGCCGCTGGTGGTGGGCAACCTCGGACCGGCAACCTTCGGCCGCGACGACAACACGCTGACGCTGGTCGACGCCGACGGCCACCGCGAACTGCCCGCCAGCGACAAGCTCAGCCTGGCGCGCGAGCTGGTGCGCGAGGTGGCGGAGCGGCTGGCGAGGCGCCAGCGATGAGCCTGCGGGCCGTGCGCCGGGCCGCTCCCAAGCCGGCCCGCCATCCCCTTGGGGGATCGGCCGGCGCACCCGCCGGACGAGGGGCGAACAACTCATGACCACGATCGACATCCGCGTCCTTGACGCCCGCATGGCCGAGGTGCTGCCCGCCTACGCCACGGCGGGCAGCGCCGGCCTCGACCTGCGCGCCTGCCTGGACACGCCGCTGCACCTGCAGCCCGGCGACACCGCGCTGGTGCCCACCGGCCTGGCGGTGCACCTGGCCGACCCGGGCCTGGCGGCCATGCTGCTGCCGCGCTCGGGGCTGGGCCACAAGCACGGCATCGTGCTCGGCAACCTGGTCGGCCTGATCGACAGCGACTACCAGGGCCCGCTGCAGGTCAGCGTCTGGCACCGCGGCCGCGAGCCCTTCACCATCGCCCCGATGGACCGCATCGCGCAGATGGTCATCGTGCCCATCGTGCAGGCGCGCTTCCGGGTGGTGGACCGCTTCGAGGCCTCGGCGCGCGGCGCCGGCGGCTTCGGCTCGACCGGGCGCGGGTAGAACGCGGCGGGTGGTCCTTCGTGCTCGAAGGACCGGGGGTTGTCAGTGCAGCGAGGCGCCCGGCGGCGCCATGTCGAGCACCGTCAGCCCGGGCTCGTTCTGCACCGAGCCGGCCTCGATCTCCTCCTCGGTGGCCTCGCGCACCTCGCGCACGGTGACGTGCAGCTTCAGCGCCATGCCGGCCAGCGGGTGGTTGCCGTCCAGCACCACATGGCTGGGGTAGACGTCGGTGACGGTGTAGATCAGCTCCTGCGGCATGTCGGGCGTCTCGGCGCCTTCGGGCAGGCCCTCGAACTGCATGCCGGGCTCGACCGACTCGGGGAACAGGCTGCGCGACTCGAAGCACACCAGCTCGGCGCGGTAGTCGCCGAAGGCGTGCTCCGGCTCCAGCTGCAGGTCGGCGACATGGCCCGCCTCCTGGCCCTCGAGCGCCTCCTGCACCTTGGGCAGGAGGTCCTCGCCGCCGAAGAAGAACTCGACCGGCTCGGCCAGCTCGTCGATGGGCTGGTCCTGGGCATCGGACAGCCGCCACACCAGGCTGACCACGCAAGGGGCTTGGATGAGCATGCGTGAATGATCGCACAGCCGTTCCCCGCCCCCGTCCCCGGGAATCGCCGCCGAAGCCCCGGTGGGGCGGTCGTGCTGCCGGCCGCTGTTATCGTCCCGCGTCCGCCGCACCGCCCCGTCCCTTTTGAGCATCCGCACCCGCCTGCTGTTGTTGGTCCTGGCCGTCTGGCTGCCCGCGGCGGCGGGGTTCGGCGCACTGGCCTGGTCGACCTACCAACGGGAGGTGGCCGGCGCCCGGGAGGCGATGGCGAACTTCGGGCGCAGCCTGCGCCTGGTGATCGAGGCGGAACTGGACCAGCGCGCCGCCGCCGCGCGCACGCTGGCGGGCTCGCAGGCGGTGCGCGATGCCGACCTCGCCCGCTTCCACCAGGAGGCGAGCGCCGCCCTGGTGGGCACCCGGACCTGGGCCCTGCTCGCCACGCCGACCGAACAGCTGGCCAACACCCTGCGGCCGGTGGGCAGCCCGCCGCTGCGGCGCGCGCCGCAGGCGCCCTGGCTGCAGGAGGGCACCGCGGTGTTCTTCGCGCCGGTCGGGCCGGCCGCGCAAAAACCCGTCATCACCGTGCTGGCGGCGGTGCGCGCCGACGACGGCGGTCCGACCCGGTTCAACGTCGGCGTCGTCTTCGAGCCGGCGCTGCTGCAGGACCTCGTCGACGCCCACGCCCGCGGCTGGGTGGGGCTGGTGTCGGTGGTCAACGAGCGGCAGCTGGTGATGAGCCGCAGCCGCGACCCCGAGAAGTGGCTCGGCCAGCGGGCCAGCGACCGCGTGCTGCCGCCGCTGGTGGCGCGCCGCAGCGACTTCGTCGCGTCCACCACCCTGGACGGCGTGCGCAGCCTGACGTTCGTCTCGTCGCCCACCCACCAGGGCTGGGCGGTGCTGGTCTCGCTGCCGCAGGCGATGCTCGACGCGTCGGCACGGCGGCTCACGCTGCAGGCCTGCGCGGCGGCGGCCGGCCTGCTGGCCATCGGCCTGCTGGCGGCCTGGCTGGGCTCGCGCCGCATCGTGCGGCCGGTGCTGGCGCTGCGCGACGCCGCCGTCGAGCTCGGCCGCGACGCCGTGCCGGCGGCGCTGGCCACCGGCGTCACCGAGGCCGACCAGGTCAGCCTGGCGCTGCACGAGGCCGGTCGCCGTGCGCAGGAGGCCACGCAGCTGCTGGAGTCGCGGGTGGCGCAGGCGGTGCAGCAGGCCGAGCAGGCGCAGGCCCGGCTGCTCGACGCCCAGAAGCACGAGGCCATCGGCCGGCTCACCGGCGGCCTGGCGCACGACTTCAACAACCTGCTGCAGACCATCCGCACCGGCCTGCAGGTGCTCGACCGCGGCACCCACGAGCCGCCCCAGCGCCGGGTGCTGGAGGCGGCCCTGCGCGCCACCGGCAAGGCGGCCGAGCTGGTGCGCCACATGCTGGCGTTCGGCCGCACGCAGCCGGCCCAGGCCCGGCCGGTGGACCTGCACGACTTCATGCTCAAGGGCCAGGAGCTGATGGCCAAGGCGGTCGAGGGCCGGGCCCGGCTGCACGCCCACATCGACGTCGGCCTGCCGCCGGTGATGGCCGATCCCACGCAGCTGGAGCTGGCGCTGCTGAACCTCGTCTTCAACGCCCGCGACGCCATGCCCGCCGGCGGCGACATCCAGATCCGCGCGCGGCTGGCCACCGACGACGAGGTGCCGCCGGGACCGCCCGGCCGCTTCGTCTGCGTGCAGGTGGCCGACACCGGCGCCGGCATGGACGCCGCCACCCTGCAGCGGGTCTTCGAGCCCTACTTCACCACCAAGCCGGTGGGCGCGGGCAGCGGGCTCGGGCTGGCCCAGGTGCAGTCCTTCGCGCGCGAGGCCGGCGGCGAGGTGCGCGTCCACAGCGTCCTGGGCCAGGGCAGCCGCATCAGCCTGACGCTGCCGGTGGCCGACGTGCCGGCGCCGGTCGCGGACACCGTCGCGCCACCGCTGCCGGTGGCCGCGCTGCATGTGCTGGTGGTGGAGGACGACCCGCTGGTCGCGTCGGTGGTGGTGTCGGCGCTCGAGGGTGCCGGCCACCGCTGCGTGGCGGTGGGCAGTGCCGACGAGGCGGTGCTGGTGCTGTCCGGCGAGCAGCGCTTCGACGTCGTGTTCACCGACGTCGCCATGCCCGGCCGGCTGAACGGCATGCAGCTGGCCGCGCTGTGCCGCGGCCACCGTCCGCCGGTGCCGGTGGTGGTGGCCTCCGGCTACACCACCGAGGCGCTGGTCGACGGCGTGCAGATGCTGCGCAAGCCCTACGGCACCGACGAACTGCTGGCGGCGCTGCAGGCGGCGGTGACGGGGCCGTAGCCGGCCCGGCCTACACTGCCACGATCCGCCCACCCGGAGTGACGTCGTGCCCGGCGAGACCCTGCCGATCTCGGTGCTCGATCACCACCCCGACCCGGTGCTGCGCCTGCGCCGGGATGCCGGCCCGGCCGGCACGGCCGCGGCATGGCGCTGTGCCCATGCCAACCCGGCCGCCGCGGCCCTGCTGGGCCAGCCCGAGGCGAAGGGCATGGCGCTGGTCGCGTTGGTCGGCGAACGGCCGGCGGCCGCGCTGGCCGATGCGCTGCACGGCGACGGCCCAGTCCGCCTCGACCTCCGCCTCGACGATGGCCGCCGCCTGCGCGGCCAGGCCTTGCCCGACGGCGAGGGCGGCTGGCTGCTCCTGCTGTCGCCGGCCGAGGACCCCGAGCTGTCGCGGCTGCAGGCCGAGCTGGCCCAGCGCTCGCTGACGCTGGAGACGCTGCTCGAGGTGGTGCCCGTGCCCATCATCGTGGCGCAGGACCCGGAGGGCCGGCAGGTGGTGCGCAACCGCGCGGCGGTGCAGCTGCTGACCGCTGCCGTCGCGGGCACCGGCCCGAGCATCGTGACCAAGGGGCCGCCGGTGTCGCTGCAGTTCTTCCAGCACGGCCAGCCGCTGCCCCTGGCCCGCTTCCCGCTGCGTCGCGCGCTGCAGGGCGAGGAGGTGCGCGACGAGCCGTTCGAGCTGCGCCTGCCCGACGGCCGGCAGCGCCACATCCACGTCTGCGCCGCGCCGCTGTACGACCCGGCCGGCCGCATCCGCGGCGCGGTCAACACCTTCGTCGACATCAGCGAGCCGGTGCGCGCCGAGCAGCGCGTGCGCGAACTGCTGCTGGATGCGACCCGCGCCTCGCAGGCCAAGGACCACTTCCTCGCCACCCTGGCGCACGAGCTGCGCAACCCGCTGGCGCCGATCCGCAACGCGGTGCACGTGCTGCAGCGCGGCGGCATCGACGAACCCGAGCGGGTGCGCCTGCGCGCCGTCATCGAACGACAGATCGGCCACCTGGCGCGGCTGCTGGAGGACCTGCTCGACGTCTCGCGCATCGGCCGCCAGCGGCTGGAGCTGCGGCGCGAGCCCGTCGACCTGCACGCGGTGGTGGACGTGGCGCTGGAGACCAGCCGGCCGCCGATCGAGGCCGGCGGTCACCGGCTGTCGGTGCACGTCAGCGAGGCGCCGCTGCCGGTGGTCGGCGATGCGGTGCGCCTGGCCCAGGTGCTGACCAACCTGCTCAACAACGCCGCCAAGTACACGCCGCCGGGCGGCCGCATCGAACTGCACGCCCGCGCCGACGGCGACGACGTCGTGCTGCGCGTGCGCGACGACGGCATGGGCATCGAGCCGTCGATGCTGGAACAGGTGTTCGAGCTCTTCAGCCAGACCGAGAGCGCGCGCGAGCGCGCCCAGGGCGGGCTGGGCATCGGCCTGTCGCTGGTGCGGGCGATCGTGGAACTGCACGGCGGCAGCGTGCGGGCGCACAGCGCCGGCCTGCAGCGCGGCAGCGAATTCGTCGTCCGCCTGCCGATGGCGCCGGCCAAGCCGCCCGTCGCCGCCGCGGCGACGCCGGCGCCGGGCTGGAACGCGGTCGCCGGTGCCGGCGACGAGGCGCTGCGCGTGCTCGTCGTCGACGACAACCGCGACAACACCGAGACGCTGACCGTGCTGCTGCAGACCGCCGGCTGCCGGGCGCGCGGCGTCTGCGACGGCCAGTCCGCGCTCGACCTGGTCGACGGCTTCCGGCCCCAGGTCGTGCTGCTCGACCTCGGCATGCCGGGCCTGGACGGGCTGGAGGTGTGTCGCCGCCTGCGCCGCCGCCCCGACGGCGCGGCCATGCGCATCGTCGCCATGACGGGCTGGGGCGGCGCGGAGGACCTGCGCCGCACCCGCGAGGCCGGCTTCGACCTCCACCTGGTCAAGCCGGTGGCGGTGGAGGCGTTGCTGGCGGCGCTGCGCGTCGACGGCTGACCCGGCGCCGGCGCGTTCAGCCCGCCGCCACCTGCGCGGCGATCGCCCGGCCCATGTCGGTGGTCGAGGCGCTGCCGCCCAGGTCGGGCGTGCGCGGGCCCTCGGCCAGCACCTGTTCGATGGCGCGCACGATGGCGTCGTGCGCGTCGCGGTGGCCGAGGAAGTCGAGCATCAGCGCCCCCGACCAGATCATGGCCACCGGGTTGGCGATGTTGCGGCCGTAGATGTCCGGCGCCGAGCCGTGCACCGGCTCGAACAGGCTGGGGAACCGGCGCTCCGGGTTGAGGTTGGCGCTGGGCGCCAGGCCGATGGTGCCGGTGCAGGCCGGGCCGAGGTCGGACAGGATGTCGCCGAACAGGTTGCTCGCCACCACCACGTCGAAGCGCTGCGGCTGCAGCACGAAGCGCGCGCTCAGGATGTCGATGTGCTGCTTGTCGACGGTGACGCCGGGGTAGGCCTTCGCCACCTCGTCGGCCCGTCCGTCCCACCACGGCATGCTGATGGCGATGCCGTTGCTCTTGGTGGCCACCGTCAGGTGCCGGCGCGGCCGCGCCGCGGCGCGCTCGAAGGCGTAGGTCAGCACGCGGTCGGTGCCGAAGCGCGAGAACACCGACTCCTGGATGACGATCTCGCGGTCGGTGCCTTCGTAGAGGATGCCGCCGAGCTTGGTGTACTCGCCTTCGGTGTTCTCGCGCACGACGAGGAAGTCGATCTCGCCGGGCCGGCGCGGCCGGCCGGTGGGGTCCACCAGCGGGCAGGGCACGCCCTCGAACAGGCGCACCGGGCGCAGGTTGACGTACTGGTCGAACTCGCGCCGGAACTTCAGCAGCGAGCCCCACAGCGACACATGGTCGGGCACGGTGGCCGGCCAGCCGACGGCGCCGAAGTACAGCGCGTCCATGCCCTCGAGCTGCTGCTTCCAGTCGTCCGGCATCATCTGGCCGGTCTTCACGTGGTGGTCGCAGCTGGCCCAGTCGATGTGCGTGGTCTGCAGCGACAGGCCGAAGCGCGTCGCCGCCGCGTCGAGCACGCGCAGCCCTTCGGGCATCACTTCCTTGCCGATGCCGTCGCCGGGGATGACCGCGATGCGGTGGGATGGGGTGGTCATGCCGCGAGTGTGCCCGCGCCATGGTGCCCCGCCGCCTGTCGCGGCCTTCGCCTGCCGGAGCCCCTCGCCGCCCGTCCAGGGCACGGCGTTTGCGCTGATGCCGACCTGAGGCGGCCGCACCGCATGGTGCGGCCCGGGGGGCCGGCGTGGGCGCGCGCCGGCGGGATCGGACTCGATTGCGGGGAGATGGAATGATTGGCGGCAAGAAGGTGCTGGCCCTGGTGCTGGCCGGCGGGGAGGGATCGCGGCTGCACCCGCTGACGGCCGAGCGGTGCAAGCCGTCGGTGCCGTTCAACGGCCGGCACCGCATCGTCGACTTCGTGCTGAGCAACCTGGTCAACTCCGGCCTGACCTCGATCTACCTGCTGGTGCAGTACAAGTCGCAGCCGCTGATCGAGCACGTGCGGCGCGCCTGGTCGCTGCCGCAGCTGATGGGGCACCACTTCGTCAGCGTGGTGCCGCCGCAGATGCGCCAGGGGCGCGAGTGGTATGCCGGCACCGCCGACGCGGTGGCGCAGAACCTGCACCTGCTGGACCAGCAGCGGCCCGACCTGGTGGCGGTGTTCGGCGCCGACCACGTCTACCGGATGGACGTCTCGCAGATGGTCGAGTGGCACCTGGCGCAGCGCGCCGACGTGACCGTCGCCACGCTGCCGGTGCCGATCAACGAGGCGCCGGCCTTCGGCATCGCCACCATCGACGCCCGCCACCGCATCGGCGCCTTCGAGGAGAAGCCGCGGGCGCCGCGCAGCATGCCGGGCCGGCCCGGCTTCGCGCTGGCCTCGATGGGCAACTACGTCTTTTCCGCGGCGGTGCTGCGCCAGGCGCTGGTCGAGGCGCAGGCCCGCGGCGAACACGACTTCGGCCGCGACGTGCTGCCGCGCCTGATCGGCAGCCACCGCGTCGTCGCCTACGACTTCGACGACAACCGGGTGCCGGGCCTCGACGCGCAGGAGGAGCGCGGCTACTGGCGCGACGTCGGCACGCTGGACGCCTACTTCGCCGCCAACTTCGACACCCTCGGCGCGCGGCCGCGCTTCCGCATGGCCAACGCCGCCTGGCCGATCCACACCGCACCGGATGCGGGCGAGTCGGCGCAGGTCGAGGCCGGGCACCTGCTGTGCTCGACGCTCGGGCCGGGCAGCGTGGTGCACGACGGCTGGCTGGACCATGCGCTGCTGCGCCAGGAGGTGCAGGTGCACGAGGAGGCCTGCCTGGAGCACTGCATCCTGATGGACCGGGTGGTGGTCGGCCGGGGCGCCCGCCTGCGGCGGGTCATCGTCGACATGGACAACCACATCCCGCCGGGCGAGGTCATCGGCCACGACGCGGCAGCCGACCGCGCGCGCTTCCACGTCAGCGAGGGCGGCATCGTGGTCGTGCCGCGCGGCCATTTCCGGCCCGGCGCGGCGGCGACGCCGGCCGTCGGCACCGAGGCGCTGGCCCGATGAACGCAGGCCAACGCATGTTCGGAGAACTGGACCGGCACCTCTTCCGTGAGGGCACCCACGCGCGGCTGTACCGCCACCTCGGCGCGCACCCCGTCGCCGACGGCGAGGGCGTGGACTTCGCCGTCTGGGCTCCCGCCGCCAGCGCGGTGTCGGTGGTCGGCGACTGGAACGGCTGGAACCCGCAGGCCGACCCGCTGACGTCGGCCGGCGACGGCAGCGGCATCTGGCACGGCCGCATCGGCATCGCCCGGCCGGGCCAGGTCTACAAGTACCGCATCGTCGGCGCCAACGGCTACACGGTGGACAAGGCCGACCCCTTCGCCCGCCTGGCCGAGCGGCCCCCGGCCACCGGCTCGCGCATCTGGCAGGGCGGCCACACCTGGGGCGACGGCGACTGGATGGCCCGGCGTGCCGAGCGCAACGCGCTGGACGCGCCGATGTCGGTGTACGAGCTGCACGTCGGCTCCTGGCGCCGGCAGGACGGCCAGCCGCTGACCTGGGCCCAGCTCGCCCCCCGGCTGGTCGAGCACCTGACGCGGCTGGGCTTCACGCACGTGGAGCTGATGCCGATCACCGAGCACCCCTTCTACGGCTCCTGGGGCTACCAGACGACGGGTTACTTCGCGCCCAGCGCGCGCTATGGCACGCCGGCGGACTTCATGGCCTTCGTCGACGCGCTGCACCAGGCGGGCATCGGCGTCATCCTCGACTGGGTGCCCTCGCATTTCCCGACCGACGAGTTCGGGCTGCAGTATTTCGACGGCACCCACCTGTTCGAGCACGCCGACCCGCGGCAGGGCTTCCACCCGGAGTGGAACTCCAGCATCTTCAACCTCGGCCGCGGCGAGGTGTCGAGCTTCCTGCTGTCGTCGGCGCTGTACTGGCTGGGCGAGTACCACCTCGACGGGCTGCGGGTGGACGCGGTGGCGTCCATGCTCTACCTCGACTACGCGCGCAAGCACGGCGAGTGGATTCCCAACGTGCACGGCGGGCGCGAGAACCTGGAGGCCATCCAGTTCCTTCGCCGGCTGAACGAGGCGGTCTACCGCGAGCACCCCGACGTGGTCACCATCGCCGAGGAATCGACCGCCTGGCCGATGGTGTCGCGGCCGACCACCATGGGCGGCCTCGGCTTCGGCATGAAGTGGAACATGGGCTGGATGCACGACACCCTGGCCTACTTCAAGGAAGACCCGATCCACCGGCGCTGGCACCACCACCAGCTCACTTTCTCGCTGGTCTACGCCTTCAGCGAGAACTTCGTGCTGCCGCTGTCGCACGACGAGGTGGTCTACGGCAAGGGCTCGCTTATCGGCCGCATGCCGGGCGACGACTGGCAGAAGTTCGCCAACCTGCGCGCGCTGCTGGGCTGGATGTGGACGCACCCCGGCAAGAAGCTGCTGTTCATGGGCGGCGAGTTCGCGCAGTGGCGCGAATGGAACCACGACACCGAGCTCGACTGGCACCTGCTGGAGCAGCCGCGCCACCGCGGCGTCGAACGCTGGGTGGCCGACCTGAACCGGCTGCTGCGCGAGGAGCCGTCGCTGCACGAGCGGGACGTCTTCCCCGACGGCTTCCAGTGGCTGCTGGCCGACCACACCGAGCACAGCGTCTTCGCCTTCCTGCGCCGGCCGTGCGAGGGCGAGGGCACGCCGCTGGTGGTGGCCTTCAACCTCACCCCGATGCCGCGGGAGCGCGTGCTGCTGGGCGTGCCGGCGCGCGGCCGCTGGACCGAGGCGCTGAACAGCGACGCCGACGTCTACGGCGGCAGCGGCCTGGGCAACCCCGGCGGCGTCGACAGCCGTCCGCTGCCGGCGCAGGGCCAGCTGCACTCGGTGCGGGTCACGCTGCCGCCGCTGGGCATGATCGTGCTGAGGCACCAACCCACCTTCTGAACCCTTCACGCTGATGGCCAAGACACCCCGCGAGAAGACGAACCCGGCGGCGCCGGCGGTCGAACCGTCGAAGCCCAAGGCCGGCCGCGCCAAGGTCGCCCAGGCGGCGCAGGCGGTGACCGCAGCCGCCGCCGGCAAGCCGGCACGCAAGGCCGCCCGCGCCAAGGGCGCGCCCGCGGAAGTGATGGCCGCCGCCATCGGGGCCGAGCTGTCGCCGGCCGAGCTGGCCGCCAGCCTGACGCCGGGCGACGGCGATCGCGTCGTGCCGCCGGGACCGGCGGCGGACGCGGCGTCGCCGGTCGCCGCCGCGCCGGCCGCGTCGCCGGGCGAGCCGCCGTCGCCGGCCATGGCCGCGGTGGCGGCGGCGCTCACCGCGCCGGCGGCCGCCGTCCCGCCCACGCCGGCCGCGCCCACCGAGGGCCTGCGCGCCGGCACCGCCGCCCGCGCCTGGCCGGGCGAAGGCCGCGTGCGCGCGGTGATCGACGCGCTCAAGCCGTCGGTCGACGGCGGCCGCTTCGACGCCAAGTGCGTCGCCGGCGAGCCCACCGACATCGAGGTGCACGCCTTCACCGACGGCCACGACCGGCTGCGGGTGGTCATGCACTGGCGCGCCGAGGACGAGGACACGGCGCGCGAGGTGGAGATGGCGCTGGACGTCAACGACCAGTGGCATGCGCGCTTCCTGCCGCCGCGGCCCGGCCGCTACCTGGTCGGGGCGGTGGCCTGGGTCGACGGCTTCCAGTCGTGGCGCCACGAACTGCGGCGCCGGGTGGACGCGGCCGACATCCGCATCGCGGCGCAGGTCGGCGCCGAGCTGCTCGACGGCGCCGCGCGGCGCGCGCAGGAGGCCGGTGCCGGCGACGACGCGGCGCAGCTCAAGGGCTGGGCGCAGCGCCTGCGCGACGAGGCCCCGGCGGCCGAGCCGGAGGTGCTGAAGGCGCTGGCGCTGGACGACGGCCTGGCCGTCCTGGCCGACCGCCACCCGGACCGCCGGTTCGCCACCGTCTTCCCGGAGCGGCCGCTGTGGGCCGACCGGGCGCGGGCGCGCTTCTCGACCTGGTACGAACTGTTCCCGCGCTCGGCCTCGCCGGACCCCGGGCGCCACGGCACCTTCGCCGACGTCGAGGCGCGGCTGCCCTACGTGGCCGAGATGGGCTTCGACGTGCTGTACCTGCCGCCCATCCACCCCATCGGCCGCGACAAGCGCAAGGGCCGCAACAACACCCTCACCCCGGAAGAGGGCGACCTGGGCAGCCCCTGGGCCATCGGCGCCGCCGAGGGCGGCCACAAGGCCATCCATCCCGAGCTCGGCACGGCGGAGGACTTCCGGCGCCTGGTGGCGCGGGCCCGCGAACTGGGCATCGAGCTGGCGCTCGACATCGCGCTGCAGTGCGCGCCCGACCACCCGTACGTCAAGGAGCACCCGCAGTGGTTCCGCTGGCGGCCGGACGGCACGGTGCAGTACGCCGAGAACCCGCCCAAGAAGTACCAGGACATCTACCCGTTCAACTTCGAGTGCGACGACTGGCCGGCGCTGTGGCGCGAGCTGAAGAGCATCTTCGACCACTGGATCGGCGAGGGCGTGAGCGTCTTCCGCGTCGACAACCCGCACACCAAGAGCTTCGCCTTCTGGGAGTGGTGCATCGCCGAGGTCCGGCGCGAGCACCCAGAGGTCATCTTCCTGGCCGAGGCCTTCACCCGGCCGAAGGTGATGCACCGGCTGGCCAAGCTGGGCTACAGCCAGAGCTACACCTACTTCACCTGGCGCCACACCAAGGAAGAGCTGACCGACTACTTCACCGAGCTGAGCGCCACCGACGCCTACTTCTACTTCCGGCCCAACGTCTGGCCCAACACGCCGGACATCCTCAACGAGCAGCTGCACGGCGCCGGGCGACCGATGTTCGTGCAGCGGCTGGTGCTGGCCGCCACGCTGTGTTCCAGCTACGGCATCTACGGCCCGGCCTACGAGCTGATGGAGAACCGGCCGGTCAAGCCGGGCAGCGAGGAGTACCTGGACTCCGAGAAGTACCAGCGCCGGGTGTGGGACCTGGACCGGCCGGACTCGCTGCGCTGGTTCATCGCCCACGTCAACGCCATCCGCCAGGCCCACCCGACGCTGCAGGACAACCGCCGCCTGCGCTTCATGCCCACCGACAACGACCAGCTGATCGCCTACGCCCGGCGCAGCGCCGACGGCGGCGACACGCTGCTGGTGGTGGTCAACCTCGACGCGCACCAGGCGCAGGCCGGCGTGGTCGACGTCAACCTCGACGCGCTGGACCTCAAGCCCGACACCGACTACGTGGTGCACGACCTGCTGGACGACCAGCGCTACACCTGGCGCAACGGCCGCAACTTCGTGATGCTGGACCCGCACCACTGCCCGGCGCATGTGTTCCGCATCGAGCGCCAGGGCGCGCGCAGCGAGCGCGACTTCGATGCCTTCCAGGGGTGATGGACATCGGGTTACCCTGAACGCGGCACGCTAATGGCCCCTGGACCGGAATGAACGCTCCCGACCCCACCCCGACACTGGCCGATGCCGATGCGGGCGCGACGACGCCGGTGACCGATGCCGCCCTGTGGTACCAGGACGCGGTCATCTACCAGCTCAACGTCAAGGCCTTCTTCGATTCCAACGACGACGGGGTGGGCGACTTCAACGGCGTCACCGCCAAGCTCGACTACGTCAAGGACCTGGGCGTCAACACCCTCTGGCTGATGCCGTTCTACCCGTCGCCGCTGCGCGACGACGGCTACGACATCAGCGAGTACGAGAACGTCCACCCGCAGTACGGCACGCTGGACGACTTCAAGCGCATGCTGGACGCGGCGCATGCGCGCGACCTCAAGGTGATCACCGAGCTGGTGATCAACCACACCTCGGACCAGCACCCCTGGTTCCAGCGCGCGCGCAACGCCCCGCCGGGCAGCCCCGAACGCGACTTCTACGTCTGGAGCGACAGCGATGCCAAGTACGCCGGCACCCGCATCATCTTCACGGACACCGAGAAGTCCAACTGGACCTGGGACCCGGTGGCCAAGGCCTACTTCTGGCACCGCTTCTTCAGCCACCAGCCGGACCTGAACTTCGACAACCCGCTGGTGCTGGAGGCGGTGTTCAAGGTCATGCGGTTCTGGATGGACCTGGGGGTGGACGGTTTCCGGCTGGACGCCATTCCCTACCTGATCGAGCGCGAGGGCACCAACAACGAGAACCTGCCCGAGACGCACGCCATCCTCAAGCAGCTGCGCGCCGCCATCGACGCCAACTACCAGAACCGCTTCCTGCTGGCCGAGGCGAACCAGTGGCCGGAGGACGTGCGCGAGTACTTCGGCGACGGCGACGAGTGCCACGCCTGCTACCACTTCCCGCTGATGCCGCGCATGTACATGGCCATCGCGCAGGAGGACCGCTTCCCCGTCACCGAGATCATGGCGCAGACGCCGGAGATCCCGCCGGGCTGCCAGTGGGCCATCTTCCTGCGCAACCACGACGAGCTGACGCTGGAGATGGTGACCAGCAAGGAGCGCGACTACATGTACAGCACGTACGCGGCCGACCCGCGTGCGCGCATCAACCTCGGCATCCGCCGCCGCCTGGCGCCGCTGCTGGACAACGACAACGACCGCATCAAGCTGATGAACAGCCTGTTGATGTCGATGCCGGGCAGCCCCATCGTCTACTACGGCGACGAGCTGGGCATGGGCGACAACGTGTTCATCGGCGACCGCAACGGCGTGCGCACGCCGATGCAGTGGAGCCCCGACCGCAACGCCGGCTTCAGCCGCGCCGACCCGCAGCGGCTGTACCTGCCGCCCATCATGGACGCCATCTACGGCTTCCAGGCGGTGAACGTCGAGTCGCAGCTGCGCGACCCCAGCTCGCTGCTGCACTGGATGCGGCGGCTGCTCACCGTGCGCACCAGCAGCCAGGCCTTCGGCCGCGGGTCTCTGAGCTTCCTCAAGCCGGGCAACCGCAAGGTGCTGGCCTACCTGCGCACCTTCCGCGACGACGTGATCCTCTGCGTGGCCAACCTGGCGCGCACCGCGCAGCCGGTGGAGCTGGACCTGGCGGCCTGGAAGGGCCGGGTGCCGGTGGAGATGATGGGCAACACGCCCTTCCCGCCGATCGGCGAGCTGCCCTACCTGCTGACGCTGCCGGCGCACGGCTTCTACTGGTTCCGGCTGTCCGCCGACGCGCCGGTGCCGGGCTGGCACGCCGAGGTGCTGCCGGCCGAGGAGCGGCCGGTGCTGGTGCTGTTCGACGAGTGGTTCAGCCTGTTCCGCGAGGAGGTGGTGCCCTGGCGCATCGGCCTGGCGGTGCGCACGCGGGAGCAGTTCGAGACCGCCATCCTGCCGAGCTGGATCGAGACCCAGCGCTGGTACGCCGCCAAGGGCAGCGCCATCGCGCGCGCCCGGCTGGAGGACAGCGCGCTGTGGGAGCGCGACGGCCACACCTGGCTGATGCCCCTGGTCGGCGTCGAGCCGAAGGGCGGCGCCGCGGCGGGCGAGGAGCCGGCGACCTACTTCCTGCCGCTGTCCCTGGCCTGGGAGGAGCGCGACGAGGCCCGTGCCCGCGCGCTGGCGCCGCACGCGGTGGCCCGCACCCGCCAGCAGGCGCAGGTGGGGGTGATGGGCGACGCGATGGCCGACGAGGCCTTCCTGCGCGAGCTGCTGCGCGCCATGTCGATGGGCCAGCAGGTGAAGACCGCCAATGGCGGGCGGCTCAACTTCCTCGCCACGCCGGCCTTCCAGCGGCTGGTGGGCGACCGGCTGGACACGCTGCCCATCGGCCGCCCCCAGGCGCAGAGCAGCAACACCGTGGTCTCGGTGGACGAGACGCTGCTGCTCAAGGCCTACCGCCGCATCCGCCGCGGGTTGAACCCCGAGGTCGAGATCGGCCGCTTCCTGTCCGAGCAGGCGAAGTTCGAGGCCGCGGTGCCGATGGCCGGCCTGGTCGAGCACGTCGACGCCACCGGCGAGGTGGCCACGCTCTTCACCGTGCAGGCCTACGTGGCGAACCAGGGCGACGGCTGGGGCTACACCGTGGCCTACCTGGAGCGCTACCTGGCCGGCCGCATGTCGAGCACCGAGCCGGAGCCGGACGACGTGCACGGCGCCTACCTCGAACTGGTGCGCACGCTCGGCCGGCGCACGGGCGAGATGCACGTGGCGCTGGCCGGCCGCCACGGCCTGCCGGCCTTCGACCCCGAACCGCTCGGCCCCGCCGACACCGCGGCGCTGCAGCGCGAGGTGGAGGCGTCGCTGCAGGCCACGCTGGCGCTGCTGCAGTCGCGCATCGGCCACCTGGGCGGCGACGCGCTGGCGATGGCCGAGCGGCTGCAGGCCGGGTCCGCCGACCTGCAGGCGCGCCTGCGCACGCTGGCCGGCGGCGCCGGCGGCCTGAAGACCCGGGTGCACGGCGACTACCACCTGGGCCAGGTGCTGGTGACGAAGAACGACTTCATGATCATCGACTTCGAGGGCGAGCCGGGCCGCACGCTGGCCGAGCGCCGCGCCAAGCAGTCGCCGCTGCGCGACGTGGCGGGCATGCTGCGCTCCTTCGGCTACGCCGCGCAGGCCGGCCTGCAGGCGGCCACCGCCAACGGCGAGGACCCGTCCGCGCTGGCACCGCTGGCGCTGACCTGGGAGCGGCAGGCGCGGGCCGCCTTCCTCGACGGCTACGGCCGCGCGGTGTCGGGCCACGGGCTCGTCGACGACCTGCAGCCCGGCCAGGGGCTGCTCGGCCTGCTGGAGCTCGACAAGGCGCTGTACGAGCTGCGCTACGAGCTCAACAACCGGCCGGACTGGGTGGGCATTCCGCTGCGCGGGTTGTTGGGGTTGTTGGGTGAGGGGGGTGGTTCGTGATTGCCTGTCGTGCTCGTGTTGGGCGCGGCGAAGGCGGCCGGGTGCGGCCGTCGGCGCGCGGTCGCTGGCCGCCGCTGAAGCGGCGGTGCCCTGCGCTGCTCACGCCGACGGCCGCGTCGCGAAACTCGCTCCGCTTGCTGCGCAAGCTGCGCTCAGACAGCCGCGCCGAGTCAGAGGTTGAACGGGCTTCGCCCTGGCCGTCGGCGCTGCGCTGCTCGGCTGCGCTCGACGCACGCCGCCGGCCGCCCCGGCCGCCTTCGCAGAACCGCTCGGGGACTGCGAAGGTCATGGCAGCGGTGCCCTCGAACCACTGGTGCTGAGCAGGTGGGTGGGTGCCGGGTTTCTCGTGCGTAGAGCGCCGCCGAGCAGCGCAGAACGGCCGGCCCGCGCGCAGCGCGTTCAAGCACTGACTCGGCGCGGCTGTCTGAGCGCAGCCCGCGTGGCGGGCGGAGCGAGTTTCGCGACGGGGCCGGCCGTTCGAGCAGCGCAGGACACCGCCGCGAACGCGGCGGCCAGCGACCGCACGAGAAACCCGGCACCCACCCACCTGCGACGCACCACCACAACGCAAGACCAACGCATCGAGGGTCGAACCCCATGGCCGAAGTAGATGTCCTCCTCGCCCCCCTGCGCGCCTTCGTGCTGCAGCTCGCCGACTTCCTGCCCCGGCTGCTGCTGGCGCTGGTGGTGCTGGTCATCGGCTTCCTCGTCGCCAAGGCGGCCCGCTTCGCCATCGAGAAGGGCCTGCGCGCCATCAACCTGCACGTCGTCACCCGCCGCTCCGGCATGGACGAGTTCATGCAGCGCGGCGGCGCCGGGGCCGACACGGTCAGCATCTTCGGCGTGCTGGTGTACTGGGTGGTGATCCTGGCGGCGCTGATCGTGGCCTTCAACACGCTCGGCCTGGCCTACGTCACCGACCTGCTGACGCGGGTGATGCTGTTCGTGCCCAAGCTGGTGGTGGCGCTGCTCATCCTCGCCTTCGGCACCTACTTCGCGCGCTTCATCGGCTCGGCCATCGCCAGCTACGGGCACGGCATCGGCATGCGCGGCGCCGATGCGCTGGGGCAGCTGGCCCGCTACGCCGTCATCGCCTTCGTGCTGATGATCGCCATCGACCAGATGGACATCGGCTGGGACATCGTGCGCCAGTCCTTCCTCATCATCCTGTCCGGTGCCGTGCTGGCCGTGGCGCTGGCCTTCGGCCTCGGCGGCAAGGACTGGGCGGCGGCGCGCCTGGAGCAGTGGTGGCCCACCGGTCCAGGCCACCCGCGGAAGCCGGAATGAGAAGCCGGGACGTCCCGATCAGCACCGTCTGGCCCGGCCGGCCCTACCCGCTGGGCGCCACCTGGGACGGCGAGGGCGTCAACTTCGCCATCTTCTCGGAGCACGCGGAGCGCATCGACCTCGCGCTGTACGACGCTGCCGGGCGGCGCGAGACGAAGCGCATCACCCTGCGCGAGCGCACCGACCACGTCTGGCACTGCTACCTGCCCGAGGCCCGGCCCGGCCAGGCCTACGGCTACTACGCCCACGGGCCCTACAAGCCAGAGGAAGGGCACCGGTTCAACCCGCACAAGCTGCTGGTCGACCCGTACGCGCGCGACTTCGTCGGCCGCCTGCGCTGGAACGACGCGCTGTACGGCTACACCGTCGGCCACAAGCGCGCCGACCTGACGCTCGACCGCCGCGACAGCGCCGCCTACATGCCGAAGTGCCGGGTGCTGGAAAGCGCCTTCAGCTGGGGCGAGGACCGGCGGCCCGACATCCCGTGGGCCGACATGGTGGTCTACGAGCTGCACGTGCGCGGCTTCACCATGCGCCACCCGGAGGTGCCGGAGCCGCTGCGCGGCACCTACGCGGCCATGGCCTCGGCGCCCGTCATCGGCTACCTGAAGAAGCTGGGCATCACCACGGTGGAGCTGCTGCCCATCCACGCCTTCGTCAACGACCGCCACCTGGCCGAGAAGGGCCTGCAGAACTACTGGGGCTACAACACGCTCGGCTTCTTCGCGCCGGAGATGCGCTACACCGCCTCCGAGAAGGTCAAGGAGTTCAAGACCATGGTGCGCACGCTGCATTCGGCGGGCATCGAGGTCATCCTCGACGTGGTCTACAACCACACCTGCGAGGGCAACCAGCTCGGTCCCACGCTCAGCTTCCGCGGCCTGGACAACGCCACCTACTACATGCTCGGCGAGGACCGGCGCTACTACGCCGACTACACCGGCTGCGGCAACACGCTGAACCTGGAGAACCCGCGCACCCTGCAGCTGGTGATGGACTCGCTGCGCTACTGGGTCGAGGAGATGCACGTCGACGGCTTCCGCTTCGACCTGGCCTCGGCGCTGGCGCGCGAGGGCGGCGTGGTGTCGCACTGGGGCGGCTTCTTCGACGTCATCCGCCAGGACCCGGTGCTCAACCGGGTCAAGCTCATCGCCGAGCCGTGGGACCTGGGTGCCGGCGGCTACCAGGTGGGCAACTTCCCGCCCGGCTGGGCCGAATGGAACGACCGCTACCGCGACGGCATGCGCGCCTACTGGAAGGGCGACGGCGGCCTGATCGGCGAGTTCGCGCGCCGGCTCACCGGCTCGTCCGACCTCTACGGCCGCTCGGGCAAGAAGCCGCACGCGAGCGTCAACTTCATCACCGCGCACGACGGCTTCACCCTGCACGACCTCGTCAGCTACAACGGCAAGCACAACCAGGCCAACGGCGAGGACAACCGCGACGGCAACGACAACAACCGCAGCTGGAACTGCGGCGAGGAAGGTCCCACCGAGAACGCGGAGATCAACGCGCTGCGCGAACGGCAGAAGCGCAACTTCCTGGCCACGCTGCTGCTCAGCCAGGGCGTGCCAATGATCGTGGCCGGCGACGAGATCGGCCGCACGCAGGGCGGCAACAACAACGCCTATTGCCAGGACAACGAGGTCTCCTGGCTGGACTGGAACCTCACCCCCGAGCGCGAGCGGCTGCTGCACTTCACCCGCACGCTGATCGAGCTGCGCTGCGAGCACCCCAGCTTCCGCCGGCGCGACTTCTTCGCCGGCCGGCCGCTGGTCGGCAGCCAGCTGAAGGACGTGCTGTGGCTCAAGCCCGACGGCCACGAGATGAGCAGCCAGGAGTGGGAGCACGACTACGCGCGCTGCCTCGGCATGTACCTCGCGGGCGCCGCCATCGACGAGATCGGGCGGCACGGCCGGCCCATCGTCGACGACGACTTCCTCATCCTCTTCAACGCCGGCGCCGACGACATCGGCTTCACCATCCCGACCATCGACGGCGAGCGCTGGACGCTGCGCGTGGACACCCGCGAGGAGACCGGCCTGCCCGCCCCGCGGGAGCTGGCCAACGGCGAGGTGTTCCCGCTCGGCGCGCGTTCGCTGGCGCTGCTGCAGCGGCCGATGGTGGCGCCCGGCCTTCCCGGCTGACCGCCCGCGACGGCCGCGGCCCCGGCGCAACAATGACCGCATGCCCGCTCCGCAACGCCACCCCCACCGTCCCCGCCGTCGGCCTTCGGCCTGGGCGGCGCTGGTCTGCTGCCTGCCGGCCGCGCCCGGCATGGCGCAGGACGCCGCCACGCCGTCCGACGGCGCACCGGCCGAGGTGGTCATCAGCGCCACCCGCACCGAGCGCCGTCCCTTCGACGTGCCGGCGTCGGTGGACCGGCTCGGGCCCGACGACCTGCGCGAGGGCCGGCCGCAGGTCAACCTGACCGAGGGCCTGGCGCTGGTGCCGGGCGTGGCGGCGCGCGACCGGCAGAACTTCGCGCAGGACGTGCAGCTGTCCATCCGCGGCTTCGGCACGCGGTCGAGCTTCGGCATCCGCGGCCTGCGGGTCTACGTCGACGGCATTCCCGCCACGCTGCCCGACGGGCAGGGGCAGGTCTCGCACGTCGACCTGGCCTCGGCCGACCGGGTGGAAGTGCTGCGCGGGCCGTTCTCGGCGCTGTACGGCAACTCCTCCGGCGGCGTGGTGCAGGTGTTCACCGAGGACGGCCAGGGGCCGCCCAGCGTGACCGCCGGCGCCGGCGCCGGCAGCCACGGCCTGCACCGCGAACAGCTCAAGGTCAGCGGCGGGCAGGGCGCTTTCGGCTACGTGCTCAGCGCCTCGCGCCTGGCCACCGACGGCTCGCGCGAGCACGCCGCCGCCCGTCGCGACGGCGCCAACCTCAAGCTGCGCTGGCAGCCGACCGCCGACCGCACGGTCACCCTGGTCGCCAACCACCTCGACCAGCGCGCGCAGGACCCGCTGGGCCTGACGCGCGCCCAGTTCGACGCCGACCCCGACGGCGCCGACCCCGCCGCCCTTCGCTTCGACACCCGGAAGACGACGCGGCAGACGCAGGCCGGCCTGGTCTGGCGCGAGCGGCTGGACCGCCACCACGAGCTGCAGGCCATGGCCTATGCCGGCACGCGCAGCACGGTGCAGTTCCAGGCCATTCCGGTGGCCGTGCAGGCGTCGCCGCTGCACCCCGGCGGTGTCATCGACCTCGACCGCGGCTACCACGGCGGCGAGGCGCGCTGGACCTGGCGGCCGTCCGCGCCGCGGCCGTTCTCGCTGGTCGCCGGCCTGGCCTGGGACCGGCTGGACGAGGACCGCCGCGGCTGGGCCAACTTCGTCGGCCCCACGCTCGGCGTGCAGGGTGCGCTGCGGCGCGACGAGCGCAACCGCGTCAGCAGCCTGGACCCGTACCTGCAGGCCGGCTTCGACCCGACGCCGCGCTGGCGCGTCGAGGCCGGCGTGCGCCACAGCACGGTGCGCGTGCGGCTGCAGGACCGCTACGTCGCCGGTCCCAACGGCGACGACAGCGGTGCGCTGCGCTACGGCGCCACCTCGCCGGCGCTGGGCCTGCTCTACCGCGCCAGCGAGCGGCTGCACCTGCACGCCTCCGCCGGCCGCGGCTTCGAGACGCCGACGCTCAACGAGCTGTCCTACCGCCCCGACGGCAGTGCCGGACTGAACGGCGCGCTGAAACCGGCCATCAGCCGCCAGTTCGAGCTCGGCCTGAAGTGGCGGCCCGAGGCGGGGCAGGCGTTCGACGTCGCGCTGTTCGACGCGATGACCCGCGACGAGCTGGTCGTCGCCACCAACGTCGGCGGCCGCGCGACCTTCCGCAACGCCGCCCGCACCCAGCGCCGCGGCGCCGAGGCGGGCTGGACCGGCCGCTGGTCCGACTGGCGGGCGCGGCTGTCGCTGACCTGGCTCGACGCCCGCACCCTTGACGGTTTCCTCACCTGTGCCGCCACCCCCTGCGCGACGCCCGACGCGCCCGTGCCCGCCGGCCAGCGCCTGCCCGGCGTCGCCCGCCACAGCGCCGCGGCCACGCTCGACTGGGCGCCGCCGCAGGGCTGGCGTGCGGGGGGCGGAGCTGCGCCAGGTCGGCGCGGTCCCGGTCAACGACAGCGGCAGCGACGCCGCCGCCGGCCACACCGTGGTCGCCCTGCACGCCGGCTACACCGTGCAGCGCCCCGGCTGGACGCTGCGCGCCTTCGGCCGCGTCGACAACCTGCTCGACCGCCGCTACGCCGGCTCGGTCATCGTCAACGAGGGCAACGGCCGCTACTTCGAGCCGGCCCCGGGTCGCACGCTGTTCGTCGGGCTGGACGGGCGCTGGAGTTTCTGAGGCAGGGCCGGCCCCATGGCCCGAGGCACACCCCGGTGCCGGCGGGTCTGTGCCTTGCTGACCTGACGCCGTTCCGCGCCACGGCTTTTGCTGCCTCGATGACCCTCCGACACGACATGCCCTTCGGCGCCAGCCTCCTGCCCGGCGGCGGCGTGCGCTTCCGACTGTGGGCGCCCGACCGGGCGCAGGTGCAGCTGCAGGTGGAACGCGGGGCCAGCGGGCCGTCGCGCCGGCCGATGCGGCCGCTCGAGGGCGGCTGGCACGAGCTGGTGGTGCCCGAGGCGGGCGCCGGCACCCGCTACCGCTTCGTCATCGACGACGGGCAGGGCGGCGAGCTGGCCGTGCCCGATCCGGCGTCGCGCTACAACCCCGACGACGTGCACGGGCCGAGCATGGTGATGGACCCGACCGCCTACGCCTGGCGCGACGGCGCCTGGCGCGGCCGGCCGTGGCACGAGGCGGTGGTCTACGAGCTGCACCTGGGCACCTTCACCCCCGAGGGCACCTACGCCGCGGCGACGGCCCGGCTGTCCGACCTGGTGACGCTGGGCGTCACCGCCGTCGAGCTGCTGCCGCTGGCCGACTTCCCCGGCCGCCACGGCTGGGGGTACGACGGCGTGCTGCAGTACGCGCCCGACGCCAGCCACGGCACGCCGGACCAGCTGAAGGCACTGGTCGACGAGGCCCACCGGCTCGGCCTGATGGTGCTGCTCGACGTCGTCTATAACCACTTCGGGCCGGACGGCAACTACCTGCACGCCTACTGCTCGACCTTCTTCAATCCCCGGCACCAGACCCCGTGGGGCGCCGCCATCAACTTCGACGGCGAGGGCAGCCGCACGGTGCGCGACTTCTACGTCCACAACGCGCTGTACTGGGTGGAGGAATTCCACTTCGACGGCCTGCGCATGGACGCGGTGCACGCCATCCGCGACGACTCGCCCGAGCACATCTGCGCCGAGATCGGCCGCGCGCTGCGCGGCGGGCCCGGCCGGCAGCGCGCCGTGCACCTGGTGCTGGAGAACGACCTCAACCAGGCGCACCTGCTGACCCGCGACGCGGAGGGCCGGCCGCGCATCGCCGACGCGCAGTGGAACGACGACCTGCACCACGCGGCGCACGTGCTGCTCACCGGCCAGACCGACGGCTACTACGCCGACTACGCCGACGAGCCGGTCAGGCGCCTGGCACGGTGCCTGGCCGAGGGCTTCGCCTACCAGGGCGAGCCGTCGGCGCTGCGCGACGGCGAGGCCCGCGGCGAGCCCAGCGCCCAGCTGCCCTCGATCGCCTTCGTCTCCTTCCTGCAGAACCACGACCAGATCGGCAACCGGGCCTTCGGCGAGCGCCTGCACCAGCTCTGCGACCCGCGCGCGCTGCAGACGGTGCAGGCCTGCCTGCTGCTGTCGCCGCACATCCCGATGCTGTTCATGGGCGAGGAGTTCGACGCCGCCACGCCCTTCCTCTATTTCTGCGATTTCGAGGGCGAGCTGGCGGAGGCGGTGTCCACCGGCCGGCGCGAGGAGTTCAAGCGCTTCGCGGCCTTCGCCGACCCGAAGGTGCGAGAGCGCATTCCCGACCCCAACGACGAGGCCACCTTCGTCCAGTGCAAGCTCGACTGGTCCTCGCGCACCCAGTCGCCGCACCGCGAGCGGCTGGACTGGCTGCGCCGCATCCTGCAGGTGCGCCACGAACACCTGGCGCCGCGGCTGGCCGGCCAGCGCGAGGGCGGGCACTACCGGGTCGAGGGCAGCCGGATGCAGGTGATGTGGACGCTGGGCGACGGCAGCACCTGGCGCATGGACGCCAACTTCGGCGACACGGCCGTGCCGTGCCATGGGCAGGGCGAGACGCTGTTCAGCCACGCCTGGGACGGCGGCTCGCTGATGCCGCACGGCCTGAGGGTCGGCCGGGAGCAGGCCAGTGGCGGCTGACGGCATGCAGGAGCAACGATCCGACGACGACCTGGCGGGCTGGTGCCGCCGCCTCGGCCTGCAGCCCGGCTACGACGACATCTGGGGCGGCCACCACCCGGCGCCGGAGGACCGGCTACGCGCGCTGCTGGCCGAACTCGGCGTGCACGACACCTCGGCCGCCGCGCTGCAGGCGGCGGAAGACGACGACTGGCGCCGCCCGCTGCCGCCGGTGCTGGCCATCACCGCCGGCGCGCCCGACTGGTCGCTGCCCGTGCGCCTGGACGGCGACCGGCGCCTGGGCTGGACCGTGGTCACCGAGGACGGCCGGCGGCACCAGGGCGACGCCGCGCCCGGCCCGTCCACCCTGCAGGCCGAGCGCGAGGTGGGCGGCGCGCGCCTGCAGGCGCACGCCCTGAGCCTGGGGCTGTCGCTGCCGGCCGGCTACCACCGGCTGACGGTGGACGGGCTCGACGGCGAGACCCTGCTCATCGCAGCGCCGCCGCGCTGCTGGCGCCCGGCCGCGCTGCAGGGCGAGGGCCGGGTCTGGGGCCCGGCGGTGCAGCTCTACGCCGTGCGCAGCGAGCGCAACTGGGGCATGGGCGACTTCGGCGACCTGGCGGCGCTGGTGGAGCACTGGGGCGCCCGCGGCGCCGGCATCGTCGGCCTGAACCCGCTGCACGCGCTCTTCGGCCACAACCCCTGGCACATCAGCCCGTACAGCCCGTCGTCGCGCGGCCAGCTGCACACGCTCTACCTCGACGTCGAGGCGCTGGACGACTTCCGCGAGTGCGAGCCCGCGCAGGCGCTGGTGCGCAGCGCCGGCTTCCAGGCCCGGCTGGCGGCGCTGCGAGAGGCCGAGCAGGTCGACCATGCCGGCGTGGCCGCCGCCAAGCGCGAGGTGCTGGGGCTGCTGCACCGTCATTTCCGCGAGCGCCACCTGCGCACCGCCAGCCCGCGCGGCGAGGCCTTCCGCGCCTTCTGCCGCGAGCGCGGCGAGGCGCTGCACGGCTTCGCGCTGTTCGAGGCGCTGCAGCAGCACTTCCACGACCGGGACCGCCAGGTCTGGGGCTGGCCGGTGTGGCCCGAGGCCTACCGCGACCCGCGCGGCGAGGCGGTGCGCCGCTTCGCCGAGGAGCAGGCGGCGCAGGTCGAGTTCCACGCCTGGCTGCAGTGGCAGGCCGACACCCAACTGGCCGCGGTCAACCGTCGCTGCCGCGAGCGCGGCCTGGCGGTGGGGCTGTACCTGGACCTGGCGGTGTCGGTCGACCGCGCCGGCGCCGACACCTGGCTGCGGCAGGACCTGTACGCGGTGAACGTGAGCGTCGGCGCGCCGCCCGACGAGCTCAACCTGCAGGGCCAGAACTGGGGCCTGCCGCCGCTGAAGCCGGCCGCCATGCGCGACGACCGCCACGGCTTCTTCATCGAGACGCTGCGCGGCTGCATGCGCCATGCCGGCGCGATCCGCATCGACCACGTGATGGGGCTGATGCGGCTGTTCTGGATTCCCGAAGGCGGCACCGGCCGCGACGGCGCCTACGTGCACTACCCGCTGCAGGAGCTGATGGCCATCGTCGCGCTGGAGAGCGAGCGCCAGCGGTGCATGGTCATCGGCGAGGACCTGGGCACCGTGGCCGACGAGATGCGCGCCACGCTGGCCGAACGCGAGGTGCTGTCCTACCGGCTGGCCTACTTCGAGCGGCAGGACGGCGGCGCCTTCAAGCCGCCGGCCGACTACCCGCGCGAGGCGCTGGTGGCGGTG
Organism: Aquabacterium sp. J223; assembly: GCF_024666615.1. Lineage (NCBI taxonomy): Bacteria > Pseudomonadati > Pseudomonadota > Betaproteobacteria > Burkholderiales > Sphaerotilaceae > Aquabacterium > Aquabacterium sp. J223. The sequence goes on along the minus strand of NZ_CP088297.1, from coordinate 3,805,509 downwards.
GGCACCCACGACCTGGCCACGCTGCCGGGCTGGTGGACCGGCCACGACATCGAGGTGCGCCGCGCGCTCGACCTCTACCCGACGCCCCAGGTCTACGAGGAGCAGCTGGTGCAGCGCACGCAGGACCGGCTGCGCCTGCTGTTCGCGCTCCACCATGCCGGCCTGCTGCCCGAGGGCGTGCCGCTGGAGCCCGGTGCCGCGGTGCCGCTGACCACCGAACTGGCCACCGCCGTGCAGGCCTGGCTGGCCGCCGCCCCGTCGCGCGTGATGGTGGTGCAGCTGGAGGACGTGCTCGGCGTGCCCGACCAGGCCAACCTGCCCGGCACGGTGAACGAGCACCCCAACTGGCGGCGCAAGCTGCCGGCCACGCTGGAGGCGATGCAGCGCGACGAGCGCATCGAGCGCCTGGCCGAGCGCCTGGCCGCCATCCGCCCGCATGCGCCGCTGGCCACCGCCGCGCCGCCGCGCGCCGAGGCCATCGTGCCGCGGGCCACCTACCGGCTGCAGCTGCACCAGGACTTCACGCTCGACGACGCGCGGCTGGTGCTGCCGTACCTCAAGCGCCTCGGCGTGAGCCATGTCTACTGCTCGCCGCTGATGCGCGCGCGGCCGGGCAGCCGCCACGGCTACGACGTGGTGGCGCACGACGAGATCAACCCCGAGCTGGGCGGCCGCGAGGCGTTCGATCGCTTCACCGAAGCGGTGAAGGCCGAAGGCATGGGCCTGCTCATCGACCTCGTGCCCAACCACATGGGCGTGCTCGGCGGCGACAACGCCTGGTGGATGGACGTGCTGGAGAACGGCGAGGCCTCGCCCTACGCCCGCTACTTCGACATCGCCTGGCACCCGGTGGACCCGGAGCTCGACGGCAAGGTGCTGGTGCCGGTGCTGGGCAAGTCGTTCGGCGCGGTGCTGGAGGACGGCGAACTGACGCTGGCCTTCGAGCCCGAGGCCGGCAGCTTCGCCCTGCGCTACTGGGACCACCGCTTCCCGCTGGGGCCGCGCTCGGTGGCGCCCGTTCTCAAGCGGGCGGCCGAGCGCCTGGGCGGGGACAGCGCCGGGCAGGTGGTGCTGGCCAGCCTGGCGGCGGCCTTCGGCCACCTGCCGCCGCGCGAAGTGGACGATCCCGACGCCCGCCGCGAGCGCGCCCGCGACAAGGAACTGCTCAAGCTGCGCCTGGCCACCGCGGTGGAGACCGATCCCACGGTCGGCGCCGCCATCGAGGCCGCCGTGGCCGAGTTCAACGCCAGCGCCGACGCGCTGGCCGCCCTGCACGACCAGCAGGCCTACCGGCTGGCGTTCTGGCGGGTGGCCTCGGACGAGATCAACTACCGGCGCTTCTTCGACGTCAACGACCTGGCCGCGCTGCGGCAGGAGGAGCCGGCGGTGTTCGAGGCCACCAACGGCTTCGCGCTGGAGCTGGCCGCCGCCGGCAAGGTCGACGGCCTGCGCATCGACCACCCCGACGGCCTGCACGACCCGGCGCAGTACTTCCGCCGGCTGCAGGAGGGTTATGCCCGCCGCGTCGGCCTGGTGCTGCCGCGCCAGGACGCCGACGGCCGGCCGCCGCGGCCGCTGTACGTGCTGGCCGAGAAGATCGCCGCCGGCCACGAGGACGTGCCGCTGGACTGGGCGCTGCACGGCACCACCGGCTACCGCTTCGCCAACCTGGCCAACGGCGTGCTGGTCGACACCACCGCGCGCGAGCGCTTCGACCGCATCTGGGCCCACCACACCGGCGACCGCCGCGACTTCGAGGCGCTGGCGCACGAGGGCAAGCACCTCATCATGCGGACCACGCTGGCCAGCGAGTTGAACGTGCTGTCCACCGAGCTGCTGCGCATCGCCCGCGCCCACCGCCGCACCCGCGACTTCACGCTGAACACGCTGCGCCGCGCGCTGGCGCAGGTGGCGGCCTGCATGCCGGTGTACCGCACCTACCTGGTCGACGAGGAGGGCGCGCAGCCCTCGGAACAGGACCAGCGCTTCATCGCCTGGGCCCTGGGCCAGGCGCGGCGCCACCGCGAGGCGGCCGAGCCCGAGGTGCTCGACTTCCTGCAGCAGACGCTGCTCGCGCGTGCGGTGGAGGGCGCGCCGCCCGGGCTGCAGGCGCAGGTGCGGCGCTTCGCGGTGCGCTTCCAGCAGTTCAGCGCGCCGGTGACGGCCAAGGGCGTCGAGGACACGGCCTTCTACCGCTACAGCCGGCTGGTCTCGCTCAACGAAGTGGGCGGCGAGCCGGGCGTGTTCGGCATCACCGTCAAGGCCTTCCACGCGGCCACGGCCGACCGCTGGGCGAAGTGGCCGCACACGCTGATCGCCACCTCCACGCACGACAACAAGCGCTCGGAGGACGTGCGCTGCCGCATCGACGTGCTGAGCGAGATGCCCGCGGCCTGGCGCTTCGCGCTGCGGCGCTGGCGCCGCATGGCCGCCGAGCAGCGGCTGCCGGTGGGGCCCGACGGCCCCAGCCCGGCCGACGAGCTGCTGCTGTGGCAGGTCATCCTCGGCACGCTGCCGCCCGGCGGCCTGACCGAGGAGGCGCTGCCCGACTACCGCGACCGCATCGAGGCCTACGCGCTCAAGGCCGCACGCGAAGCGAAGCGCGACACCAGCTGGCTGCACCCGGACGAGGCGTACGAGGCGCGGCTGTCCGGCTTCGTGCGCGGCCTGTTCGCCCGCGTGTCGCCCAACCCGCTGCTCACCGACGTGCAGGCCCGCGCCGAGGTGGTGGCCTGGTTCGGCGCCCTCAACAGCCTGGTGCTCACCACGCTGCGCTGCACCGCGCCCGGCGTGCCGGACTGCTACCAGGGCAACGAATGGCTGGACTTCAGCCTGGTCGACCCCGACAACCGCCGGCCGGTGGACTACGGCCTGCGCGAGCGGGCGCTCGACGCGCTGCAGGCCTGGGGCGACCAGGCCGACCCGGCCGCCGCCATGGCCGCGGCGATCGGCTCACCGCACGACGGCCGGCTCAAGCTGTGGGTCACCTGGCGGCTGCTGCAGCTGCGCGCGGGGCTGTCCGACGTCTTCAAGCTCGGCGGCTACCTGCCGCTCACGGCCGAGGGCGACAAGGCGGAGCACGTGCTCGCCTTCGAGCGCCGGCTGGGCGACCAGCGGGTGGTGGTGGTCGTCGGCCGGCTGTTCGCCAAGCTGCTGAGCGAGCCGGGCTGGCCGGTGCGCGCCGACGCCTGGGGCGACACGCGGCTGGTCGCGGAGGCGGTCGAGGGCGACTGGCACGACGTGCTCAGCGGGCACCGGTGCCGGCCCGAGGCGTCCGGCTGGCCCCTGGCCCAGGTGTTCTCCCACCTGCCGGTGGCGGTGCTGGTGGGGCCCGGCGCCGTTCAGCGGTAGCGCGCCGCGGTGATGAACTGGCCGAAGCTCTCGCACCAGACGATCACCGTGGTGTGGCGTTCGATGTCCACGCCCTCCGGCACCGCCACCGTGAAGTTGCGGAAGGTCTTGACGTCGCCGACGCGCACCATGCGCGGCTTCAGCCGCAGGAAGTCGGCTTCGGTCTCGACGAACTCGGGCGACAGGTACAGCTTGTAGTCGGGCCCGGGGGCCAGCGTGCCGGTGAGCGCGATGCTGCGCCGGCCGACCGCCACCTGGCCCTCGCCCCAGTGCAGCGCGTCGCTGTCCTTCAGGTCGCGGCGGAATTCGCCGCGGTAGGCGGCCTGCGCCGCCTGCGCCGCCAGTTCCTCGGTGCTGGGCCCGGCCGGCGCCACCAACAGCGGCAGGGTGTAGACGCCGAGCGCGAAGCCCACGGCCAGCACGATGCCGTGCGACGCGACCAGCAGCAGCGAACGGGTGAGGCGTGTCATGGGGCGGCTCCGTCGGTGGCGTGGCGGCGCACGGTGTAGCGCAGCTCGGCGAAACCGGGGCCGATGCGCCGCGCCCCGGTGAGTTCCAGCGTCGGGTGGGTGATGCGTCGAGGCAGCAGCGGCCGGCCCGCGCCGAGCGTGACCGAGCCCACCTGCACGATGACCTCGTCGAGCAGGCCGGCGTCGTGGAACTGGCCGACCAGGTCGCCGCCGCCGACCAGCCAGACGTTGCCGGCGCCGGCGGCCTCCCGCATGGCCGCATGCACCGGCCGCACGTCGCCGCGCACGAAGCGGATGTCGGCGCCCGGCACCCCCGGCCGCGTGCGGTGGGAGAACACCCACACCGGCCGTTCGTAGGGCCACGGCTGCTTGGCCTGCACCACATGGCGCAGCATCCAGTCGTAGGTGGACGACCCCATGGCCAGCGCGCCGACGCCGCGGATGAAGTCGGGGTAGCCGGTGTCGGCGATGTCGCCCAGCGGGAACAGCCAGGCCAGCGAGTGGTCCTCGGTGGCGATGAAGCCGTCCAGGCTGGTGGCGGTGTAGTACTGGGTGGCCATCACGACCCCCTGAGGCCCACGCCGCGTGCCATCAGGCTGGCGCACAGCAGCAATGCGATCACCAGCACCACCTCCAGCCGCAGCACCAGGCGCAGGCGGCGGTACTCGTCGCCCGACAGCACCGGGGCCAGGCCCTGCCGCGTCTGCGGCCGCCATCGGATGAAGCGCACCGTCGGGTAGATGGACAGCAGGCCGATCGCCACGAAGAGGCCGACCTTGGCGTGGAAGAAGGGGTTGCCGGTGTAGAAGGCATGGCCCTTCTCGAAGTACAGCACCCGCAGCGTGCCGGCCACCAGCACCACGACGGCGAACAGGCCGTACCAGGCGTCGACGCGCTGCAGCCGGACCGCTTCGGCGTGCGTGGGCGACGGGCCGAGCGTCTGCCATTCGAGGAACAGCGTGGCCGCGAGGCCGAACGCGGCGACGAAGTGCAGGAAGGCGAACAGGCTGCTCATCGGGCGCTTCCTCGGCCGGTGCGGTGGATGGGGGCCATTCTGCCGGCCGGTGCCCCGGCGGTCAGGGCCCGAACGGCTCCTGCAGCAGGTCCGCCATCCGCGCGACGATGGGGGCGTAGTCGATGACGGCATGGGTGGGGCGGCGCTGGCCGGCGTAGGCCATGAGGGCGGCTTCGGTGGGGCTGCCTGGCCCGTCGCGTGGCGCCGACAGCTGGTGGTGGATCAGGGCGGCGGCCACGCCCAGCGCCGCGCATTCGTCCGCCAGGGTGCCGACCGGGTCGGCGGCCCAGGCCGCCGGGGTCCGCCCGCCCGGCGGCATCCGCACGAGCAGCGACGACAGGGTGGACGGCCGGATCTGCGCCGGGCCGAGCGAGAGGTCCGGCAGGTCGCCGGTCAGCGCCGACCAGGCGCGCGCCCACCACCATTCCAGCCGCCGCTGCAGGCCGGTGCGGTGGAACTTCTCCACCGCCACCGCCGAGATCGCGAGGTGGGCGGCGTGCATGAGGCGGGCCACCGCCGCGTCGTCGGCCGGTTGCGGCAGGCTCAGGCCGGCATGGGCGCAGTTCAGCACCTCGGGCAGCGGCCGCAGGCGGTAGGCGGTGACCGGCGGGTCGCCGCCCAGCACGTCGGCGCTCGCGCTGTCCAGGTAGCCGGAGCGGAGCAGCAGGTTGACCGCGACACGGCCCTGCGTCGCCCACTGCCGGGCGGGGTCGGCGGGCGTCGGGCGGCCGCCGCGCGATTCCAGCGCGACCACCCGAACCGGCAGCTCGCGGCGGTCCCCGCCTTCGATTCCGGCCGCGGCGGGCGCGTCAGGCTCCGTCGGCGCCTCGTCCTCGGCCGGCGGCAGCCCGGCGGCGGCCAGCGGCAGCGGTGGCGGCCGGCCGGCGGCGTGCAGGCCACGGTAATGGGCGGCGTCGAGGCACAGCGTCGCCGACAGCAGCAGCATGCCGCCCAGCAGCGGCGGCAGCAGCGAGCCACGGGCGAGGGCGGTCAGCGTCGGGCCGGCCGGTGGGCCCGGTCGGCGCCGCAGCGGGCGACGGGTCAGGCGCATGGTCAGGCGCCCGTCAGCAGCTTCATCGCCGCCGACGCCAGCCCCGAATTGAGCAGCCACAGCGCGCCGACCCGGGACAGCTCGCGCCGCGAGACCGAGCCTTCGCCGGCGTCGGCGCCGCCGACGTGCTCGCGCAGGAAGATGGCCGTCAGCAGGCCGAGCAGGCTGACATAGCCGAAGCTCAGCATGTAGATGGCGTACAGCACGAAGAAGGCCGGCTTGAGGTGCGCGACCTCGGGGTTGGCCATCAGGTCCCAGTACACCATGGCCGGCCAGGCGGACAGGAAGGCGGCGAGGACGCCGGCCGCGAACAGCGTCGGCGCCCAGACGGTGCGAACGCGCCGCGCGAACGCACTGCGCGGACCGGCCTGCGCGCCGTGGAGCCGGCGCCAGCGGGCGAGGCACAAGACGCCGGCCAGCAGGCCGCACAGGAAGGGCGCCGCCATCTTGCCGAACAGCGACAGCAGCATGTGGCGCGGCTCGCGGTCGGAGAACAGCGACTGGAAGGTGAAGTAGAAGTCGGTGGGCAGGGCCAGCGCGAGCAGCCGCGACAGCACCAGCACGGCGAAGACGGCGGCGACGAACAGCGGCCCGTCCAGCCTTGAAAACGGCAGCCTCATCCCACGCCTCCTCGCAGGCCTGCCCGGCCTCGCAGGCGATGGTAGGGGGGCTTGCCGCGTGGCCGCCATTGCCAACCGAGGGATGTTTACACTGCCCGAAGAGGCCGCCGCAGGGCGCGCTGTTCCACCGACCGTCGGGCCTGAACCCGGTCACCATGGCGCTTTCGAAGCGCACAGGGAAAGCAGTACTGTGACCCAGCTCCCGATCCCCGTCGTTCCCGCCCGTGGACCGGCCTGCACGGCCGCCGTGCCCGCCCCGGCGCCTTTCGGGCTGGTGGCGCAGTGCGCCGACGCGTCCTGGGCCCTGCTCGAACGCAACACCACGCCGGGCGGCGTGCTCGCCGCCACCGACGGCGAGCAGGCGGCGTCGCGCCGCTACACCCGCGTCTTCGGCCGCGACGCCGCCATCTGCGTGCTGGCCATGGCCGGCAGCGGCCGCACCGCGCTGGAGCAGGGCGCCATCGCCAGCCTGGACGCGCTGGCCGCCGGCCAGGCGGCGAACGGGCAGATCCCGAAGTTCGTCGACCCGGGCGGCGAGGGCGCCGACTTCTGGTACCTCGGCTGCATCGACGCCACGCTGTGGTGGCTGATCGCCGTCGACCACGTGCGCCGGCAGCCGGGCGCCGACGCCGCGCTGCGTGGTCGCTGGCAGCCGCAGGTGGACAAGGCGGTGCAATGGCTGCAGGCGCAGGAGCACCCGGGGCTGGCGCTGCTGCAGCAGAACGAGGCCAGCGACTGGGCGGACATCATGCCCCGCTCGGGCTACGTGCTCTACACCAACGCGCTGTGGTTCCGCGTCAAGCAGCTCTACGACCTGCCGGGCTACGAATCGACGCGCGACCACTTCCAGCAGCTGTTCCATCCCTTCGGCCGCGAGGTGTCGGAGAACCGGCGCGTGCGGCTGCTCGGCCACTACGTCAAGCGCGGGCAGCGCAACCCCGGGCTCTACCTCAGCTTCGTCAACCTCTCCTTCGCCGGCGACGAGGGCGACGTGTTCGGCAACGTGCTGGCGCTGCTCTACGGCCTGGCCGGCGACGCCATGGGCCAGCAGATCATCAAGACGCTGCTGGCCGGCGGCGCCAGCAGCCCTTACCCGGCACGGGCGGTGATGCGGCCGATCGCGCCGGACGACGACATGTGGCGCCTGTACATGGGCCGCCACCAGCAGAACCTGCCGCACCAGTACCACAACGGGGGCATCTGGCCCTTCATCGGCGGCTTCTGGGCGATGGCGCTGGCGCAGATGGGCCAGCACGACCTGGCCCGCACCGAGTTGTCCAAGCTGGCGCAGGCGAACGCCGCCGCCGACTGGCGCTTCTCCGAGTGGTTCCACGGCCAGACGCTGGCGCCGTCGGGCATGCCCGGCCAGAGCTGGAACGCGGCCGCCTTCCTCATCGCCCGGCAGGCGATCGAGCAGGGGCGCTTCGCCATGTAGGGCCGGCGCCCGGCGCCGCGGTGCCCGGGCGCCTCCGGCCCCCGCTGAAACCTGCGGTTGCCGCTGGGCATCCGGCTTGCCCGCGATGGCCCAATGGCCACCCCGCTCGCCCGAACGCTCCAACTCCCCAAGCAGGCGGTGGCCCTCGTGCTGGCCGGTGGCCGCGGCAGCCGGCTGAAGAACCTGACCGACCGCCGGGCCAAGCCGGCGCTGTACTTCGGCGGCAAGTTCCGCATCATCGACTTCGCGCTGTCGAACTGCCTGAACTCGGGCATCCGGCGCATCGGCGTCATCACCCAGTACAAGAGCCACAGCCTGCTGCGCCACCTGCAGCGAGGCTGGGCCTTCCTGAAGCAGGAGCTGAACGAGTTCGTCGACCTGCTGCCGGCGCAGCAGCGCATCGACGAGGAGAGCTGGTACCGCGGGACCGCCGACGCCGTCTGGCAGAACCACGACATCATCCAGAGCTACCGCGCCGACTACGTCATCGTGCTGGCCGGCGATCACGTCTACAAGCAGAACTACGCGCTGATGCTGGCCGACCACGTGGCGCGTGGCTGCGAGGTCAGCGTCGGCTGCATCGAGGTGCCGCGCCGGGAGGCCTCCGGCTTCGGCGTGATGGCGGTGGACGCCGACTACCGCATCACCGATTTCGTCGAGAAGCCCGCCGACCCGCCGGCCATGCCCGGCAAGCCGGACATGGCGCTGGCCAGCATGGGCATCTACATCTTCAACGCCGCCTACCTGTTCCGCGAGCTGGCGCGCGACATCGACGACCCGGTGTCCGCCCACGACTTCGGCAAGGACATCATCCCGCGGGCGGTGCGGCTGGGCGTGGCCCAGGCCCATCCCTTCGCCGCCAGCTGCGTCACCAGCGGCGACGGCGCGCCCTACTGGCGAGACGTGGGCACCATCGACGCCTACTGGGACGCCAACATCGACCTGACCGCCACGCTGCCCGAACTCGACCTGTACGACCCGCGCTGGCCCATCCTGACCTACCAGCCGCAGCTGGCGCCGGCCAAGTTCGTGCATGACCAGCCCGGGCGGCGCGGCGTGGCGCTGCAGTCGCTGGTCTCCGGCGGCAGCATCATCAGCGGCGAGGTGCACAACTCGGTGCTGTTCTCCAGCGTGCGCACCGAGGTCCACAGCCAGGTCGACTGCGCCGTGCTGCTGCCCTACGTCGAGGTCGGCCGCGGCGCGCGGCTGAAGCGGGTGGTGGTCGACCGCAGCTGCGTCATCCCCGACGGCATGGTCATCGGCGAGGACCCGGCGGAGGACGAACGCCGCTTCGTGCGCAGCGAGGGCGGCATCACGCTGGTGACGCGGGACATGCTGGCGCGGTTGTAGCGCCATCGACGGGTCGTGATCCGCGGGCACACTGCGGCGCGTCGTTCCCCTCCGCCCTCCAACCATGAAGCTCCTGCACGTCGCCGCCGAGGTCTACCCGTGGTTGAAGACCGGCGGCCTGGCCGACGTGGTGGCGGCGCTGCCGGCGGCGCAGGCGGCGGCCGGCGACGAGGTGCGGCTGCTGCTGCCCGGCCACCCGGCGCTGCTGGACGCGCTGCACGGCCGCGAGCCGGTGGCCGAGCTGGGGCCGGCGTTCGACGCCGCGCGCGTGCGGCTGGTGCTCGGCCGGCTGGGGCCGCGCGGGCTGGCGGCCTACCTGATCGACGCGCCCTACCTCTACCGCCGCGGCGCCGGCCCCTACCAGGACGCGCGCGGCCTGGACTGGCCGGACAACCTGCAGCGCTTCGGCCTGCTCGGCTGGGTGGCCGCCCGGCTGGCCGCCGGCGAGCTGGACGAGCACTGGTCGCCCGAGGTGGTGCACGCCCACGACTGGCATGCCGCGCTGACCTGCGCCTACCTGGACGCGCACGCGCCGACGCCGGCCGCCAGCGTCTTCACCGTGCACAACCTGGCCTACCAGGGCCTGTTCCCGATGGCGTCCTTCCCGCGTCTCGGCCTGCCCCCGTCGTACGCGCAGCTGCAAGGGCTCGAGTTCCACGGCGAGCTCTCGTTCATGAAGGCCGGGCTGCTGTTCGCCGACCGGGTGACCACCGTCAGCCCCAGCTACGCCCGCGAGATCGCCACGCCGGCGTTCGGCTGCCAGCTCGACGGCGTTGTGCGCCACCGAGGCCCGGAGGTCAGCGGCATCCTCAACGGCGTCGACGACACGGTCTGGAACCCGGCGATCGATGCCGCGCTGGTGCAGACCTATGACGCCCGCGACCTGGCCGGCAAGGCCGCCTGCAAGCGCGCGCTGCAGGCCGAGATGGGGCTGGCCGACGACCCGAGCGCGCCGCTGTTCTGCATCGTCAGCCGCCTGACCGAGCAGAAGGGGCTCGACCTGGTGCTGGCCGCGCTGCCCGCGCTGCTCGACCGCGGCGGCCAGCTGGTGGTACAGGGCACCGGCGACGCGGCGCTGGTGCACGCCTTCGAGTCGGCCGCGTCGGCGCAGCCCGGTCGGGTGGCGGTGCGCATCCAGTACGACGAGGCCTGCGCCCACCGCATCGTCGCCGGGTCCGACGTCATCCTCGTGCCCAGCCGCTTCGAGCCCTGCGGGCTGACCCAGCTCTACGGCCTGCGCTACGGCACGCTGCCGCTGGTGCGCCGCGTCGGCGGCCTGGCCGACACGGTGCGCGACGCCGACGAGCAGCCGTCCCAGGGCACGGGGTTCGTCTTCGACGAGGCCACGGCCGAGGCCCTGGCCGACGCCATCGGCCGCGCCATGGCGGCCTGGGGCCGGCGCGAACACTGGCAGGCGCTGCAGCAGCGTGCCATGGCCGAGGACCCGTCGTGGGCGGCGGCGGCGCGGGCCTACCGCCCGGTGTACGAGGCCGCGCTCCACCGACGCCAGGCGCGCCGCGCGCCCATCGTCGGTGAAGCGCCTCAACCGGTCGGCAGCGCGACGTAGAAGGTCGCGCCTTCGCCCGGACGGGCTTCGGCGTGGATGCGCCCGCCGTGCTGCTGCACCACCCGGCGCACGATGGCCAGGCCGATGCCGGTGCCGCTGAACTCGTCCTCGCTGTGCAGGCGGCGGAAGGGCTCGAACAGCCGCTCGGCGCGCGCCATGTCGAAGCCGGCGCCGTTGTCGCGCACGCAGAAGCCGCTGCGGCCGTCGTCGGCCCAGGGCTGCACGGCGATGTGCGCCTCGTCACGGCGGCCGGTGTACTTCCAGGCGTTGCCGACAAGGTTCTCCAGCGCCAGGCGCAGCAGGCCGGGGTCGGCGTGCACCGGCAGCGGGTCGGCGATGTCGACGTGCACCCGGCGCCCCGGCTCCGCCGTCTGCAGCCGCTGGACCACCTCGCGCGCCATCGGCGCCAGGTCGAAGCTGCGGCACACCGGCTCGCGTCGGCCGACCTGCGCCAGCTTCATCAGCTCGTCCATCAGCGCGTCCATGCGGCCGGCGGCCTGCCGCACGCCGGACAGCAGGTGGCGGCCATCGGCGTCCAGCCGTTCACCGGCGCGCTCATCGAGCAGTTGGGCGAAGCCCTGCACCGCCCGCAGCGGCGCGCGCAGGTCGTGCGACACCGACACCGAGAACGCCTCCAGCGCCTCGTTGGCCTGCTCCAGCGCCGTGGTGCGTTCGCGCACCCGGCGCTCCAGGTCGTTGACCAGCGTCACGTTCTCCATCGCCACCGAGGTGGTGTCGGCCAGCGCCTGCAGCAGCGCCACCCGCTCCGGCGCCAGCGCCTGCGGACGGGCCCAGTAGGTGCCGATGGCGCCGATCGGGTCGTCCGGCCGGATCGGCACCATCACCAGGCTCTTGACGAAGGTCGGCCGGTAGGCGTCCAGCGGCACCCGGTCGTCCTGGTAGATGTCGGGGGATCACGGCCGGCCGGCGGTTGAGCATGACCCAGCCGCTGACGCAGCTCTCCATGGGGAAGCGGCGGCCCTTCCACAGCGGCTGGATGGCGTCCTCGTCCGCGTAGTGGCACAGGTCGCCCTCGCGCAGCACGACGGTGGCGCCGTCGGCGCCGGCCAGCGCCCGTGCGCCGCCGCGCACGATGGCGGTCAGGTCCTCAAGGCGGCGGGCCATCGACAGTCGCTGCACCAGTTGCAGCAGCAGAGAGAGCCCTTCGGCCTCCGAGGGGGTCGTCGAACGGTGCATCGCAGGTCCTGTTTCTTCTTCGCTCCCGACCGTCCGGCGGCGCCGTCGGGCCGCGCGTCGATGCGGCTGGCGTTGATCATAGGGGGGCGTTCGACACCGGCCCATCGGCCATCCGGTCGGCCGGCGTGCACATTGCCGCAGCCGGGGCCGACGCTGCCATCGCGATCGCGACGCGCGTTTTGTGGTGGGTGGACCACCCATTTGCGGGGAACGAGCCCGTTTGGGCGTTATTTCCCGCAATGATGTGCCGCTGCCCCGGGAGGCCGCCTCGAACCGCCGGGGCTTTCGCAGGAAGCCCCTTGCGGCGTGCCACCGCACCCCTTGCTCACGGGTTGTTACCGCAATACGCCATCCCTAGCATGCGACCCCTACAAATCGTTACGGGGGAGACATGGCGGTCCCAGTTCTCAATGGCGTGGTGCACTTGTGCGAGGACACCAGCAAATCGTTTGACATCGCCGATCTGCTGACCCAACTCGGCTACCCGCCGACTGGCGCCGTGAAGATCACCGCCATGCTGGCCGACGACGGCGGGACGCTGAAGCCCGTGCCGACCCAGATGGTGAGCCTGGTGGACAGCGACACCTTCTCGGTCAACGCCGCCGCCCGCCCCGACTGGTTCGGCCAGTTCAACACCCTCACGCTGACCGTCGACAGCGCGCCGAACTCGGTGCAGATCCGGCTGCAGGTGGTCGTCGACTCGGTCAACGACGCACCCGACGGCGCCGACAAGGACCTCGGCACGGTGACCGCGGCGGGCATCGTCCTGAACGAAGCGGACTTCGGCTTCTCCGATGCGCACGATGCCGCCGGCCCTGGCGGTGCGAACGCCTTCAAGTCGGTGCTGGTCACCAGCCTGCCGGGCGCGGGCTCGCTGCTGCTGGACGGCGTCGCCGTTCAGGCCGGCGACCAGATCCCGGTGCAGGCCATCCGCGACGGCCTGCTCAAGTACGTGCCGCCCACCGACAGCGCGGGCGAGGTGCAGTTCGGGTTCAAGGTGCAGGACGATGGCGGCACCGCCGGCTGCAACGCGTCCGACACCGATGCCAGCGCCAACTACCTGACCTTCCGCATCCCCTTCGCGAGCCTGGGCGACCGGGTGTGGTTCGACACCGACCGCGACGGTGTGCAGGACGACGGCGAGGCCGGCGCCGCCGGCGTCAAGGTCACGTTGATCGGCGGCGGCGTCGATGGCGTGATCGGCACGGCCGACGACACCGAGGTCAGCACGGTGACCGACGGTCTGGGCAACTACCGTTTCGATCACCTGACGCCCGGCACGCAGTACCAGGTGCAGTTCAGCGACCTGCCGGCCGACCACACCTTCACCAGCCGTGACGTCGGCGACGACGCCGCCGACTCCGACGCCGACACCGTCACCGGCAAGAGCCAGATCGTCACGCTGACCCCGGGCGAGCACAACCCGACGCTGGACGCCGGCCTGGTGACCAAGCCGGCCAGCCTGGGCGACCGGGTGTGGTTCGACGCCGACCGCGACGGCGTGCAGGACGACGGCGAGGCCGGCGCGGCCGGCGTCAAGGCGACGCTGATCGGCGGCGGCCTCGACGGTGTCATCGGCACGGCCGACGACACCGCCACCGTGGCGACCACCGATGCCAACGGCCTGTACAAGTTCGACGGCCTGATCGCCGGCACGCAGTACCAGGTGCAGTTCAGCGACCTGCCCGCTGGCTACCAGTTCACCTCGAAGGACGTGGGCGACGATGCTGCGGACTCCGACGCCGATGCGGTCACCGGCAAGAGCCAGATCGTCACGCTGGCGCCGGGCGAGCACAACCCGACGCTGGACGCCGGCCTGGTGACCAAGCTCGCCAGCCTGGGCGACCGGGTGTGGTTCGACGCCGACCGCGACGGCGTGCAGGACGACGGCGAGGCCGGCGCGGCCGGCGTCAAGGTGACGCTCATCGGCGGCGGCCTCGACGGTGTCATCGGCACGGCCGACGACACCGCCACCGTGGCGACCACCGATGCCAACGGCCTGTACAAGTTCGACGGCCTGATCGCCGGCACCCAGTACCAGGTGCAGTTCAGCGACCTGCCGACGGGTTACCAGTTCACCAAGAAGGACGTGGGCGACGACGCCGCCGACTCCGACGCCGACACGGTCAGCGGCAAGAGCCAGATCGTCACCCTCGCCCCGGGCGAGCACAACCCGACGCTGGACGCCGGCCTGGTGCAGGTCAAGACCGCCAAGCTGGGCGACCGCGTCTGGGTCGACTGCGACAACGACGGCATCCAGGACGCCGGCGAAGACGGCGTGGCCGGGGTGAAGGTCATCCTGCGCGGCGCAGGCAACGACGGTCTGTTCAACACCGCTGACGACGTCCTCGCCAGCACGACGACGAATTCGAACGGCAACTACCTGTTCGCCAACCTGGCCGCCGGCAAATACCAGGTCACCTTCGGCACGGTCGACGGCTACGACTTCGCCAAGCGCGACCAGGGGGCCGACGACGCCAGGGACTCGGACGCGGACACCACCACGGGCGTCAGCCAGGTCGTCACCCTGGCCGCCGGCGAAACCAACCTGACGGTCGACGCCGGCCTGGTCAAGGCGCCCAAGGGCAGCATCGGCGACCGCGTCTGGCTCGACTGCGACGGCGACGGCATCCAGGACTCGGGCGAGGACGGCGTGTGCGGCGTCAAGGTGACGCTGACCGGCGCCGGCAAGGACGGCACCTTCGGCACCGCCGACGACACCACCGCCGTCGACACCACCGACGCCTACGGCCGCTACCGCTTCGACAACCTGTCCGCCGGCAAGTACCAGGTCACCTTCGGCACGGTGGACGGCTACGACTTCACGCGCAGGGACCAGGGCGCCTACGACAGCAAGGACTCCGACGCCGACACCACCACCGGCAAGAGCCATGTCATCGACCTGGCCGCCGGCGAGGTGGACCTCACCGTGGACGCCGGCCTGGTCAAGGCGCCCAAGGGCAGCATCGGCGACCGCGTCTGGCTCGACTGCGACGGCGACGGCATCCAGGACTCGGGCGAGGACGGCGTGTGCGGCGTCAAGGTGACGCTGACCGGCGCCGGCAAGGACGGCACCTTCGGCACCGCCGACGACATCACCGCCGTCGACACCACCGACGCCTACGGCCGCTATCGCTTCGACAACCTCGCGGCCGGCAAGTACACCGTGACCTTCGGCACCATCGCCGGCCACGAGTTCACGCGCAAGGACCAGGGCGCCTACGACAGCAAGGACTCGGACGCCGGCAGCAACGGCAAGACCGACGTCATCACCCTGGCCGCCGGCGAGGTGAACCTCACCGTCGACGCCGGCCTGGTGGAGAAGGCCTGCGCCTCCATCGTCGGCTGCGATTCGATGTACGAGGGCACCAAGGCCAGCTTCAAGATCGAGCTGTCCAAGGCGGTGGCCTACGACACCAGGATCTGGGTCAGCGCCATCGACGGCACCGCCGACCGCACCAACGCCTGGGCCGGCAACCAGAAGATCACCGCGGGCGGCTACTACACCGAGTCGGCCGAGGGCAACAAGGCCTTCTGGGGCGAGTACTACGACCCTGCCACCGGCCTCAAGCACCAGAAGGCCACCGGCCCGTCGGACATGAGCGCCGACTACGCGATCTACGACACCGCGGGCAACCTCATCGGCAGCGCCGGCGGCTTCTGGGTCACGGTGCAGGCCGGCAAGACCAGCTCGGCCCTCTTCTCGGTGGAGGCCTGGAAGGAAGCGGTCTACGTCGACCGCGACGTCTTCCCCAACGGCAGCACCGCCTACAAGGAAGCCGCCTGGGAGTCGTTCACCCTCAAGCTGAGCAACAGCAGCAACGCCTCGGTGGACATCTGCGAGCCGACCAAGAAGGTCAGCATCGGCGACACCTCCACCTACTCGCTGTACAGCCCGATCGTGCTGGACCTGGACGGCAACGGCATCCAGACCACCGCGCTCATCGACAGCAAGGGCAGCTTCGACCTGCTGGGCACCGGCAAGGCCGTGCAGTCGGGCTGGATCTCCGCCGGTGACGCCTTCCTCGCGGTGGACGGCAATGCCAACGGCCGCATCGACGACATCCACGAGCTGTTCGGCGGCAAGAAGGGCGACGGCTTCGCCAAGCTGGCCAGCTTCGACAGCAACGGCGACGGCGTCGTCGACGCCCAGGACGCGCGCTTCGGCGAGCTGCGGGTGTGGCAGGACCTGGACGGCGACCACCAGACCGATGCGGGCGAGCTGCGCACGCTGGGCGAAGCCGGCATCGCCAGCCTGACGGTCGACTACCTGGACCAGGCCATCGACCAACTGGGCAACGTGCTGGGCGAGACCAGCACCGCCACCCGGGCCGACGGCAGCAGCCTGGCCATGGTCGACGTGTACTTCAACCTGTCCGCGGAGGACGCGGCCGCCGCGCCGGCGCTGGGTGACCTGCTCGGCAGCACCAACACGCTGCTGGACCAGGTGTTCGGGACGGCCAGCGCCAACAGCGCCGCGGTGTGCGATGGCGGTGGCAGCGAGGCCGAGGCCCTGCGCCAGCTCGCCGGACTCATGCAGCAACAGCAGCAGGCCGCGCAAGTCGCCGTCGGCTGACCCTCACTCCCTCCTCCCGTCGAAAGACCCGTCATGAAACTGCACATCCTCAAGACCCTGGCCCTGGCCGCCGCGCTGGCCTGCTCGGCGGCGCATGCCGACACGCTGAAGGTCAGCAACTACACCGGCGGCGGTGCCGCCGATGCCTTCAGCGGCGCCTTCCTCAACCTCGGCAGCTTCGACACCGTCACCACCCAGCCGTGGCAGGTGAGCAACCTCACCACCAACGGCAGCTTCGTCGCCTTCTGCCTGGAGCGGCTGGTGCCGGTGAGCGCGGCCGCCTTCGGCGCCGGCGAGACCTACACCGCGAGCGCCTACACCAGCGCCGCGGTGGTCAACCTGTTCAACGGGTTCTACGGCAGCGCCCTCACCAGTGCCAACAGCGCGGCGGCCTTCCAGCTGGCGTTGTGGGAACTGCTGGAAGACAGCGCCAACACCAAGGACCTGTTCGCCGGCAACTTCAACCTCACCGGCTACGACTTCAACCTGTCGACGGCCGACTTCGGCACCGCCACCACGCTGGCCACCAGCATGCTGGCCGGCACCGGCGCCGCCAGCGACAGCTACCAGCTGACGATGTGGGACGCCCGCGGTTCGCAGGACCTGATCTCCGCCGTCGCCGCGCCCATCCCCGAGCCGTCCACCTACGCCCTCATGGCAGGCGGCCTGGGCATCATGGGCTACCTCGCCCGCCGTCGCCGCCAGGCCTGATTCCGGGCCCGATGCGGCCGGCCGGCGGCCGCTGGAGCAGCCCCCTGCGAGCAGGGGGCTGCGTCGTTTCTGGCGTCGCTTTCCGGCACTTTTCGCTGCCTTCGCGCCGGGCCCGGCTGGCATCCTGCCCCGGCCCGGCCCCTGGGCTGGATGGAGACCCTGCTTGAGTTCCGCTGCCTGCCCCGCCGGCCTGAATCCCAGCCCCGACGACGCCGTGCCGCCGCCCGATGCGCTGCTGGCGGCCGTGCTGTTCCTGGCGCGGTTCCTCGGCCAGCCCAGCGAAGCCCAGGCGCTCGCGGCCGGGCTGCCGACCGCCGCCGATGGCCGGCTGCCGGTCGACACGCTGCCCGAGGTGCTGGCCCGCGCCGGCCTCTCGGCCACGCCGCTGGGCGTGGCGCCGCGGAAGGTCGCGCCGGCGATGCTGCCCGCGCTGCTGCACGACGGCCACGGCCGTGCGCTGGTGGTGCTGCAACGCGACGGGGACCGCTTCGAATGCCACCTGCCCGGCGTGCAGGGCGCACGATGGATGAACGTGGCCGAACTGCAGGCGGCCCTGCCCGATGCGCACTGGTCGGCCGTGCGCCCTGCCCTGTTCTTCGACGAACGCAGCCTGCTCTACACGTTGCCCCAGCCGCGGCGCTGGTTCTGGGACGTGTTCGGCCGCAACCGCTGGATCTTCCACTGGGCGCTGCTGGGCACGCTGGCGCTGAACGTCTTCGGTGCGCTGCTGCCGTTCTTCTCGATGGCGGTGTACGACCGGGTGGTGCCGAACAACGCGCTGGACAGCCTGTGGGTGCTGGGCGCCGCGGCGCTGGTGCTGGTGCTGTTCGAGCTGGCCACCAAGACACTGCGCGGCCACCTGGTCGAGTCGGCCGCCAAGCGCATGGACATCGCGCTGTCGTCGGCCATCTTCTCGCACTGCCTGAAGCTGCGGGCCGCGCAGCGGCCGGCCAGCGGCGGCGTGCTGGCCAACGTGGTGCGCGACTTCGAGGCGGTGCGCGAGTTCTTCGCCACCGGCACGCTGGCGCTGCTCGGCGACCTGCCGTTCGTGCTGCTCTTCCTGGTGCTCGTCGGCCTGGTGGGCGGCTGGCTGGTGGTCGTGCCGCTGGTGGCCATCCCGCTGCTGCTGGGCGTCAGCCTGGCGGTGCGCGGGCCGCTGGCCCGCCACGTCGCCACGTCGGCGCAGGCCAACGCCCAGCGGACTGCCCACCTGTTCGAGACGATGAACGGACTCGACACCGTGAAGGCGCTGGGCGCCGAGGCCTACAGCCGCCGCAAGTGGGAGCGGCTGACGCTGGCCATCGCGCAGGATGGCGTCGCCACGCGCGAGTTCGCCGCCACCGCCGGCCATGTCTCGGCGACGCTGGTGGCGCTGACCAACATCGCGCTGGTGGTGCTGGGTGCGGTGCTGATCGGCCACCAGCAGCTGACCATGGGCCAGCTCATCGCGGTGACCATGCTCTCCAGCCGTGCGCTGTCGCCGGTGGCGCAGATCGCCGGCCTGCTGGTGCGCTGGCAGCAGACGCGGCTGGCCTTCGGCGCCATCGACCAGGTCATGCGCGCGCCCACCGACGACCAGCAGGCCAGCCTGCAGGCACCGCCGCTGCAGGGCCGCATCGAATTCCGCGACGTGAGCTTCGCCTATCCCGACGCGTCGCCGCTGCTCGACGGGCTGAACCTGCGCATCCGCCCGGGCGAGAAGGTCGGCTTCATCGGCCGCCTCGGGTCGGGCAAGAGCACGCTGCTCAAGCTGTTGCTCAACCTGTACGCGCCGCAGACCGGCACCGTGCTGGTCGACGGGGTCGCCAGCACCCAGCTCGACGCGCTCAGCCTGCGCCGGCAACTGGGCTACGTGCCGCAGGACGTGACGCTGTTCCATGGCAGCCTGCGCGAGAACATCGAGCTCGGCCGCAGCGCGCCCGGCGGGCAGGGGCCCGACGCCGCGCTGCTGGAGGCGATCCGCTGCGCCGGCCTGGACGAGACCCTGACCCAGCTGCCCAAGGGCCTGGCCACGCCGGTGGGCGAACGCGGCGAGCGGCTGTCCGGCGGTCAGCGCCAGCAGGTGGCCATCGCCCGCGCGCTGCTCACGCGCCCGCCGGTGCTGCTGTTGGACGAGCCGAGCAGCATGATGGATCCGGCCTCCGAGCAGAAGCTGATCCAGCGCCTGCGCGGGCTGCAGGACACCACCGTGCTGCTGGTCACCCACCGCATGGCGATGCTGCCGCTGGTCGACCGCCTGGTGGTGATGGACCGTGGCCGCGTGCTCTTCGACGGTCCACGCGACGAGGTGCTGCGCGCCCTGGCGCAGACGCCGGCCGCCGCGCCGGTGCCGGCCCCCGGCCGCATGCCGGAAGAGGTGGCCGCATGAACGCGCTCGCGTCGCCGGCCGGCGTGCTGCAGGCCGACCTCGATGCCGGTCCGCGCCGGGCGGCGCTGTGGCTGACCGGCGTGCTGGCCGCCTTCCTCGCCGTCGGCGTGGGGTGGATGGCCTGGGCGCAGCTGGACGTGTCGGTGCAGGCGCGCGGCGCCGTGGTCGCCCCCAGCCGGGTGCAGGAGCTGCAGAGCCTGGAGGGTGGCATCGTGCGCGAGCTGCTGGTGCAGCCGGGCCAGGCGGTGCGCCGGGGCCAGCCGCTGGTGCGGCTGGACCGCGCGCAGTACGACGCCGAGCGCGGCGAGAGCCGGCTCACGCTGCTCGGCCTGTCCGCGGCCCGCACCCGCGCCGACGCGCTGCTGGCCGGCGCGCCGCCACGCTTCGACCCCGCCCTGGAACGGGAGGCGCCCGAGCTGGTGCGCGAGGAACGGCGGCTGTGGCAGGAGGCCCGCGAGGAGGCGCTGCGCGCCCAGCAGGCGGCGCAGGAGGCGGTGCACCGGCAGGAGGCCGAGCTGGCCGAGACGCGCACGCGCATCGACGCGCTGCAGCAGTCGCTGCGCGTCACCGAGGAAAGCCACGCCATCGAGGACCGGCTGTTCCGCGAAGGCGCGGGCAGCCGTGCCGACTACCTGACCGCGCAGCAGCGGCTGGTCTCCCAGCGCGGCGAGCTGGACACGCTGCGCCAGGCGGTGCCGCGGCTGAACGCCGCGCTGGCCGAGGCCCGTGCCCAGGCGGGCGCCACGCTGGCGCGCTACCGGGCGCAGTGGAGCACGCAGCGCGCCGAGCTGGAGTCGCGCGCGGCGGTGATGGGCCAGACCCTCAAGGGTCGCGAGGAGCGGCTGGAGCGCCGCGAGCTCGTCTCGCCGATGGACGGCATCGTCAACCGCGTCCTCATCCCCACCCGCAACGGCGTCGCCGCCCCCGGCGCCCCCATCCTGGAGATCGTGCCGGACGACGGCGGCATGAGCGTCACCGCGCGCGTCAAGCCGGCGGACATCGGCTTCCTGCACGCCGGCCAGAAGGCGGTGCTGCGCGTGCTGCCCTTCGACGACGCGGTCTACGGCAAGCTGCCCGCGGTGGTCGAACGGGTGGGCGCGGACACGCTGCTGGACGAGAACAAGCAGCCCTACTACGAGGTGCAGCTGCGCACCGAACGCGCGCAGCTCGAACACCACGGCCAGCGCCTGGCGCTGCAGCCCGGCATGCCGGTGGACGCCAGCATCCTCACCGCCAAGCGCAGCGTGCTGCAGTACCTGCTCAAGCCGGTGTTGAAGACGCTGGACGCCGCGCTGCAGGAACGCTGATGCGCCGCCTTCGACCGAGCGCCGTGCGCTGCCTGGCGTTGAGCCTGGCGTTGTGGGGCGGTGCGACCGGCGTGACGTCGGCACAGCCCGTGTCCGCGGCCGACGGCCTGCCCTGGCCGGAGCTGGTGTCGCGCGGCCTGGCCCGCGATTCGCAGTGGCGTGCCGCGCGCGAACAGGCCGAAGCGGCCGAAGCCCAGTGGGTGCAGGCGCGTTCGCGGCTGTACCCCCGTGCCGGCGTGACCGTCACCCGCGGCCAGTCGAGCGACGTGGACCTTGGCCAGCCGGTGGACCGACGCCGCGAGCGCAGCGAGGCCACCCTGCGCTGGAACCTGTTCAACGGCCTGGCCGACAAGAGCCTGATCGAGGCCACCGCGCTGGAGCGCGACGCCGCGCGCGTGGAGGCGCAGCGCGCCCGCGACGAGGCGGTGGAGCGCCTGGCCGAAGCCGCGGCCGACGTGCTGCGCCTGCAGCGCGTGCTGCAGCGCTCCAGCCAGCGGCTCGACGAGGTGCAGCGGCTCAGCGGGCTGGTGGTGCGCCAGGCGCAGGCGGGCAGGGGGTCGGAGGCCGACCTGCAACTGGCCGCCTCCGGCCTGGTCAACGCCCGCGTGGCGCACGACACGCTGCTCGCCGACCTGGCCGCCGCCCGGCTGAAGCTGGCGCTGCTGCTCGGCGAGCCGGCCGGCGCGCGGATCACCCCGGCGCGGTTCGACGCCCCACGGCTGTCCGCCGACGAGGCGGCCCGCCTGGCCGAGCAGGCGCCGCAGGCGGGCCCGGCGCACCGGGCCGCCGCCCTGCGGGCCGAGGCGGCGCGCAGGCGCCCGGGGCCGGTGGCGGCCGACTACCTGCCGAAGCTGGACCTCGACCTGCGCCGGCGGCTGTCGGAGAACACGCGGCCGCTGCCGACCACCACCACGCAGGGCAGCTGGTCCGTCGGCCTGACCTACGAGGTGCCGCTGGGCGGCGAGGCCGGTGCACGCCGCGACGAGGCGCTGCACCGGGCCGCGGCCGCAGCCGCCGAGGCCGAGCGCGTGGCGCTGGCGGTGCAGGTCGAGGCCGGCGGCGTGCGGCTGCGGCTGGCGCAGGCGGAGGAGGCGGTGCCGCTGCTGCAGCGCCAGGTCGACAGCCTGGCGGTGGTCGTCAACGCCAGCGAACTGCAGTACGAGGCCGGCCGCCGCAGCCTGCTGCAGCTGATGGACCTGCGCGACCAGCGCTTCGCGGCCGAGCAGCGACAGGCCGAGAACGACCAGCGGGTGCTGCTGTCGCGCCTGCGGCTGCTGTCGCTGGGCGGCGGCCTCGGCGCCGCGTTGGGCCTGCCGCCGCTGGACGGTCCCGCCGCGCCCTGAAACCCTCCCGGCCTGTCGCCGGACGGGCCTGAAGTTTCAGGAATTTCTGAAATCAGCATAGGATCGCGGCGCGTCGAAACGACGTGCCGACGCCTGTGCCATGCCCGCCCTCTCGCCCCTCGTCCACAGCTTCGTCTCCCACTTCGGCGAGATGGGCAGCCGCTGGGGCATCAACCGCACGGTGGGGCAGATCTACGCGCTGATCTTCGTCTCGCCGCGGCCGTTGAACGCCGACGAGATCGCCGAGTCGCTGGAGTTCTCGCGCTCGAACGTCAGCATGGGCCTGAAGGAACTTCAGGCCTGGCGGCTGGTCCGCCTGAAGCACCTGCCGGGCGACCGGCGCGAGTACTTCGAGGCCCCGGGCGATGCCTGGGAGGTCTTCCGCACCTTGGCCGAAGAACGCCGCCGGCGCGAGATCGAGCCGACACTGTCGATGCTGCGCAACGCGCTGCTCGACGCGCCGACCACCGACGAGGACCGCTTCGCCCAGGAGCGCATGAAGGGCATGCACGACCTGATCGAGCTGATGACCACCTGGTTCGACGACGTCCAGCGCCTGGACGCGAAGACGCTGGCGCAGCTGATGAAGATGGGCAGCAAGGTGCAGAAGCTGCTCAGCTTCGCCGGCAAGGGCAAGACCGCCTGAACGCCTGAACGCGAGGAACCGCCATGGACCCGCTCATCCTGTCGCGCCTGCAGTTCGCGGCCAACATCAGCTTCCACATCCTGTTCCCGACCATCACCATCGCGCTGGGCTGGCTGCTGCTCTTCTTCCGCTGGCGCTGGCTGCGCACCCGCGACGAGGCCTGGCTGGCGGCGTGGCGCTTCTGGACCAAGGTGTTCGCGCTCAGCTTCGCGCTCGGCGTGGTCAGCGGCATCACCATGAGCTTCCAGTTCGGCACCAACTGGCCCGGCTTCATGGAGAAGGTGGGCAACGTGGCCGGGCCGCTGCTGGGCTACGAGGTGCTGACCGCCTTCTTCCTCGAGGCCACCTTCCTCGGCGTGATGCTGTTCGGCAGCGGCCGGGTGTCGGAGCGGGTGCACTTCCTGGCCACCTTCCTGGTCGCCTTCGGCACCACGATGAGCGCCTTCTGGATCCTCGCGCTCAACTCCTGGATGCAGACCCCGGCCGGGCACGAGGTCCTCAATGGCGAGTTCTTCGTGCGGTCGTGGTGGGCGGTGATCTTCAACCCGTCCTTCCCCTACCGCTTCACGCACATGCTGCTGGCGTCGTTCCTCACGGCGTCCTTCCTGCTGTGCGGGCTGTGCGCCTGGCAGCTGCTCAAAGGCACCGCCGACGCCGCCACCGGCCGGGTGCTGCGCACCGGCCTCACCGTGGCCGCGCTGGTCATCCCGGTGCAGATCTTCGTCGGCGACTTGCACGGGCTCAACACGCTGGAGCACCAGCCGCAGAAGATCGCCGCGATGGAGGGCATCTGGAAGACCGAACGCGGCGCGCCGCTGCTGCTCTTCGGCTGGCCGGACGAGGCGGCACGCGAGAACCGCTTCGCCCTCGGCATCCCCAAGGCGGCCAGCCTCATCCTCGGCCATTCGCTGGACGCCGAGATCCGCGGCCTCGACGAGTTCGAGGGCGTGCACCCGCCGGTGGCGCCGCTGTTCTGGGGCTTCCGCGTGATGGTGGGCACCGGCCTGCTGATGCTGGCCGTCAGCTGGGGCGGCTGGTGGCTGTACCGCCGCGCGCAATGGCGGCCCGACCGCCTGCCGCGGCCGCTGCTGTGGGGCCTGGCCGGCATGACCTTCTCCGGCTGGGTGGCCACGCTGGCCGGCTGGTACGTCACCGAGATCGGCCGCCAGCCCTTCATCGTCCACGGCCTGCTGCGCACCGCCGACGTCGTCACCACCACACCGGCGCCGCACATCGCGCTCACGCTGGCCGGCTACGTCACGCTGTACCTGGCGCTCATCGTGGCCTACGTCACCGTGCTCAAGTACCTGGCCGAACACACCGCCGAGGCGAAGTCGCAGCCGGTCCACTCCGCCGAGGCGGTGGCCGCGGTCGCCGAGGACGGCGCCGACGCCAAGCGGCCGCTGAAGCCGGCGCCGGAGGGCCGCTGAGATGACCTGGTCCTATGCGCTTCCCGTGGTCTTCATGGCCCTGATGGGCCTGTCCATGCTGGTCTACGTGGTGCTCGACGGCTTCGACCTCGGCGTCGGCCTGCTGCTGCCGCGCGCCGACGACGCCGACAAGGACGTGATGGTGGCCTCCATCGGCCCCTTCTGGGACGCCAACGAGACCTGGCTGGTGCTGGGCGTGGGCATCCTGCTGGTGGCCTTTCCTAAGGCGCACGGCGTCGTGCTGCAGGCGCTGTACCTGCCGGTGGCGCTGATGCTGCTCGGGCTGGTGCTGCGCGGCGTCGCCTTCGACTTCCGCGTCAAGGCGCGCGACCGCCACAAGCCGCTGTGGAACCGTGCCTTCGCCGCCGGTTCGGCGCTGGCCGCGCTGGCCCAGGGCTGGATGCTCGGCCGCTACATCACCGGCTTCGAGAGCGGCTGGGGCTTCACCTGCTTCGCCGCCGCCATCGCGCTGTGCCTGCCGGCGGCGTACGTGCTGCTCGGCGCCTGCTGGCTGATCCTCAAGACCGAGGGCGACCTGCAGCGCCGCGCGGTGGACTGGGCCAAGCTGGCCTGGTGGCCGCTGGTGCTCGGCATGGGCCTGATCTCGCTGGCGACGCCGCTGGTCAGCGAGACGGTGCGCGAGCGCTGGTTCGCCATGCCGGCGCTGATCGCGCTGCTGCCCATCCCGCTGGCCACCGTCGGCGCGCTGCTGGCGGTGCGCTGGGTGCTCGGCCGCCCGCAGGTGCTGGGCCGCTGGTGCGCGCTGCCCTTCGCCGGCGTGGTGGCGGTGTTCCTGCTCGGCGCCATCGGCCTGGCCTACAGCCTCTACCCCTTCGTGGTGATGGACCGGCTGACGCTGTGGCAGGCCGCCAGCGCGACCGAGTCGCTGGCCGTCATCGCGGTGGGCACCGCCATCACCGTGCCGGCGATCGCCGCCTACACCGTGTTTTCCTACCGGGTGTTCTGGGGCAAGGCCGGGGCGCTCACCTACGGCTGATCGCGGCGGCGGATCGGCGTGCCGCCCCGGGTCCTACACTGCGGTCGTGAGGTCAGACGGGAGCACGACGGCGACGATGGGTGGGCAGCGCAGCAACCGGCCGTCCGGCGGTGCGCCGCCCGCCCACCTTGCCTGGCTGGCCGGCGCGGCCGGGCTGCTGGGCGGCTGCGCCGCACCCCCGACCGCACCACCGGCCACCCCGTCGCTGCCCGCCTACTCGGCCCCCGCCACCGGGCCCACCGCGCGGCTGGTCATGCGCGGCACGCTGCCGGCCGGCCGGGTCTATGCCGTCACCGTCTACGACGACCCCGAGCAGTGCACCGGCGTGCGCACCATCGGCTCCGGCAGCGCCGGCAAGCACCCGGACAGCACGCTGCTCGCCGCCGGCCGGCTGACCACGCTGGAGTTCGTGCTGGTCAAGCCGGGCCAGGGCGCCTGCCCGGTGCGCTGGACCTTCACCCCCCAGGCCGGCCGCACCTACCTGCTGAGCGGCAGCGAGACCGCGCAGGGCTGCGTCGCCGGCGTGCTGGACATGACCGACCCCGAACGCATCCGCCCCGACGCCGGCGCCCGCCGCCGCAACCCGCTGGGCACCGGCGCCCGCTGCCTGCCGCTGGCGCAGTCGCCACTGGCCCAGCTGGCGCAGGCCGGCGCGGCGGGCGACGACGCGGTGCTGCGGCCCAACGCCACCGCCGACGACCTGAAGGGCCTGATCGAGGGCGGCCGGTGATGGCGCGCCGCCATGCCGCCTGGGTGGCCGGGATGCTGTGGTCAGTGGGGGTGGGCACCGCCTCGACGCAGCCGCTGTCGCCCACCGAGCTCTACGCCAAGGCGGCGCCCAGCGTGTGGCGGGTGCAGACCTACGACGCCGACAACCTGCCGCTGGGCCTGGGCAGCGGCGTGGTGGTCGAGACCGAGGCGCTGGTCACCAACTGCCATGTGCTGGCCAAGGCGCGCCGGGTGACGGTGCGGCGCGAGGGCGGCCGGCCGCTGCCGGCGCGGCTGGTGCAGTGGGACCCGCCGCGCGACGTGTGCCGGCTGCAGGTGCCCGGCCTCGCGGCGCCGGCGGTCGAACTGGTCGACAGCGCTCAGCTGCAGGTCGGCCAGCCGGTCTATGCCATCGGCAACCCGAAGGGCCTGGACCTGACGATGAGCGCCGGCCTGCTGTCCTCCATCCGCCGCAACGACCGCCAGCAGACCGTGCTGCTGCAGACCTCCGCGGCCATCAGCGGCGGCTCCAGCGGCGGTGGTCTCTTCGACGACCAGGGCCGGCTGATCGGCCTGACCACCATCGGCTCGGTGGTGGGCGATGCGCAGAACCTCAACTTCGCCATCCCGGCCGAGTGGGTGCGCGACCTGCCGCGGCGCCACGCGCTGGGGCAGGCGCCGCGCGGCGCGGCCAGCGGCCCGGCGACCCCCTGAAAGGCGACTCCCGATGACGCCCAACCCCGACCTGCTGAAAGAGATCGCGCCCACCGGCGTGCTGCGCGCGGCCATCAACCTCGGCAACCCGGTGCTGGCCCGGCGCGGGCCGGATGGCGGGCCGCCGCAGGGCGTGTCGGTGGACCTGGCCACCGAGGTGGCGCGCCGGCTCGGCCTGCCGCTGTCCTTCGTCGAGTTCGACGGCGCCGCGCAGGTGGCCGACTGCGCCGGCGCCGATGTCTGGGACATCGCCTTCCTCGCCGTCGACCCCAAGCGTGCCGAGCAGGTGGCGTTCACGCCGCCCTACGTGGTCATCGAGGGCAGCTACCTGGTGCGCGACGGCGCGCCCCAGCAGCGCATCGACGAGTTCGACCGCGCGGGCGTGCGCATCGCCGCCGCCAAGGGCGCCGCCTACGAACTGGTGCTGGCGCGCACGCTGAAGCAGGCCACGCTGGTCCACACCGCCACCTCGCCCGAGGCGCTGCAGCGCTTCCTCGACGATGGCCTGGACGCCGCCGCCGGGGTGCGCCAGCCGCTGCTGCGCTTCGCCGCCGAGCACCCCGGCCTGCGCGTCATCCCCGGCCGCTTCGCCGCCATCGAACAGGCCATGGGCGTGCCGCGCGGCCGCCCCCGCGGCGCTGGCCTGGCTGACCGCCTTCATCGAGCAGGCCAAGGCCGGTGGCGCGGTCGCCGAGGCGCTGGCCCGGCATGGCCAGACCGACGCGGCGGTGGCGCCGCCGGCGGCCGGCTGACACGACTTCGGGTCAGGGCAGGGCGGCCGTCCCCGACGGCTGTGCCAGCGCCAGCCCGGGCAGCACCGGCTGGCCGAAGTCGGGCCGGCCGTCGGCGGTCCAACCGAAGGGCTGCGCGCGCACGCTGCGCTGGGCCCAGCCGCCGGCGCTGCGGTCGATGGCGTGGTAGACCAGCCAGTCCTCGCGGCCGTCGGGCGACGGCACGATGGCCGGGTGCCCCGGCCCCCAGGCGCCGCTGCGCTGGGTGAACACCGGCTCGCCGTGCTTGCGCCAGTTCGCGGCGTCGAGGATGTCGCCGCCGGAGAAGGTCAGCAGCCCCAGCGTGTAGTCGTCGGTCCAGCTGCCGCTGGCCGAGTAGACGAGGTGCAGGCGGCCGTCGCGCCGCACCAGCGCCGGCCCCTCCAGCAACGGCGCGCCGCGCTGCTCCCACGGCCGGTCGGGCGCGGCGATCTCGCGCCGCGGGCCGCTGATCGTCCACGGGTCGCTCATCGGCGCGATGTAGAGCACCTGCGGGAAGCCGTCGCCGGCGCCGCGCCAGCCCGACCAGACGAAGTACAGCCGGCCGTCGTGTTCCAGCGCCAGGCCGTCGATGGCCCACTGGTCGTCCGCGGCGTCCGGCGGGGCGAGCCGGCCGCGGTACGACCAGGCGCCCAGCGGGTCGGTGCCGTCGGCCGCCAGCACGTGCATGCGGTGGTGGGCGTTCTGGCCGTCGCTGGCGGCGAAGTAGATGACCCAGCGGCCCTGCACGAACTGCAGCTCCGGCGCCCACACCTCCTGGCTGTGGTCGGTGCCCGCCGGCGGCGTCCACACGGTGGTCGCCGGCGCAAGGCCGATGTCCTGCAGCCGCGTCGCGCGGGCGATGACGATGCGGCCGTCGGGCAGCACCCGGCAGTAGTGGTAGTGCCCGTCGTGCCAGACCACCGACGGGTCGGCCGAGCCGCTGGGCGCCAGCGCGGGCACGATGGGGTTGGTGAACTGCGACGCGCCGAGCGCGACGCTGGTGGCGGCCAGCGGCGCCGGGCCGGCCTCGCCGGCGCCACCGCCGCCGCCACAGGCGACCAGCACGATGCCGGTCGCGACGCCCAGGGCGGCCCAACGTCCCAGGCCGCGGGCCCAACCGCGGACCACCTTCCGGGCCGCCGCGGCCCCACCCCAACTGCGAGTCATGCGGCGGCATCGGCCGCCGCACGCCGATCTGAAGCGCGGGGCGGCCCCGCGCTTGATGCAGTTCACGCATGGCGCCGTTGGGCCCGGCCACAGGGCCGACCGCGCATTGTCCCGGGCTGGTGTTCATGGGGGGCGCGGCGCCCGCCCCCTATCGGAGCGCCGGGGATGGGTCGAGCATCGGCGCGTCACGTCCAGCCACCCCTCCCCAGGAGTCGTCATGCGCCTTCACGTCCTCGCCTGCGCCGCCCGCAGCGCCGCCTTCGGCCTGCTGGCCGCCCTGTCCGTCGCCTCGCCGTCGCAGGCCGCCGGCGTGCTGGTGGCGCCGTGCGGCACATCGGTGTTCGACGGCACCTTCGCCACCGTCGTCCACTGCTCGGTGGGCAGCACCGCCGACAACGCCATCGGCGGCGGCTCCGCGGTGGCCGGGCTCGACCATTTCGAGAACCACCTGTCGCCGATCCACTTCTACGGCGACACCGACGCCTTCGACCAGACGCAGACCTGGACGATGACCTCCAGCCCCACCTGGAGCCCCGGCGTCACCGAGGTGATGACCCACCTCGGCCTCGACGGGTCGGTCAAGCTGCAGGGGCCGGGCTCGTCGCTGACGATCACCCTGACCGGCCTGCTCGGCGGCCCTGCGCTGGCCATCGGCCCGCTGACCTTCGCCTGGACCGGCGTGCCCACCGAGCACCTGCTCGGCCTCGACGTGTTCGGCGAGCAGGCCGTGGCGGCGTCGGCCGTCGAGACGCTGTCCATCCACATCGTCGGCCGCGCCCGCTACGACGTCGACGGCAGCCCGGTGTTCATCGGCGCGGCGATTCCCGAGCCGCAGACCTGGGCGCTGCTGGCGGCCGGCCTGCTCGTCACCGGCGGCCTGGCCCGTCGCCGGCGCGGCTGACCGCCCGACGTGCCGGGGGCGGGCCGGCGGGCACCGGCCTTGCCGCGCGGCGGTCAGCCCCGCGCCCGCGGGGCACCGCCGGAGACGCTCCATGGATTCAGACCAAGGCCTGCTCGCGCGCCTGCGCGAGTTCGACGACCAACGCGAGAGCCTGCCGGGCGAGCACCTGTTCGCCATCGCGGCCGGTGCGCTGCTGCTGACGCGGCGCTCGCATTCGACCCTCGGCTGGCTGCTGTCGCGCGGCCTCGGCGCGGCGCTGGTCGCCCGCGGCCTCAGCGGCCGCGACGGCCCGATCGCGAAGTGGCGCGAACGGCAATCGGCCGACGCCTGGTCGAACGACGACGTGGTGATGGAAACCGCCGAAACATCACCCGCCATCGCCTCGCGCGAAGCCGCCGCCGGCCTGCAGAGCGTCGGCCAGGACTGGCCGGCCGGCGCCAGCGCCAAGCTCGCCGAGCGCACCGAGGACATCGACAAGGGCTGGCACTGAGCCAGGACGTCGGACCGTCCCTGCGGACGGTCTGACGCCTGGCGAAGGCCCGACCCGTCTCGGGTCGGGCTGAGGCTGAGGCCGACGGTTACCCCTTCGCCAACGTCCGGTCCGCGCCCCGCCACTGCGTCAGGTCGAAGTCCTGCCGCACCAGCTTCTGCTCCAGCAGGAAGGCCTTGGTGTGGGCCAGCAGCTGCAGGCCGGTGGCGGGGAAGGGCTGGTCGGGGAACTGCTCCAGCGGGTAGGACGCCTGCACCGCCGCCAGCGGGAAGCCGGTGGTGCGGGCGTGGAAGGCGTGATAGGCGGCCGGGTCGCGGCGGATGGCCTGCAGCGCCGCGCCGCGCGCCCGGTGCCAGGCCGCGGGCAGGGCCGGCCAGCGGTCCAGCGCCTTGTCGGTGGCCACGATCACCGACGAGCCGCGCAGCGTCGGGTGCTTGGCCGCCTCGTCGATCACCGGGTAACCCTTGGACGCCAGCAGCGGCCCCAGCTCGATCTGCGCCGCGTAGCCGGCCAGGTCACCGCGCTCTAGCGCCGGCTCGGCGTCCTTGCCGAGCAGGTAGACCACGCTGACCTGGCCCAGCACGCCGGCCTGCTTGAGCGTGCCGAGCAGGTAGCGGTGCATGTACGAACCCACCGCCACGCCGACCTTCCGGCCGCGCAGCTCGGCCACCGCCTTCACGCCGTCGCGCGGCGTCAGCAGCCACGCGTTCATGCCCGAGGTCTCGATGCCGATCAGCACCGACGACGGGCTGCGCGAGCGCGCCACCACGGCGGGGGTGTCGCCGTAGATGCCGACGTCCAGCGCGCCGGCCAGCAGCGCCTCGTTGAGGTCCGGCCCGTTGGGGAAGGCATGCGTGCGGATGGTCGTGATGCCGAGCGCCTGCAGCTCGCGCGGCAGCTGGCCGTGGGCCAGTGCCCAGCCGCTGGGCAGCGCCGGCGACCTGCCGCTGCCGATGTAGCCCCAGCGCAGGGTGTTGCCATCGGACTGGGCACGGACGGCGCCGGGCAGGGCCAGCGTGGCGGCGCAGGCGACGAGCAGTCGTCGACGGGAGGCGGAGGTCGTGTGGCTCATCGGGCCCTCTCGAGCAGGTAATGGCTGTGGTCCAACGCGGCGGTGGGCTGGCGGCCGCGGCCCCAGCCGATGGCCGCGCGGTAGCTGCCGAGCAGGCCGCGCTGGCGCAGCGTGGCCTCGTCGACCGCCTCGGCGGCGTCGGCCTGCGGCGCGACGAAGAGCGCGTCCTCCGGGCAGTACAGCTCGCACATGAAGCAGGTCTGGCAGTCGTCCTGCCGCGCGATGACGGGAATGCCGCCGGGCACCGCGTCGAAGACCTGGGTCGGGCAGGCGCGCACGCAGATGTTGCAGGCGGTGCAGCGGTCGGCGCTGACGAGTTCGATCACGCGGCCACCTCCTGCCGCGTCGTGCCGACGCCGAGGTCCGAAGGATGGGCCAGCGTGCTGGTCACCGCCTCCGGCCGCACCTGCACCTCGTCCAGCCCGCGGGCGATGAGGCGGTGCCGCTGCGCCGGGTCGAGCGCGGGGTGGTCGGTGCGGCGGTGCATGCCGCGGGTCTCGTTGCGGGCCAGCGCGCTGCGGTACATCCAGCGGGCGGTGGCCAGCATCGAGGCCGCCTCGCGCGCCTTCACCGCCTGGTCGGCCGCGGCCGGCGCGGCCTGGCGCCACTGCCGCCACAGCGCATCCAGCCGCTGCAGCGAGTCGCGCAGCCCATCACCGTCCCGGAACCAGTTGCGGTCATAGGGGAAGACCTCGGCCTGCACCGCCCGCACCAGCGCCGCGGGGTCCTGGGCGACGGGGCCATGGCCCTGCAGCGCGACGCCGCCGGCGCGCAGCAGCGGCCGGCCCGCGGTGGACCCCAGCTGTCGCGCGAAGTCCGCCGCGCCGGCGCCGGCCCAGAAGCCGGACGACAGCGCCCAGGCCGCGTTGTGGCTGCCGCCGCCGGTGAAGGCGCCGCAGATCAGCTCGCGGGTGGCGGCGTCGCCGCCGGCGTAGAGGCCCGGCACGCTGGTGGCGCAGTCCTCGCCGACCAGCCGCAGGCCGCCGGTGCCGCGCACCGTGCCCTCCAGCCGCAGCGTGACCGGGAAGCGGTCGGCGAAGGGGTCGACGCCGGCGCGGTCGAAGGGCAGGAAGAAGTTGGGCTGCGCCGTGCGCATCCAGGTGCGCACCTGCGCGTCGGCCTTGTCCAGGCGGGCGTACACCTTCTGCGTCTGCAGGGCGCTGGCGATCAGGCTGCGGCCGCGCGACGAGCCGGCGCCTTCGATGACACGACCGTCCTCGTCGTAGAAGGTGGCCCAGTTGTAGAACAGCGACTTGGTCACCGAGCCGAAGGCCGGCCCCAGGCCGTAGGAGTTGGAGAACTCCATGCCCGACAGCTCGGCCCCCACTTCGGCGGCCATCAGCAGGCCGTCGCCGGTCAGCACGTTGCAGCCCAGCGCCCGGCTGAGGAAGGCGCAGCCGCCGGTGGCGATGACCACCGCGCCGGCGTGCACCGTCCACGGCTGGCCGGTGAGCCGGTTCCAGCCGCCGGCGCCCGCCACGCGGCCCTCGGCATCGACCAGCAGTTCCAGCGCCGGGTGGTGGTCGAGGATGCGGCCGCCGCTTTCCTTCACCCGCTTGCGCATCAGCCGCATGTAGTCCGGTCCCTGCAGCGAGGTGCGGCGCGGCGCGCCGTCCTCGCCCACGGGGAAGGGGTAACCCCAGTCGGCCAGCTCTGCACATGGGCCCAGGTCTGGTCGAGCACCCGGTCCATCCACGCCGGCTCGGCGAGCTGGCCGCCCATCGCATAGCGGCTGGCCTTGGCCTCGTGGCGCGCCTGCGCGTCGGGCGGCACCGTCCACAGCCCGGTGCCGGACGGCGCCGTGGCGCCCGAACTGCCGCAGTAGCCCTTGTCGGCCAGCACCACCCGGGCGCCGCGGGCGGCCGCCGCCACCGCGGCCCAGGTGCCCGCCGGGCCGCCGCCGATCACCAGCACGTCGGCCTGGTGGCGTTCCCCAGCGTCACTGGCGCCGCCGGGCGTGAAGAGGGAAGAATGGTCGGAAGCGCCCATGGCCTGCGGCACCGTCAGTGGAGAAGGGCGTCACCGTAGTGCCTGCGGCGCACCGCACGAAGCGCGGAATGCGTTGGTCCATATGACGTCGGTGCGCGGGCGCGCCAACTGCTGCACCCGACCATCCCACCGCGTGTCGGGGAGCTTCACCGTGCACTTTCTCTGGCCCTCCCTGCTGTGGCTGGCGCTGCTGCTGCCGGTGCTCGCCCTGCCCTGGGGGCTGGCGCGCTGGCGGCGACGACGCGGCCTGGGCCTCCACCCGGGCTTCGTCGCCATCGCGGACCGCAGCCGGGTGCGCTGGCTCGCGGCCGGCCTGTGGGGGCTGGCGCTGGTGCTGGCCGTGGTGGCCGCGGCGCGGCCGACCGCACGGCTCACGCTGCTGATGCCCGAGCAGACGGTGCTGCTGGTGATGGACGTGTCGGGCAGCATGCGCGCCAAGGACATCCTGCCCACCCGCATGGAAGCCTCGCAGGCGGCGGCGCAGGCTTTCGTCGCCGGCCTGCCGCGGGCCACCCGCGTCGGCGTGGTGGCCTACGGCGAGGTGGCGCACCTGGTGCAGGCGCCGACGCCCACCCGCAGCGCGGTGCAGGAGGCCATCGCCCGGCTCAAGCTGCAGCGTGGCACGGCCATCGGCAGCGGGCTGGCGCTGGCGCTGGCCACGCTCTACCCCAAGGACGAGGTGACGCTGGCGCTGGAGTCCATCCGCACCGACGACGACCTGCCGCGGGCGGCAGGTGCACCGCGGCCGGCGCCGGTTTCGGCGGAGCCGCCGGCGGTGCTGGACGACAGCGTGGCCATCGTGCTGCTGACCGACGGCGAGAACACCATCGGACCGAACCCGGTGCGCATGGCGCGCTGGGCGGCGAAGAAGGGCGTGCGCATCTACACCGTCGGCTTCGGCACCCGCAGCGGTGCCGTCGTCACGCTCGACGGCGGGCTGGAGGTGAAGGTGTCGCTGGACGAGCCGACCCTGCAGCAGATGGCCCGGCTCACCGGCGGCGAGTACTTCCATGCCGAGAACCAGGTGCGGCTGGACCGCGTCTACCGCACGCTGGGTCAGCGCCTGGTGGCGCAGCGCCGCGAGACCGAGCTGACGGGGCTGTTCGCCGCCGCGGCCGCGCTGGGCGTGTTGGCGGCGGCCGGGCTCTCGCTGTGGCGCTTCGGGCGGATCCTCTAGGCCCGGGAAGGGGCCCGGGCGATCACTGCTGCTCGATGCCGATGTCGCGGATCTTGCGGGTGATGGTGTCGAACTCGCCGCGGTAGTGGGCGATGAACTGCTCGGGCGTGGTGTTGAGCACCTCCAGCCCGCGCTCGTTGAGCAGCGCGCCCACCTCCGGCTGCGCCATGATGGTCCGCACCTCGGTGGTCCAGCGCTGCGCGATGGGCGCGGGCAGGCCGGCCGGCGCGATGAGGCCCACCCAGACCGCCGCGTCGAAGATCGGGTCGTCGAAGCCCTGCTCGCGCGCCGTCGGCACCTGCGGCAGCGACTTGGACCGCTCGCGGCCCATGATGGCCAGCGGCGTCACCTTGCCGGCCTGGACATGTTGGCGCGCCAGCCCGGCGGAGGTGAAGCCGATGCTCAGCGTCTTCGACAGGAGGTCGTTCATCACCGGGCCCTCGCCGCGGTGCGGCACGTGCACCATGCGCGCGTCCAGCCGCTGGTTCAGCGCCTCGCCGGCGATGTGCCCCAGCCCGCCCACGCCCCAGGAGCCGTAGCTCATCTGCCCGCGGTGGTCGGCGGCGTAGCGCCGCAGGTCGGCCAGGTTCTTCACCGGCAGGTCGGTGTTGGCGCAGACGATGGCCGGGCTGAGCACCGTCTGCGTCAGGAAGGTGAGGTCGCGCTGCGGGTTGTAGGGCAGCGTCTTGAACAGCGCCACGTTGTTGATCAGCGAGTCGCCCAGCGTCAGCCCCAGCGTGTGGCCGTCGGGCGCCGCCTTTGCCACCTCGGACACGCCGAGCGCGCCGGAGGCGCCGGTGCGGTTGTCCACCGACACCGGCTGGCCGAGGACGCGGGCCAGCCGCTCGGCGAGCAGTCGGGCGCCGAAGTCGGTCGAGCCGCCGGCGGGGTAGGGCACGATCAGGCGGACGGGCCGCGAGGGGAAGGCCGGCTGCCCGAAGGCGGCCAGGGGCGACAGGCCGGCCAGGGCCAGGGCGCGGTGGAACGAGCGGCGGTTCATGCGTCTCCTCGGTGAGCCCCCCGTCGGGCGGAGGTGGCCCACTGTAGGAAGCGCCGGCGTCGCTGTCTGTGCCATGCGGATGGCACGCGCCAACCCGCCCCGGCGGTCGGCGGGGCGTCAGCTCAGCGCAGCAGCCACAGCAGCTGCAGCCGGCTGTGCAGGCCGACCTTGGCGTACGCGCGCTTGCGCAGGGTGAGCACCGTGGCCGGCGCCACGCCCAGGTCGGCGGCGATGCCGTCGTTGCTCATGCCGCAGGCGATGCGGGCGGCGACCTCGCGCTCGCGCGGCGACAGCGCCGGTGCGCGCTCGGCCAGTCGGCCCTCGGCCTGCTCCACGCGCTGGCCGGTGGCCGCCGGGTGCAGCCAGTCCAGCTGCGGCAGCAGTGCCGCGCGCAGCAGCGGCGCCGCGGCGACGAAGCGCTGCAGCTCGTCGCCGTCGAAGGCGCCGGCACCCGCGTCGCGGTAGACGTTGAAGGCGTAGGCGTTGTGCGCGTGGCCGGCGAAGAGGATGCTCATGCGCCCGGCCAGCCGCTCGCGCTCGAAGATGGTCTCGCGCCACTGCGGGTGGGGGGATGTCGGGCAGCCGGTAGTGCAGCACCTCGATCTGCGGCGCCTCGGGGTCGAGGCGGACCAGCTCGCCGGCCAGCGAGGTGGCGTGGTCATGGTGGTGGAATCGGGCCTGGTAGCGCGAGAAGCAGCGCACCGTCACGGCCTGCCGCTGCGGGGTGACCGCAAGGCCCTCGAGCTGCCGCGGGGGGCCGCCGTCACCGGGGTACTCGACCAGCGACAGGTACTCCAGCGGGACCAGCTGGTGCAGGAAGCGCAGCGCCGCCAGGCCCGGGCTGTGCCGGCGCAGCCCCCTCCAGCAGCGCGACCACCGAGCCCATGCTGCAATGCGCATCGGTCGGCGGCTCGCGCACGGTCCACAGTTGCCCCATGGGCCGATTACACACGCAATGCCCGCCGCCGACATCCGCGGCTGCCCGCCCCTTCGGGCAGGGGCCGCGGGTGCGACAACTGCCGCACGCTGCCACCGCCCGCCCGCCCGCCGCATGACCGACCGGACCCCCGGCACGCCGCTGCCCGCCGACACCGTCTTCGTCCTCGGCGCCCAGGACCCGGAGATGCGCGAGATCCAGCGCGTGCTGGACGACGCCCGCCGGCCCTGGGTGCACGCTGCCGTGCAGGGGCGCCGCTGCAACGCCCGCACCGCCTACGACGCCGACGGCGTGGTGCGGCTGGGGCCGGACGGCATCGCCCGCGCGGCCGTGCTGCCGCCGCGGGCGCCGGCGGTGTTCGTCGAGTGCAGCGTGCGCGGCCACCCGGCCTGGGTGCAGGTCGACCACCACCACCCGGGCGACGCCGGCTTCGAGGTGCCGCCGCAGCGCTTCCTCGACGGCGCCTCGCTGGGCCAGGTGCTGCACCTGCTCGGCCGCGAACCGACCGCCACCCAGCGCCTGCTGGCCGCCGGCGACCACTGCCTGACCGCCGCCTACCAGGGGCAGTGCCCCGGCGTCGACCCGGACGAGCTGCTGTTCCTGCGCGCGTCGTGGCAGGCCAAGGTCTCCGGCCGCACGTTGACCGAGGTGGTGCAGGGCATCCTCGACGCCGCGGCGCGGGTCCGGCGCCAGTTCGACGACAGCACCGGCGAGGCCGCCTTCCTCGACCCCACCCGCGTGCCGCGCGACCTGCCCGAAGGGGCGGCGCTGGCCGGCCTGCCGGTGCGCTACCGCGGCTGGCGCGAGGACGGCGACCTGAAGGAGATGCTCAAGGGCGGCACGCCGGCGCACATCCGGCGCTTCATGGACGCCCACCAGGCGGCCGGGCGCCGCGTCTACGGCAACCCGTACCGAGGTTACGCCGGCGCCTACTGGACCACCGACGGCCCCGACGAGGAGCCGTGGGAAGAGGCGCCTCAGCCGACCGCGATCGGGCTGGTGGACAGCGAGGACCCGGCCGCCGAGGCCTGAGCCGGCGCGGCGCCCGGCCCGGCCTGCAGCAGCCGCTGCTGCGCCCGGCGCAGCCGCACCAGCCCGACGTCGCTGGCGATGCGCAGCGGCTGCAGGTCGGGGTGGGCCGCCTCCTCGCGCTGGATGGCTTCGAGCAGCTGCCTGTCCTCGTCGAAGGTCAGGCGGTACAGCGCCTCGAACTCGGCCGTCACCGCCGCGTCGCCCACCGCCACGTTGCGCAGCTGGAAGGAGAAGTAGTGGCTGTGGCCCTCGTCCTCGGGCGTGATGAAGGCATAGGACAGCACGCGGTACGGCGCCGCGTCCTGCGCCGCGGGGCCGGGTTCGGGGCCGCTGGCATAGGCGCCGAAGTCGACCCACGAGGTGCTGGGCGGCTTCAGGTGATAGAGCTGCCAGCGGTCGGTGGGGCCGTCGAGGCCGGTGAAGCGGCGCACCACCGGCACCGGCGGCGCGCCGCGGATCCAGCGCCCGCACTGCAGCGTGCCGTCGGGCAGCTCGCGGGCCTGGACCGGCACCTCGTCGCCGGCGTCGTTGCCGATGGTGCGCTGGTGCACGAAGCTGGTGTGCGCGGGGTCGATCAGGTTGTCGGTGATGAGCTGCCAGTTCGCCGCGAAGCGGTCGTAGCCGCGCGACAGCCCCCAGCCGGGCGCGCCGTACTGCGGGATGTCGACCAGCGGCGTGGCGGCGGCGCGCGCCGCGTCGCCCAGCCAGGCGAAGACCAGGCCGTAGCGCTCGCACACCGGGAAGCTGCGCACTTGCGCTCCGGCGGGGATGCCGGCCTGGCCCGGGATGTGGCGGCAGCGGCCCTCGGTGTCGAACTGGATGCCGTGGTACAGGCAGGCGATGGCGTCGCCCGCCACCCGGCCCATCGACAGCGGCGCGAAGCGGTGCGGGCAGCGGTCGAGCAGGGCGGCCGGCGTCCCGGCCGCGCTGCGCCACAGCACCAGGCGCTGGCCGAGCACCGTGCGCGCCAGCGGCGCGGGGCCCAGCTCATCGGTCGTCGCCACGGCGTACCAGGCATCGTGCAGCCAGGGCGCGGTGGCGCCGCTCACAGCCGCCGCTCCGCCAGCGCCGGCAGGAAGGCCGGGTTGAACAGCAGGTCCGCATCGGGGTACTGCTTGAGGCCGAAGGCATCGACCACCTGCACGGTGTTCAGCCGAAGCCGTGCCGTGTCCACCGCGCCCAGGCCCTGAATGCGCACCAGCGGCGTGGCCAGGAAATGGTCGAGGAAGTAGCGCAGCCGGCGCTCTTCCAGCGCCAGGTCCACCGTGCCCTCGCGCTCCTTCACGTGGCGCATGGCGGCCCGCGGGTCGCGCACCGTGTCCTTGATGCCGCGGTTGAGCGCGCGCAGGAACGCGGCCAGCGCCTGCGGCTTCTCGGCGATCAGCTTCGGCGAGGCCACCACCGCGTTGCCGTAGAGCTGCACGCCGTGCTCGGCGTACTTGAAGACGGTGAGGTCGCTTTCCTTCAGGCCGCGCGCCTCGAGGTTGAGCAGGCTGGTGTAGTAGAAGCCGGTGATGGCGTCGACCTCGCCGCGGGCCAGCAGTGTTTCGCGCAGGGCCGGATCGACGTTGACCCAGTTCGCCGGCGTCGCCGGCAGCCGGTTGGCCTTGGCGAACAGCGGAAACGTCTTGCGGCCGGCGTCGAACACCGGCGCCGCCAGCTTGCGGCCCACCAGATCGGCCGGCGTGCGGATGCCGGAGGACTTGCGCGCGAACAGCGCGGCCGGCGTGCGCTCCAGCAGCAGGTAGACCGCCTGCAGCCGCGGCGCCTGCGGGTTGTTGGCGTGCAGCTCGATCAGCGAGGCGATGTCCGCGAAGCCGATGTCGTGCGTGCCCGCGGCCAGCCGCTGCACCGCGGCCGACGAGCCGCTGCCGGCGTCGATCACCACGTCGAGCTTCTCGTCGGCGAAGTAGCCCTTGGCCTGCGCCAGCAGCACGATGGCCGACGGGCCTTCGATGCGCCAGTCGAGCTGGAAGCGCAGGCGGGTGGTCTCCTGCGCGCGCACGCCGCTGGCGGCCAGGCCACCGAGGGCGGCGAACGCGCCGGCGACGGCGCGGCGGGTGAGGGCGGGGACGCCGGGGTGTGAGGGCGGGTGTGAGGGCACGGCGTTTCCAGGAGGGTCGCGGATGGCGCACCTTAGGCCACCGGCGACCATTGTTGAACGCAGATAATCGTCTGAATCCATCGCGAAAGACGATGAAACCCAGCCTCGACCAACTGCAGGCCTTCATTGCCCTGGCCGACACCAGCCACTTCACCCGCGCGGCCGAACGGCTGGGCGTGTCGCAGTCCTCGCTCAGCGCCACGGTGGGCAAGCTGGAGGCGCTGCTCGGCGTTCGGCTGTTCGACCGCCACACCCGCGGCTGCCGCCTGAGCGCCGCCGGTGCGGCGCTGCTGCCGTCGGCCCGCCGCCTGGCGCAGGACTGGCGCGGCTTGCTGGACGACGCCCGCGACTTCGCCGTTTTCGGCCGCGGCCGGCTGGACATCGCCGCCCCCGGCGTGCAGTCGGCGCTGCTGCTGCCCCCGCTGCTGCGCGAGTTCCTGCAGACGCGGCCCGGCGTGCGGGTCACGTTGCACGACGTGGCCGAAGAGCAGGTGCACGAGCTGGTCCGCAGCGGCGCGGTGGACCTCGGGCTGAGCACCGACACCGGCGAACGCTCCGACCTGGTCGTCACCCCCTTCTATGCCGACCAGTACGTGGTCGCGGTGCCGCCCGAACATGCGCTGGCGCGCCGGCGGTCGGTGGAATGGGCGCACCTGGCCGGTGAGCCCATCGTCGGCCCGCTGCCCGACAACCCGGTGCGACGCCACCTCGACACGCGGCTGGCCGAGTTCGGCATCCGCCTGGACTACCGGCACGAGGTGTCGCTGGCCTGGACCATGGTGGGTCTGGTGCGCGAAGGGCTGGGCGTCACCGTGCTGACCACCGCCGTGCGCCCGCTGGCCGAATGGCACCAACTGGTGGTGCGGCCGGTCAACCGGCCCAGCGTGTCGAGAACCCTCGGCCTGCTGCGCGCGCCGGGCCGCAGCCTGTCGCCGCCGGCGGCGGCGTTCCGCGACCAGTTGCTGGGGCTGCAGCGCGAGACCGACCGCGCGCGGCGCCAGGCCTAGAACACCCCGCGGTACAGCGCGCACGACCGGCACACCGCCGGCGGTTGGTCGCTGTCCAGGGCGGCGCGGAACGACTGTGCGGCGGCACCGTTCCAGCGCGAGGCCAGGTCCTCGCCCTCGTCGAAGACGTTGCCGAAGCTGGCGCGGTCGGCGGTGGCCACCATGCAGCAGGGCAGCAGCTCGCCGGCGGCGGTGAGGTAGAGCTGGTCCGACGGCCAGGTGCAGCGGCCCGGGCCGCCGGCGGCGTCGGCAGGCGGCGCGGCGCCGGCCGCGGGCAGCTTGGGCAGGTGCAGGTTGAAGCTCAGCCGGTGAGCCAGCGCGCGCGCGGCGTCGAACACCTCGGCCATGCGCGGCCGGTCGGCATCGTGCAGCTCGGCCTCGTCGACGTAGCGGCGGATCGGGATGTAGCGCGCCGGCAGGTCCGGCTGGTCGAGGTCGCTGGACAGCCGCTGCACCAGCAGCGCGTGCACGCCGTGGTCGTGCAGCAGCCGCACCAGCGCCGGCAGCTCGTGCAGGTTGCCGCGCATCAGCACCATCACCCCGCGCACCTCCAGCGCCGAGCCCGCCGCGTCGCGTTCGGCGACCAGCCGGTCGAGGTTGCGCAGCACCTTGGCGAAGCTCGCTTTTCGCCGCACCGCCTCGTAGGTGGCGGCGGTGGCGCCGTCCAGCGACACCGACAGCGTGTGCAGTCCGCTGGTCACGCAGGCGCGTGCGCGGCGCTCGGTCAACAGCGTGAGGTTGCTGTTGGCCGAGACGCGGATGCCGCGCGCCACCGCCCGCCGCACCATGTCGAAGAAGCCGGGGTGCAGCATCGGTTCGCCCAGGCCCTGCAGGTGCAGTTCCTGCAGGCCCGGCAGCTGGTCGAGCAGCGCGTCGAAGCGGTCCAGTCCGAGTTCGGCCACCGCATCGCCGCGTTCGTTGACCGTGCACATGCGGCACGCCAGGTTGCAGCGGCCGATGGGCTCGACCTGCGCGAAGGCCGGCAGCGGGGGACGGCGTGGCGAGGCGGCGCTCATGTCGTCGGTGGACAGGCCGTTGCCGGCGCGGCGAGCGCACCGCGCGGCGGCCGGTGCACCGCGCGGTAGGCGGCCTGTGCCGCGGCCGGCACCACGCGACGGCGTGCCAATGCCCACGGCAGGCCGGCCAGCGCCCGCGCCAGCGCCGGCATCAGGACCCCCTGCCGCGCCGCCTCGCCGAGCGCGAGGCGGGCGTCCGCCAGCGCCATCGCCCACGGCAGGCGCAGCCAGCCCAGCCACAACCGGTTGCGGGCGACCGCCAGGTGGCGGCCACGCGGGTCGCGGCCGCTGGCCGACGGGTGGTGGTGGGTGACGATGTCGTCGGCGTAGACGATGGCACCGCCGGCGGCCAGCAGGTCCAGGCCGAGCAGCGCCTCCTCGCCGCCGAGGAAGAAGCGCGGCTCGTAGCCGCCCGCGTCGCGGAAGGCGCGCACCCGCACCACCGCCGCCCCGGCCATGAAGCCGACCAGCGCGGGCCCCGGCAGGCCCTGCGACGGCAACGGGCTGGCGGCCATCGCGTCGCAGGTGGGGTCGCGCCGGTTCTGGGCGCCGACGCGCACCTGCGCCGACAGCGCCACCACCCGCGGGTGCGCGTCCAGCCGCAGCGCGGCCCGGGTCAATGCGCCGGGGGCCCACCAGGTGTCGTCGTCGCAGAAGGCGACGTACGGCGTCGCCACCGCCTCGACCCCGAGGTTGCGCGCCGCCGCACCGAGGTTGCGCTCGCTGCGCACCAGGCGCACCGCGGGGAAGTCGCGGTGCACGCGCTGCGCCGTGCCGTCGGTGCTGCCGTTGTCGACGACCACGATGGGCACCGACTCGGGCAGCGACTGCAGCCGGCGCAGGCAGCGCACCAGCTCGTGCCGCCGGTTGTGGGTGAGCACGACGATGCTGAGTCGGTGGGCGAGGGGCATGGCGATGCGGGGTGGCCGGTCAAGGAAGGGGCGTCGCCTCGCGCTCCAGGCGCCACAGGCGCTCGGGCCGCTGCACGTCGTCGAGGCCGCCCTCGCCGAAGGCGCGAAGCTGGCTGGCGTAGCAGCGCAGCGCCTGGGCCTTCAGCGGCGACACCGGCCGGGCGGTGCGCTTGACCGGCGTGGCGGTCCAGCCGGTGCGCAGCAGCTGCGCCAGTCGGTGCTGCAGCAGGCCGCGGATGGCGCGGTAGGGCACGTCCTCGTAGGCCAGCGCCCGCAGCGCCGGGCGACGCGCCAGCACCTGCAGCGCCGCGTGGTGCAGCAGCCGGTGGTCGCTGTGGAACAGGCCCATCGGCAGCACCAGCGTGTCGGCGCCGAACTCGGCCGCCAGCGTGACCAGCGCCTCGGCCACCGCGGTGGTCGTCGGCGTGTGGCCGTACTGGCTGTCGAGGAAGGGCAGCCAGCACGGCCGCGCACCCAGCACCACCAGCGCCCGCCGGTCCTCTTCCCGCCGCTGCGCCA
The DNA here is from genome assembly GCF_024666615.1 of Aquabacterium sp. J223. Taxonomy (NCBI): domain Bacteria; kingdom Pseudomonadati; phylum Pseudomonadota; class Betaproteobacteria; order Burkholderiales; family Sphaerotilaceae; genus Aquabacterium; species Aquabacterium sp. J223. Next base: position 3,762,579 of record NZ_CP088297.1, on the reverse strand, counting down.
TGGCGTCGGCGGCATCGTCGAAGCCGCAGCGCCGGTCCCAGTCGGTGGGCGGCCCGGGGGCGTCCGGCACGCCGGCGAAGACGGTGACCACCGGGGTGCCCGGGTGGTCGAGCAGCCATTCGCCGCAGGCGAAGACCGCGTCGTCCAGGTGGGGCGAGAGCAGCAGCGGGCTCATCGCCCGAGCCTGTGGTCGCCAGCGGCCGCAGGCCGCCTGGCATCGCCGCGGCGGAAGGCGTCGACCGCCCGTTCGAGGTCGGGCAGCGCCAGCCGCAGCCAGCCGCCGGGCGCCAGCACCCGGTGCACCTCGGCCAGCACCGGCGGGATGTCCGGCCACGCCAGGTCCTGCAGCAGGTGGATGCCGACGACCGCGCCGACGCTGGCGTCGTCCAGTGGCAGGCCGCGCGTCAGGTCGGCGACGAGGTCCACGCCGGGACCGGGTGCGCGGTCGTGGTTCAGCCAGCCGGCCGCGGCGTGCTCGCCACAGCCGAGGTGCAGTCGGGGCAGCGCCATGCGGTGCGGACGTGGGGTCAGACGACCCGCGGGCTGATGGTGTCGGGCAGCGTGTTGTCGTCCATGGGGGGCCTCCGTGGGGACCTGCGCCGCGGCAACCGCCAGACCCAGCGGGCCCGGGGAAACCGAGGGTCCGGCACCGCGTCAGGCCGGCGGCGCGGGCACCGGCTCGGCCACGTGCGCCAGGCAGCCGAGCAGTTCGTCCAAGGCCAGCGGCTTGACGAAGTGGTGGTCGAAGCCGGCGTCGGCCGCGCGCTGCTTGTCCACCTGCTGGCCCCAGCCGGTGAGCGCGATGAGCACCGGCGGCGACGCCAGCCGGCTGCGGATGGCGCGCGCCGCCTCGTAACCGTCCATCACCGGCATGCCGATGTCCATGACCACCGCGTCCGGGTGCTCGCTGCAGGCCATGGACACCGCCTCGGCGCCGTCGCGCGCGACGATCACCTCCACCCCGTGCAGCCCGAGCAGCGTCTGCAGGGTGTCGGCCGCATCCGGGTTGTCGTCGACCACCAGCACGCGCGCCGGCAGCGGGCTGCCTTCGGCGGGTGGCGGCGCCGGCGCCGGTGCCGTGGCCGAGGCGGTCGACGGCGCCACCACCGGCAGGCGCAGCATAAACTCGCTGCCCTGGCCGGGGCCGCCGCTGCGGGCCCAGACGTCGCCGCCGTGCAGCCGGGCGAAGGCGCGGGTGAGGTGCAGGCCCAGTCCCAGGCCGCCGCCCGATTCGCTGGAACGCGGCTGCGCCTGCACGAACATCTCGAAGATGTCCTCGAGCAGGGCCGGGTCGATGCCCTTGCCGTTGTCGCGCACCGTGAACTCCACCTGCGGCGGCTGCACCGTCGCCTGGAGCTCGATGTGGCCACCCGGCGGGGTGAACTTGCTGGCGTTGCCCAGCAGGTTGGCCAGGCTCTGCACCAGGCGCACCGCATCGGCCTGCAGCGGCACCTCCTCCGCCGGCTGGTCCACCGTGAGCCGGTGGCCGCGCGCGGTGAGGTCGGCCTGCGTGATCTCCACCGCATGCGCGATCACCCGCTGCACCGACGTGAGGCCGGGCTGCAGTTCCAGCTTGCCGCTGGTGATGCGCGCCACGTCCAGCAGGTCGTCGACCAGCCGCTTCAGGTGGTCGACCTGCCGTTGCACCATGTCGGCCAGCGACCGGACCTGGTCGGTCGGGTGCAGCCGTTCGACGATGCCCATGGCGTTGCGGATGGGCGCCAGCGGGTTGCGCAGTTCGTGCGCCAGCGTGGCCAGGAACTCGTCCTTGCGCCGGTTCAGCGTCCGCACCTGGTACTGCCGCTCACGGGCGCGCAGGGCCGAGCGCACGCTGGTCACCAGCGTGCCCAGCCGCACCGGCCGTTCCAGCAGCGTGACGTTGCCCAGGCGCCGGGTGGCGCGCTGCGCCTCCTCGGAGTTCGCGCCGGGCTTGGTCATCACCAGCACCGGCAGGTCCGACCAGGGCGGCTGCTGGGCAAGGAAGTCGGTCACCGCCTGCTGCAGCGCGCCGCCGGCCAGCGACTCCTCGACCAGCAGCAGGGCGCCGGCGCCCTGGGACAGCGCCGTCAGCAGCGCGGCCTCGTCGTCGCAGACCGTCGAATCGATGCCGGCGCCGGCCAGCACCCGGGCGGTGAGCGCGCTGTCCCGGCCCAGCGGCGCATGGATGAGCACGCGGTGCTCCATCAGATGCCCTCGGGCTCCTTCGTGTCCGCGATGGGCACCGGCACGCCCGTGAGCAGCCCGCGGTAGCCGCGCAGCACCTGACCCACGTGGATGCCGTCCGAGCCCAGCCTGAAGTCGCGGATGGAGCGCTCGTGCGTGCTGCCGCGCTTCTTGAACACCGACACCGCCTGCCGCACGTGGCCGTTGTCCTCGAAGTAGCGCAGCATCAGCACGTTGTCGGCGACGTAGCTGGCGTCCAGCGTGGTCGACATGGCGCCGCCCAGCATGCCCTGCTGCACCGCCACCAGCAGGGTGACCACCTGGTGCTGGCCCAGGTAGGTCAGCAGCTCGTGCAGGTAGGTGGTGAGGAAACGCTCGTCCGGCACCGCGTTGAGGTAGCCGTTCAGGCTGTCGATCACCACCACCTTGACGCCGCGGGCCACCGCCTCGCGCGCGGCGGCGCCCATCTGGCCGGGCGTCAGCTCGGCGGGGTCGACCTGCTGCACGGTGAGCAGGCCGCTGTCGAGCGCCGAGCGCAGGTCCTGCTTCAGCCCGTCGGAGCGGTGCAGCAGGTTGCTCGCCGATTCCTCGAACAGGAACATCGCCGCCGGCTGCCCGCGGCCCACGGCGGCGCTGACGAACTGCGCCGCCAGCGACGACTTGCCGGTGCCCGGCGGGCCGACGATCAAGGTGCTGGTGCCTTCCTCGACACCGCCGCCGAGCATCAGGTCCAGCGTCGGCAGGCCGCTGTGCAGCTGCGCGCGGTCGGTGAGGCGGCGGGTGTCGGCGGCCACCAGGCGCGGGTACACCTGCAGGCCGCCCTTGACCAGGTTGTAGTCGTGCAGCCCGCCCAGCACCTTGCGGCCGCGGAACTTGATGACGCGCAGCCGCCGGCGCTCGACGCCGTACTCCTGCAGCGAGTGGTCGAGCTGGATCACGCCGTGCGCGATGCTGCGCACCTGCAGGTCGCCGGCGGCGGAGGCGGTGCGGTCGTCCAGCAGCAGCACGGTGCAGCGGCGGCGGGCGAAGAACTGCTTGAGCGCCAGCACCTGGCGGCGGTAGCGCAGCGGCGACTCGGCCAGCAGCTGCAGCTCCGACAGCGAGTCCAGCACCACGCGGCTGGGCTGCAGTTCGTCGACGACGGCCAGCATGCTGCGCAGCGTGTCGGCCATCTCCACTTCGGAGGGATGGAACATCGAGTACTGGCCCTCGCCGGCCAGCACGTCCTCCGGCGGCAGCACCTCGTGCAGGTGGATGCCGTCGAGGTCCCAGTCGTGTGACGCGGCCACCGACGTCAGCTCCTCGCGGCTTTCGGCGAGGGTGATGTAGACCACCGTTTCGCCGAGCCGCACGCCCTCGCGCAGGAACTGCAGGCCCATGGTGGTCTTGCCCGCGCCGGGCTCCCCCTCCACGAGGTAGATGCGGTGCGGCGCCAGTCCGCCCCCGAGGACGTCATCGAGGCCGGCGATGCCGGTGGACAAGAGTTCCATGCGGCCTCTCCTGGTGGGTCTGGGATCCTAGCGCACACCTCTGGGGCGGGTCCGAGCCGGCGGCGACGGCCGGCTCAACCATCAGGAGGTGGCGGTCGGCGCCGTGGCGCGGTCGGCCGGCGCGGCCTGCGGCGCGGGCGGGACGTCGCGGGCGGTGGCCGCCGGGCCGGCCGGGCTCGCCGCCAGCTCGGTCGCGTACAGGTCGCGCCAGAACGCCTGCGTCGTCATGGCGTCGAAGCCGGCGGCATGGGCGCGGCGCAGGGCCGGCAGCCGGCGCAGCAGCGTGGCCAGCGCCCGCAGGAAGCGGCGCAGCTCGCCGAAGAAGAGCCGCTTGTCGTGCGGCAGCAGGTAGCCGGTGCCGCTGTCGGCATGCTCGTACAGGACGCGGCGGAAGCGGAACACCGACGCCTCGTCGACGTGGTAGCCCTTGCCCAGCCGCAGCACGCGGTCGCGCAGCAGCGCGCGCGGCAGCAGGAAGCCCTGCAGCGTGAGCTTGCGGCCCAGCCGGCGCAGCGCGCTTTCCGGCCGGCGGCGCGGCCCGCGCAGCGGCAGCGCGTCCACGTCCTGCAGCGGCGACAGCTTCTCCACCGGCGTCCACGCACCGATCTGCGCGCGCACGTCGGCCAGGTCGAGGTGGTCCTGGAAGAAGCGCGGTCCCTGCAGCAGGTGCTCCATCGCCAGCGTGAAGGCACGGGCCGTGGCGTACTGGTAGCCGAACAGCGGGCGCCAGAACAGGCCCTTGGCCAGCCGCAGCACGCCGCGCCCGCCGCGGCGGTCGTCGAGCAGGGCGTGCAGCAGGTGGTAGCGCGCGTCGAGGTAGGCGGTCATCGGCCCGTGCTTGAGCCAGAACGGCTCGCCCCAGCAGCCGATGCCCAGGGGGGTGGCGATGTGGAAGCCGTTGGCCAGGCTGAAGAACACGTCGTCGCCCCGCACGAAAAAAGGGAACGGGAAGCGCCGGATGTCCTTCAGCGCGAAGGCGAAGCACCACCAGCCGCCGTAGTCCGGCCGTTCGGTGCGGGTCTCGGTCTGCAGCAGGTCGTCGAGCCGGCCCATGTCCAGCCCGGCGTGCAGCGGCCGGCACATGCCGTCGAAGCGGGCCCCCTTCTCCATCAGCTGCCAGGGACGCAGCTCGTCGAGCAGCGCGCCGGCGACGGCCAGCCGCGGTGTGCGCGCGTGCTGCAGCAGGGTCACGATGCGGGCGATCGACTCCGGCTCGCAGGAGGCGTCGTCGTCCATGAACAGGCAGTGCGTGTGGCGGCCGTCGTCCAGCAGCGACAGCAGCCCGCGGGTGAAGCCGCCGGTGCCGCCCAGGTTGCGGTTGGGCAGCACGGTGAAGCGGTCGTCCGCGCCCAGGTGCGACAGGTCGGGCAGGTTGTTCGAGTTGTCGACCACCGTCAGCGTCAGCCGGTCCTGCAGCTCGGGGCGGGCGAAGAGGTGGCGCCGCAGCCGCTCGATCGCCGGCACCACCTGGGCGACCCGGTTGAAGTGCGTCACCACCACGCCCAGGGTGACCTCCTGGCGGGGCGCGTCGGGTGTGCTCCAGCGGGCCCCGTCGAGCACCGCGGCCCCGAGCGCGCGCAGCCGGAAGTACAGCAGCCCGGTGGTCAGCGCCGCCCAGCCCGGCACCTCCAGCCGCGCCGGCTTGCCGGGCCGCGGCGAGACGAACTGCTCCGTCAGCCAGGCGCCATGGCGGGCCGGCGTGTGCAGGCCGAGCGAAAGCATGAAGTCGCCGCTGCCCTCGACCTCCAGCACCAGCGAGGACAGCGCCGCATGGCGCTTCCACGACGACACCGGAAAGGCGCCGAACCAGGTGTCGGTGTGCACCACGCCGCCGGCTTCGAAGTGCACGCGCGGCACGCCCAGTTCGACCCACGCGCGGTCGTTCGGTCGCAGGTACAGGCTCTCCGGCGCGGGGGTTTCCAGGTTGGGCAGCACCAGCCGCTGCAGGGGGCTGAGGGTCGTCATCAGGTTCGGGTCATGTGCTTTCGTCGGCCGTTGAGCTTCTTCAGCCAGAAGACGAAGCGCTCGCCCGCGGGCAGTGGCACATCGCGGACCCGGGCTTCGACCGAGTACTTGGCCTCGGCCCGCACCTCCTGCAGCCCGTAGCGGGCGAGGATGCGCCGGGCGTCGGCCCGCGGGTCGAGGTCGGCGTGGTTGCGGTAGAGCTCGCCGCCCACCGGCCGGGTGTGCCGCACCGGGGTGGCGTCGATCACCGCGATGCCGTGCAGGCCGGCGCGGTCGCACAGTCCCGGCCAGACCCAGTCGAGGCCCCAGCCGCTGCGGCTTTCGGCGAACGACGGGCCGCAGGCCTGCAGCGCCTGGCGGCTGAACAGCGGGGCCATCACCTCGACGAAGCGGGTGAAGCGCAGGTGGCAGTCCGGCTCCTGCAGCAGGGTGCTCCAGGTGTGGTACGAGTTGCGGGTCAGCGCCGGCTGCGCCAGGTGCAGCCGGTGGGCGTGGAAGAAGGCGAACAGCCGGTTCAGCGTGTCGGTGTCGGCGGCCAGGTCGTCGTCCGGGAACCAGACGGCGTCGTACTCGTCCACCAGCGCCCGGTGCTCGGCCAGCAGGTCGAAGAGGGCCGGCCATTTCGGGCCGGGGCGGTGCTCCCAGTGGTCGGCGTCCTCGCGGTGGCGGTCGGGCGTGCGGCCGTAGTAGCTGATGAAGAGGTCGAAGTCGGGCCGCCCGGGGCCGGCGATCCAGGGGCGGTGCAGCGACTGGTCGCCTGCCCGCAGCACGATCAGGTTGCGCGGGTGGCGGTGGGGCTGGCGGGCGCTCACCGCACCGGGCCCTGCGCCCAGTCGGACCGGCCGCCGGCCGCCGGCCGCGGTGGTGGGCTGCCGTCGTCGGACGCCGCCGGCGGCCGCTGCCGGGCCTGCCAGTTGTGCAGCGAGTAGCCGGCCTGCTGCACCAGCCGGCGCCAGCGGCTGGCGGCGTCGCGCGGCACCCGCTGGCGGTCCTCGATGGTGGAGCGGTGGGCCGCCGGCGCCGCCTGCACCGGGTAGGGCCAGACGCCGAACAGGTCGAGGTCGCATTCCCACCAGTGGCGCAGGTCGACGTCCACCGGCCGGCCGAAGGGCAGTCGGCGTGACAGCAGTTTCTGCGCGCCCCGGCGGTGCACGACGTAAGCGCCTGTCAGGCTGGGCACCCGGCGGTAACGAACCAGCTGGCGGCCGGAGGCGAACGGCCGGGCCGCCGCCAGCTTCTCCGACCGGGCGCGGCCGATGAGCTTGACCATGTCCCAGCACCCCGGCAGGTGCGCCAGCGCGCGCAGCACCACCGGCAGGTCGGCCGCGGGCGCCATGTCGTCCTCAAACACCGCCATGCACTCGGCCGGCGAGTCGACCAGCGCGCGCCACAGCGCCAGGTGGCTGGCGTAGCAGCCGATCTCCCCGGGGCACAGGGGCTGGTGGTACTGCCGCCGGTTGAGCGCTTCGCTGTAGAGTGCCGCCCGCTGGTGCGGCTGGAGGTCGCGGCCGGCCACGGCCTCCATGCGGCGTGCGCGCAGGCCGAGGGCGGCGAACTGCGCCTGCATGGCGAGCCAGCGACGGGGTTCGGAGGCGAGGTTGATGACGACGACGTCGATGGCGGGGTTCATCCGCCGTGGCGCGGCAACCGGCGCACCTCCCGGTCCCCGGGTGGATGGGGCAGGCGACGCGTTCCCGGCCGGCGTCCCGGGCTTGTCCCGGCAGGGCGCCGCGGGTACCGTCCTTGCTCCCCCGCTGTCTTGTTGCTGTCACACGACCCAGGAGAACTGCCGATGAACGAGGGCGGCTTGCAGGCCGAGATCGCGACCTCCGACCGCGCCGTGCACGGCGCGCCCGCCAACCGCCGGTCCCACCCCGCGCCGCGGCCGGTGGCCCAGGGCGTGGCCCGCACCTACGACCGGCTGGCGCCGCTGTACGACTGGGTCTATGGCGCCAGCCTGGAACCGGGCCGGCGCGCCATGGCCGAGGCCGCCGCGGCGCTGCAGCCCGGCTCGCTGCTGGAAGTGGGCGTGGGCACCGGCCTGGCGCTGGAGCACTACCCGGCGACCACCCGCGTGCTCGGCGTCGACGTGTCGCACGACATGCTGGAGCGGGCCCGCCAGCGCGCCGCGAAGCTGCCGGGCCGCGACATCGGCCTGCAGCTGATGAACGCCGAGGCGATGGACCTGCCCGACGCGGCCTTCGACTGCGTCACCGTGCCCTACGTCCTGTCCGTCACCCCACACCCCGAGCGGCTGGTGCAGGAGGTGCGCCGGGTGTGCAAGCCGGGCGGCCACATCCTCATCGTCAACCACTTCAGCGGCAGCCGCTTCTGGTGGCTGATGGAGCGCGCGGTCAAGCGGCTGGCCGACCGCGTGGGCTTCCGCAGCGAGTTCCGCTACGAGGACCACATCGCCGTGCACGACTGGCAGGTGCTGTCGTCGCGGCCGGTGAACCTGTTCGACCTGTCGAAGCTGGTGGTGATCCGCAACGGCCCGTCCGCGTAGCGGCCCGGCCGGGCCCGGGCCGCCCCCACGGCGGCCGGGCCTCGCCCGACGTCACGCCATCGGCCGCACCCGCTCGATCAGCACGCCGTCGCGCGGCAGCGCGGGCAGGCGGTCCATCGCCACCTGCAGCCGCTGCGGGGGCAGTTCGTAGCGCATGCGGCGGACGAGCATCTGCAGCGCCACGAGCATCAGCTGCACCGTGGCGTCCTCGCCCGGGCAGCGGTGGCCCATCGCCGCGTCGCCGCCGCCCTGCGGCACGAAGTCGAACCGGCCGGGGGCGCGCTGCTGCCAGCGCTCGGGCCGGAACTGGCCCGGATCGCCCCAGGCCCGCGCGTCGTGGTTGGTGCCGTAGAGGTCGAGCAGGGCCCGCCGGCCGGCTGGAAAGCGCAGGCCGTTCCACTCGAAGTCGTGCCGCACGCGCGCCGCGATGACCGGGAAGAACGGGTAGTGCCGCCGCACCTCCTGCACGAAGGACAGGGCCGAGGCGCTCCCGCTCGGCCGCTCCGGCGGAGACGCCGCATCCCTTTCGGAGGCAAGGTGCGCAGCGCCAGGGTGTGCCGTCGAACCGCCGTGGCCGGCGTCGGCCAGGCGGCGGCGCCACTCGGGGTGGGTGTGCAGCGCATGGGCGACGAAGGCGATGTAGACCGACACCGCGACCACCGGGCGCAGCAGGTTGAGCAGCTCCACCGCCGCCACCCGCACCGGCAGCCACCGGCCGTCGGCCTCCCGGTACTGCGTCACCGCGGCGGCCGGGCTGTCGGCCGGCAGCTTGATCGCGCCGGCGCGCGCCGCCTCGATCATGCGGCCCAGCCAGGCCTCGGCCCGGCCGCGCGCCAGCCGCGCCTGCAGGTGGCCCAGCACGCCCGAGCCGGCGCCGTCGAACAGCGCCACCAGCTGGCGACAGCGCAGGGCCACGTCGTGGTCCTGCAGCGGCACGCCCGCCCAGTGGCACACCGCGCGCGTGAGCACCGGCTGCACGGCGCGGTACAGGCTGAAGCGCCGCTGCTGCGACCAGCCGCGCAGCGCCTGCTCCCATTCGTGCCGCACCCGCTGCGCCAGCCGGC